>JANORP010000073.1:0-63491 GCA_031415375.1 Bacteroidota bacterium | reverse complement strand
TTGGGCACCTGCCAGGGGTAGATGCCAGTGGTGCTCGGCAGCCTGGTCACGATGCGCTGCCAGCTCGTGCCGTTGTTGGTGCTGTAGTCCAGGTCGAAGAGCCCAGAGGTGCCCACGATGTTCCAGGTGATGTTTTGCGTCGCGGTGCCCACGCTCGAGATCGCAGCATCCCAGCCGGAGTTGCCCGCACCGCCCGAGATGATGAACGTCAGCGCCCCGGTGAAGTGGCTGGAGGTGATCGTGCCCGGGTTGTTGGTGGTCGAGTAGGTCGCGATCAACGGCGAGCCCGTCGTCGGGCCGTTGTAGATGTAGAGGGTGCCCGTCCCGACGCTGAAGCTGTTGAACGTGAAGCGCATCTTGTTCAGCGGGTTGTCGGGCGTGAACGTCTTGGTGTAGGTCGCCCCGTTCATGAGCCCCAGCAGGCCGCCGCTGTCGTAGAAGTTGCCCGTGTTCATCGTGATCGGGGCGTTGTCCATGTTGTAGCTCGTGTTCTGCGGGCCCACCGTGGCGTTCCAGGTCTGCCCGCCGTTGGGGGCGGTGACCGTGAGGTTGGAGACGATCGTGAAGACCGCATTGCTCACGTCGCTGTTGCAGGGCGTGATCACGTCGGTCGCCCGCACCAGGCACTGCGTGCTCGGGTAGTCCGGGATCGTCCAGTTGTAGAGGCCGCCGGTGCTGTTGGCGATCCCCGTCCAGGTCGTGCCGTTGTTGGTGCTGTACTCCAGCAGCACCTGCGTCACCCCGCCCGAGAGGGTGTAGGAGATGCCCTGCACGGTGCCCGTGATCCAGTTCTGCCCGCCGTTGGGGGAGATGATCTGCACGTTGAGCGTCTGGTTGATGGTGAAGTTGGCGTCGCTGGCGTCGGTCTTGGCCAGGTCGGCCACGTCGCTCACACGTACCTTGACCTGCGTCGAGCTGATGTTGGGCAGCTGCCAGCCGTTGAGGTTGGCGGGGTTGAGGCTGGGCGTGTAATTGTTGAGGATCGTGGCCCAGGTCGCGCCGTTGTCGGTCGTGAACTCGACCAGGAACGTGCCCGAGGTGCCGCCGTGGAGGAAGGAGATCGGCTGGGTGTTGCAGCCCGACAGGGTCTGCCCGCCGTTGGGCGTCGTGACTGCGATGTAGGGAAAGATGGTAAAGTTGGCATTGCTGATGTCGTTCACCAGCGGCGCGGTCGGGTCGCTGGCGCGCACGCGGCACTGTGTGCTCGGTGCCGCAGGGACGGTCCAGGTGTAGGAGCCTGTATTCGCAGTTGCTGCTGTGATGATGTTCCAACTGGTGCCAGCATTGGTAGAATACTCCAATTTAGTGGTGGGGCTTACGACGAAACCTGTGCGCCAAGTTACCTGCGCCGTAGTGCCTGCATAAAAAGACTCTCCTCCATTGGGCCCATCGACCACGATGACGGGCGTGACTGGACCGATCGTGAAGCTTGCATCGCTCTGATCGACAATGGCTCCGTTTGTATTGTCCTTTACCTGGAAGCGGCAATTGCTGCTGGGGGTATTGGGGACTTGCCAAGGGAAGCTGCCTGTCGAAGGATAATTGCGCAGGATCGGGATCCAGCTTGTGCCATTGTCGGTGCTGTAGTTGAGGTCAAATCGCCCACTGGTGCCGATGATATTCCAAGACACCAATTGTGTGGGCGTGCCTATGCTAGTGATCACCGCATCCCAGCCGGAGTTGCCCGCACCGCCCGAGATGATGAACGTCAGCGCACCTGTGAAGTGGGTCGATGTGATGACGCCAGGGCTGTTGGTGCTTGAGAATGTACCAATCAGTGGCGATCCCGTAGTGAGGCCGTTGTAGATGTAGAGGGTGCCCGTGCCGATGCTGAAATTGGTGAAGTTTACCCGTAGTTTATTGAGCGGATTGTCTGGGGTAAATGTTTTGGTATAGGTCGTGCCGTTCATGGTGCCAGCTGGTCCGGCATTGTCATAGAAGTTGCCCGTATTCATCGTGACAGGGACATTGTCCATGTTCACGAGGGTATTTTGTGTACCGACTGTGGCTTGCCAGTTTTCGCCACCATTGGGGGTGAGCACTGTCAATGATGAAAGTATGAAAAACGTGCTGTTGCTCACGTCGGTCTTGCAACTGAGGTCGGCGACGTCTGAAACGCGCACCAGGCATTGGTTGGATGGCAGGTTGGGAACTGGGCTCCAAGTATAGGTATTGCCACCCGTCGCGTAGCTGGCTGTGATCACGATCCAGGTCGTACCGTTGTCGGTGGAGTAATCAATTTTATATGTTCCCGATGTCCCGCTGGGCGTCCAAGCGATGGTCTGTGAGGAAAAGGCCGTCCAGGATTCTCCCCCATTGGGCGAATTGACAATCAAGGCCCCGGTATTGGAGAACACGGCGTTGCTGATGTCTTGGATCAAAGGCTGGCTGGAAAGCCGCACCCGCACGAGAAATGAACCTGAGGTAATGTTGGGCAGTGTCCAGATATAGGACCCGCCAGGGGAGTTCAAGCTACTCGCGACAGCGACCCAACTCGACCCGTTGTCGGGGGAGTAGTCGATGTCAAAAAAGGTGTTGGGTAGCCCCGAATGCGACCATGTGATGGTGCGCGTGGTACATCCCGTCCAAGTCTCCCCCCCGTTGGGAGAGGTGACTGTGATGGTCTGTGCGGCCAAATTCCCGGCCAAGAGGAACAGCAATGCTGCGATGAAATTGTAGTATGTATTTCGCATATAATTGAATACCAGCGGGGTACGATCCCGAATGAGTCACGGTAAAAGCCTATACTTCCAATCGATTTCGTTTCGTCCTAACCCTGAGCAGAAGGCGGCGCAAAGCTAAGGCTAGAAATCGTATTCTATCATGGATTTTGCAAAAATTTAAAGTGTTCTCCGTTGTCTTGCAACCTGATTGCCATCCTGTTGAGGCAGTAATTGCCTCCTGAGATGCAATATTACTCGTTGCAAATTGCGATGCAATCGGTACTTAGCGGTTGGCGGTGTTTATCGCGCCGTTCAGCATGGCGACTGAGTATTCGGTATTGGGGAAAATTTTCATTCGCTATGGTATTCCCTAAAAAAAACGCTTCATAAAGCTCGTTTTCCTGTTTCGGCTGATTGTAAGCAATGTCCCGTCTGCCATTTGCACTTGCCCGCCGTCGGTCTTCACATAGGCTTCTACATGGCGCAAATTCACGATATGGCTCTGGTGAATGCGGAAAAAGCCATGGTCATTGAGCAATTCCTCATACTCTCCCATGGTGCGACTCACCATGACCTTGCGGTCACGGGTGAGCACAAAATTTGTATAGTTGCTCGAGGCTTCCAAGCGGATGATGTCTGTGATGTCCACAACCTTAAAGCCTTCCATATTGCTGATCACGATCCGCTTGAGCCGCCCGCCTTCGTCGCCATAGTTGTCGATGAGGACCTTGACCCGCTGATCGGCCCCGTCCTTGATGCGCCGCGTCTGTTTCTCCATCCGCTCGATCACCTTGCGCAAATCTGCGGTTTTGACGGGCTTGAGGAGGTAGCCAAAGGCTGCGAAATCGAATGCTTTGATGGCATAGTTGTCGTAGGCGGTGATGAATACCACCTCAAAATCGACCGTCTTGAGGGCCTGCAAGAGGTCAAAGCCGGTGCCTTTCTGCATCTTGATGTCCAGAAATACCAAGTCGGGCTGATGCTTTTGGATGGCCTCCAAGCCTGTATCGACATCGTTGGCCTCGGCGACGATGGTCACCCGGTCCTCAAAATGGCGCTGTATCTGGTCTGCCAGCAAAAAGCGGGCATTGCTCTCATCGTCGATGATCAGTGCTCTCAGCATCATGGTTCTTATTGGTAGGTGACTGGAATTTTCAATGTAATCTTGGTGCCCCCGGCGGGCATTTGCTCTGCGATGATCACGCCCGAGATGCCGAGCCGATCTTGGGTAATGCGGATGCCTTTGCTTTCATGGAAGGCCGAGCCGACTTTTGTGCTGCGGGAGGTATCGATGCCGACACCATCGTCGATGATGTTGCAATAGATAAAATCGCCCTCGCCCACAGATTCATCTGGTCTTAGATGCACCATCACGGTGCCTTTCTTTCCGGTAGGCAAGATGCCATGCCAAATGGCATTTTCTACAAAGGGTTGCAAGATGAGGGGGGCGACCCATGTATTGTATATGTCGATTTCTTCGTCGATGTGGAGTTCATATTCCAGCAGACTTTCCAACCGCGCACCTTCTAGGCTCATATAGAGCCTCAGGGTCTCCAGTTCATCTGACAGGGTGATTTTGTCGCAGCTGCTGTGGTCCAAGATTTTGCGAAGGATTTGCGCGAAGTCGCTCATGTAATCCCCTGCACGGTCCAGGTCACCCTCGATATAGAGCCTCTGAATCGCATTGAGGCTGTTGAAAATAAAATGGGGATTCATTTGCGCCCTGAGGGCACGCTGCTCCAATTCGATTTTTTTGTGGGCAAAATCGGTGTTTTTTTGTGCGATCTCTAGGGCGATGGCACGCTTGCGCATGCGCTGAAATAGCACCATGAGCACCACCACCACGGCACATGCGATGGCGATCGCAACGGATGCAACAACGCGCAGTTCCGCTTTCTCGGCCTTGATCTCTGAGGCGTTTTTTTGCTCTTGGAGCAGCAAAATCTCCTGTGCATTTTTCTTGCCCTCAAACTCTACCCGCAAGTTGGTAATCTCGGCGGCGGCCTCATCGACTCTCATCGACTCTTTGAGGTCTCGCAATTCGCGGTAATATTTCAGAGCCATTTCTGCCTTTCCTTGCTCCTCATATACTTGCACCAAATTCCCTATGGCATCCAGCAAGGTCTCCCCGCGATTGGCTAACCTACAAAGCTCCATAGCCTTGAGACTATGTGTTTCTGCCAGCGCAAGATTGCCCATGCGGTGATAACAATTGCCGAGGTTGTTGTGACAATCTGCCTCAATACCCCGCTGATGCGTTTCAATGGCGATGTCCAAGGCCATTTGCATATAGTGAACGGCATTGGGGAAGTCTCTTTTGAAAAAATAAATGCTCCCCAAGTTCAAATAGGACGGTGCAATGTTACCTGTTTCCCCGTATGGCAAGATCAGATCGATCGCTTGGCGGCAATTGGTCAGCGCAAGGTCATAGTCGCCCTGCTCGACCGCGACGTTTCCAATGGCCTCGAGTGCAGCACTGTAGGAGAGCGAATCCCCTACAAGCCTGTAGCGCTCAGCAGCTTTTGTAAAATAGGCGAGGCTCACGGAATATTCACCCACACGGCAATAGGTGATCCCAAGGTTAAATTCACAATCGGTGATGTTGGCATCATTGTTGTCTTCGATCGCCATTTTGAGCGCCTGCATCTGTGCCTTGACCGAGAGAGAATAGTCCCCTTTCATTTCATAGGCCGTGCCTGCATGGAGGCAGGATAAGTATAGCCCCCTCCGATAACCGATTTCCATGGCATATAGACCGCCGTCCTTGAAGCACACCAACGCAGTATCGAGCCTTCCTGCACTGAGATAACACTGGCCGACAGTCAGGTACCCACGCGCGGTCCCGATCTTAAAATCGAGTTTACGAGACAAGGCCATCGAATTCAAGGCATACTGCAAGGCGATGTCTGCGTTGTCGAAGCGGGTATAATAGGCAATGGAATAGCCCGCATTGACGGTATTGGTATCTAGCCTACCCTCGACCACGACTTGCTTGAGGCTGTCGAGGTTGGAGGCCTGCGCAGTACAGAGCAAGGCCAAAAAGCATCCGAGGAGGCATGTATGCCGCCACCAACGCATGGAAAATCGAAGCATACCGTCGATCTCAGCATGCCTGAGCTGTATTTTGCTATCCATAAAGACAATAATAGCCCAAAACTTTTGCATTCAAGGCCCACTTACTACCTGTTTTATGCAAACGTGGCAGACCGTTCACAAATGAATGGGCCTAGCGCTGCACCTCCAAAATAGGTTTAGCAATTGGGGCCATCCGTCGCGTGACCGACACATAACATTGAGTATCGGGCCAGCCAGTCTGAGGAAAAACTGCGTGCCATCTAGACCATCAATGGTCGATGCACCACTGTGATGAAGTCGGCGGTGTACAATCTTGGTGAATTTTCAATTAATTTGGCGGCAATGTATAAATTGTTCATTCGCTCCCTCCTGTTTCGCATGGACGCCGAAAAGGCGCACCACTTTACATTCAAGTTCCTGCGCCTTTGGTTTGCGATCCCAGGGATGCGCTGGCTCACGCAAGGCGCGCATCACTTGCGTGCCCCGGGCCTGGAGCGCAAGCTTTTTGGGCTCACCTTTCGGAATCCAGTAGGATTGGCAGCTGGTTTTGACAAAAACGGGCTGCTGATCAGGGAATGGGGAGACCTGGGCTTTGGTTTTGCAGAGGTGGGCACGGTGACGCCGCTCGCTCAAGCGGGCAACCCGCTCCCGCGCCTGTTTCGCTTGCCGCAAGACCAGGCGATCATCAACCGCATGGGCTTTAACAACGATGGCCTTGCGGTGCTCACCGAGCGGCTACGCAAGGCCCGCCGTGGCCGCCTCATCGTGGCTGGCAACATCGGGAAAAACAAAGACACCCCCAATTCCGATGCTGTGAGCGATTACCAAAAGTGCTTTGAGGCCCTGTTTCCTGTTGTAGATTTTTTTGTGGTGAATGTGAGCAGCCCCAACACCCCCGGCCTCCGCGAATTGCAAGAAAAAGAGCCGCTCACGGCATTGCTCAACGCCTTGCAAGCCCTCAATGCGCAAAAACCTGCCCGCAAACCAATCCTGCTCAAAATCGCGCCCGATCTCACCGACACACAGCTCGACGATATCTTGGACATCGTGCAAACGACTGGCTTGGCTGGCTTGGTCGCCAACAATACAACGATCAACCGGGCTGGACTCACAACTGCACCTGCGCAAGTGGAGGCCATCGGGGCCGGTGGCCTCAGTGGCGCGCCTTTGAAGGCTCGCTCGCTGGATGTGCTGCGGTACCTGCGTGCCAAGGCTGGCCCTGGTCTGCCGATCATCTCTGTCGGCGGCATCATGACGGCCGACGACGCAGTGGAGCGCCTGCGTGCCGGTGCAGACCTCGTGCAGATATACACAGGCTTCGTCTATGGCGGTGCCTATCTGCCCAAGCGCATTTGTAGGGCAATCACGCGCATGTGAGCCGCTCACAACCTTATTTCAGGGGCGCCACGTATAAGCTTGTACATTTTAGTGGTCGGCTGTGCGCGTCGTGTGAATTCCTTGCCCGTGGGAATGAGTAACTTGCAGCCTTCTATCGGAATACCAATGTAGTTGAGTGCCCCCAAGGGCTAGCATATCGAATGGCCGCAAAAGAAAATACAGTCAAAGGCAGGTCAGAAAAGGCCGAAAAGCAAGACAAAAGCGTCGAACAAGGCTTGCGTCGTGAAAAGCGGCCGCAAGCTCCCTCCCCTACCCCGGAGCCAACCGACAATGTGGGCAAGGCGGGGCAAGCGTTTGCCTTTATCCGCAGCGAACGTGGCCGCAAGGTGCTAGGCTTGCTCATGATCTTTGCGAGCATCATTGCATTGATCGCCTGTGTCTCACACTTTTTCACTGGTTATAGCGACCAGACCATCAGTGGCAAAATGCCCGCCAATTGGCTGGGAGGATTGGGCGCCTGGATCTCGCACATCTTGGTTTTTAGGGGATTTGGCATGTTTGCCATCATCATACCTCTATATACTGGCTTCTGGGGATTTGCCGTCTTGGAGCGCAAATACTCCCCGTTGTTGTTCAAAGTCCTCAAGCACGTCTTTTTTGCCGTGATCTGGGGTTCGGTCACCGTGGCGTTCCTGTCTTTGGTGATCTGGGGGAAAGCTAGCTTGCTCGGTGGCGGTTTTGGCTTGTATGTGAATGAGATGCTCAATTACCCGATCGGCCGTGTGGGAACTGGCTTGGTGGTTGTGATCACATTCTTGATCTTTTTGGTCATCAATTTTAATGTCGATCTGCCATTCAGCAGGCTCATCCTTAAAAAACCAGTTGCACCTGAAGCCGAAGTCGAGGCTGAAGTCGCAGAGGATCCCAAGGAACCTGTGAACAAGCAAAAAAAGGGCACCCAACCGCTCGGCGACGATGAGGAAGAAGATGAAGAGGAAGAAACCGAAGCCAAGGGCGATGAATTCCTAATTTCGGTGCGGCCCGCCGAAGATGGCGTACCAGAGGCCATTCCAGTCCCAGAAAAACCCAAACTCGGACCCAACGGAGAGATTCCACTGGAAATCAATACCGTAGCTGAGAAGCCAAAAAACAAGAGCAAGGAGCCAGACTTTGAAATCAACCTCCCTAGCCCCGACGAAATCCCAGAGATCGGCACCTACCGTGACAGCACCACAAGGCCCAGTGGCTTGGATTTTGTGATCGAGGACACGCATACACGCGACATCCCGACAGCAGATAAGGTACCCGTTGTGCCCCTCAATGGCGACAATATCCACGCGGTCAAGGAAGATACATTTGAAAAAATCGTCCCCGTTGGCAGCTTGGAAACGCTGGATCCTGAGGATGAGGTGGCAGATTGGACGGCCTACGATCCTACGCTGGAATTGAGCACCTACCAATACCCGACGATCGACTTGTTGGAGCAGCGCGACGGCAGCTCCAGCAGGGAAGTGAACCGCTCGGAATTGGAAGAAAATAAAAATAAGATCGTCCAGACGCTGCAGCATTACAAGATCGATATTACCAGCATCAAGGCCACGATCGGGCCGACCGTGACCTTGTATGAGATCGTGCCAGCAGCCGGTGTGCGTATCGCGAAGATCAGAAACTTGGAGGATGATATTGCCTTGAGTCTCTCGGCACTTGGCATCCGTATCATCGCCCCGATCCCGGGCAAAGGGACGATCGGCATTGAGATCCCGAACTCCAAGCCAGAAATCGTCTCGATGCGCTCGGTCATGAGCACCGAGAAATTCAGGGACAGCAAAGCCGAATTGCCTTTGGTGCTGGGACGCACGATCAGCAACGAGGTCTATATCGCCGACCTCGCCAAGATGCCCCACTTGCTCATCGCTGGCGCGACCGGCCAAGGCAAGTCTGTGGGTATCAACGGCATTATCTCTTCGATCCTCTACAAAAAGCACCCTTCGCAGGTGAAATTCGTGCTCATCGACCCCAAAAAGGTCGAGTTGAGCCTCTATGCCAATCTCGAAAGCCATTTCCTCGCAGTCTTGGAAACGAGCGAGGAACCAATCATTACCGACACCAAGCAGGTGATCGGCGTATTGAATAGCTTGTGCAAAGAGATGGATTCGCGCTACGATCTGCTCAAGAAAGCCGGCGTGCGCAACATCACGGAATACAATACAAAATTCATCGCCCGCAGGCTCAATCCAAAGAAAGGCCACCGCTTCCTGCCCTATATCGTGCTCATCATCGACGAATTTGCTGACTTGATGATGACTGCTGGCAAGGAGATTGAAACTCCTATCGCACGCCTTGCACAGCTCGCCCGTGCCATCGGCATCCACCTGATCCTCGCGACCCAGCGGCCTTCGGTGAACGTGATCACGGGTATCATCAAAGCCAACTTCCCGGCAAGGATTTCGTTTCGCGTGACCTCCAAAGTGGACTCCCGCACCATCCTAGATACTGGCGGTGCCGACCAATTGGTAGGACGAGGTGATCTTCTTTTGAGTACAGGTAGCGAGATCGTGCGTATCCAAAATGCATTTATCGATACCCCCGAAGTAGAAAGTTTGGTCAATTTCATCTCCGAACAACGCGGATATCCTACCCCCTATTACCTGCCAGAAGTACCTGTAGATGGCGAGGAACAAGACATCGACGAAGGCGATCTGGGCGAACGAGACGACTTTTTCTCAGATGCAGCACGCTTGGTGGTCAAGCACCAACAAGGCTCCACATCGCTCATACAGAGACGATTGAAGCTAGGATACAACCGTGCTGGCCGCATCATCGACCAATTGGAAAAGGCTGGCGTTGTGGGTCCCTTCCAAGGCAGCAAGGCCCGCGAAGTTTTAGTGCATGACGAATATACTTTGGAACAGATTTTGAATGGACTACATTGATCCACGTGCTGTGTCGCGCGCCATGTGGGTACGACGACTCAGTTGTTACCCAATTATGTTTGGGGAAATGGCGTGATAGTCGGAAGTTTGTATCCAAGTTTAAGATGATGACTCGAATGAAAACTCTTCAAGTAGTGCTTTGCACCCTCGCAATTGTGGCTCTTTTCACCGTTGCGGATGCACAGAGCAATCCCAAGGCAGACAAGGCCATCAAAGCCTCGCAAGACAAATTCAATGGTTTGGCCGATGTCACCGCCGACTTCAGCTACACGCTGACCAACCCTGAGATGAAAAAGCCCGTCGCCAAAAAAGGCACGGTTATCTTGAAAAAAAATAAGTACAAAATCGTCTTTGCCGACGAGGAAATGTACTGCAATGGGAAATACACCTGGGTGATGCTCAAGGCTGACATGGAAATCATGAAAAATGACTTCAATGCCAAAGAGGACCTGAGCCCCGATCGCCTCTACAAAACCTATAAAGAAGGCGCCAAAAGCGACTACAACGGCGAAGAAGCAGGTGCCCACAAAGTGACCATCTTTGCCAACAACGACGATGGAGACATCTGGAAAACCACGCTTTGGATCAACATGGAGACCAAACTCATCGACAAGGCCATCATGTATGCCCGCAATGGCTCGCAATACACCTACTTGATGACCAATATCAGAGTCAATACAGGCGTGAGCGATGCGATCTTCACGGTTGACGAAAAGAAATACATAGACCTGGACTGGATCCTCACCAACCAGAGCGAAAAATAAATCCTGCTCAAAGCATTTACAATTCCATCAACAACCTAATAATTTTGGGTGTGTTGAGAAAAAATATGGGGGCGTGTGTTGCAAACCCAAGGAAAATGCGTAGTTTTGTGGGAGAACAGAGGAGATAGCCACTGTTGGATAGAAAACTCAATCTTACCCGTGATGAAGGCTTTGTGGAGATGGATACTAGACTTGGGTGGCATTTTTGCCATTGAAGATCGTCCCATGCCAGCAGGATTGAGAGATGTATGTGCCGAGGTATTTGAGGGGAAGGGATTTACATCTCAGCAGGCAGATTTTAGCAATATGCAGCGAGACCTCTATGCTTTTCGGCGCGATTTTGATCGTGTTGTAACCAAAAGTAGAGGAGAGCGAACGAGTGAGAAAGGATACGCTACGCGGTAAAATTGAGCCGCAAACACCACCCACCCAACATCTATTTGAACCGAATGCAGCCAATTCATTGCTGCCCAGCGCCAAAGAACTTGCGCAGCTCAAGGAATTGGATCCAGGAGTGATGGACTGGGTCAAGGGGCATTTAGACCAAGAGCAAAGTGAGCGCCACCGCGACCATCGTAGGCGTGTTGAGATTTTGGATGCGCAAATCCATCGCGAATTTCGGCTTGACCGGTTGGCGATGCTGCTTGCCTTCACCGTGATCTCAATCGGTATGGCCTTTTCGGCCTGCTTTGTCTTCATGCAACAACAAGTGTGGGGCACGGTCTATGCTGGCGTGACAATCGTAGCAGCCGCCAGTGTCTTTTTCAGACAACGCCGACGCAAAATCAAATCGATCCCAGACGATGGCAAGGACGATACGACTTAGGCTAAAAGTGCGAGTGCATGCGAGAGGGGGAGAGAGAGACTGCGTGTGCGAGAAAGCAATGGAGAGTGCGTTTGCGAGAAAGGGTGTGCCCCAAGCTTTTGGAGGCAGTGCTTTTCAGACCAGACATGCGCGGGTTCCGAGGCACTATGGCGCAAGCCGTGAATATTTTTTTCCATAGGCGATCCGATTGATGCAGCTGGAATTCAAATTGATGCCTTACTTTGCAGCATGACCCCAGCAGCACTTTTTGAATCGATCCAACGCAAAAAGTCCCTCCTGTGTGTGGGTCTCGACACCGACCCGCGCAAGATTCCAGCGCACCTCCAGGAATGCGATGATCCCGTCTTTGAATTCAACCGCGCCATCATCGAGGCAACCTCTGACTATGCCGTGGCCTACAAGCCCAATATTGCTTTTTATGAAGCACAAGGGCCCAAAGGATGGATCAGCTTGAAGAAGACCCTTGAGATCATCCCACAGGATTGCCTCACGATTGCCGATGCAAAGCGCGGCGACATTGGCAACACAAGCGAACTCTATGCGCGTGCTTTTTTTGAGGAAATGTCTTTTGATGCGATCACGGTGGCACCCTATATGGGGCGCGACAGCGTCATTCCTTTCTTACAATTTCCCGACAAGTGGGTCTTTCTGCTCGCCTTGACCTCCAATGTCGGTGCAGACGACTTTCAAATGCAGCAAATCGGTGATGAGCTGTTGTATGAGCGCGTTTTGCGTACCTCTTTGGAGTGGGCCAAAGGGCTGCCTGGGCACCTTGGGTTTGTGACAGGGGCTACGCGACCAGCGCATTTGACTGCGATTCGCGCGATTGCGCCCGACAATTTTTACCTCGTGCCCGGCATAGGTGCGCAGGGTGGCGATCTCGAAGGTGTTTGCGCCCATGGGCTTAACGCGCAGGGCGGTCTGCTCATCAATGCCAGTCGCAGCATCATCTACGCAAGCGCCGACAAGGACTTCGCCGAGCGGGCCGAGCAAGAAGCTCGCCTGCTCCAAGCCGCTACACAAGCGCAGCTTCAACAATTCCAACTATGTTGAAAATATTGGTTCCAATCCAAATTCGTGAGTGGCTGGTTTTTACGGCCATTTGCTGCTGCATCATGAGCACCAGCAATGCACAACACATCGGCCTTGTTTGGGCACCCCCAATCCAGGTTGCCAATGGTAGCGTCTATGACAACATCAGACCGCAAGTCGCACTTGCCAATGGCGATACGCCTTTGGTGATCTGGGCAAGCACGACTGGCGGACGAAAAGGCTGGGCCGCCATGTGGAACGGGGCAGCCTTTGCTGCCCCCGTACAAGTCAATCCCAATGGGCAAATCAATGCCTACACTGTCGAGGGGCCCAATATCGCAGCCAAAGGCGATACCGCCTACGCTGTCTATACGACCTACCCTGCAAGCTCTGCCAAAGCCATGCTGCGCAGCTCATTTGATGGCGGGCTTACGTGGAGCAGCCCAGCTTGGGTCGATAGTCTGGGCACAGACATCCCGACCTTCGTCAATGTTGGCATCATGCCCGGCGGCCAACCGGTAGTCGCCTATATGCGGCAGACCGCTACCTATGCCAATCCAAGATTCGTGATGCGGATCAGTCAAGATCAGGGCCTCACATGGATGCCCGAGGTGGTGGCCAGCAATGCTGCGCCTGGCGGGCAAGTCTGCGATTGCTGCACGGGGCAGCCCTATTGGCATGACGGCAAACTCATCCTTACTTTCAGGAACAATGACGCCAATCTACGCGATATGTGGGCAGCCATCTCGACCGATGGTGGCATGAGTTTTGGCACTGCCGTCGATCTGGATACGACCGATTGGACATTGCAAGCCTGTCCTAGCTCTGGTCCAGTTTCGGTATTTGTCGGTGACAGCATCTATACGGCATTCATGAGCCAAGGTGGCAATGGCCAGGCACGCATCTATCTCGGCGCCTCCCATCTTGTCACGGGACAAATGGGCTACAACTGGCTAGTCTCTGACACTGGCAGTGCCGGGATCACGCAAAACTACCCTGCAATCGCGGGCAATGGCGACACCATAGTGGTAGCCTGGTATCAAAACAATGGGACCAATCCAGAAATCGCTCTTCGGTATTCTTTTACTGGTGCAGCAGGTCTTTGGGACCATCCCGTCCAATATGTGACTGGCTGGGCCACCGGGGCCCAGAGTTTTCCCGATATGGCTTGGCACAATGGGAAATTGCATCTGGTCTGGCAAGACGACGCCACTGGAAATGTCAAATATATTTGCGCAACCGTGGGGCTGATGGCAGGAATTGGGTCGCCTCAACCTTCCTTCCACATCTTCCCCAATCCCACAACGGGTAGGTTTCAGGTCACTGGTCTGCCGACCTCTGACTACGCCATCGCCATCCATGATGCCATAGGGCGCAAGGTCTATGGGGCGCAAATCCATGGTGCAGTGCGTCTGGAGCTGGATTTGGGCGAGATGCCTAGCGGCGCCTACTTCCTGCGGCTATTGCAGGCCGAGCAAGCCCCGATTACAATGCGCCTATTGGTCCAAAAATGATACAGTGAAAGGCGTTGGAATAATCTAAATTTGGTCTATGGCTGATGCACACCACAATCACGAAGGTCACGACCATGGGAAAGACTCTGCGCCGCAGCGTGCGCATGCAGGTCACGACCATGGCCACGGGCATCATCATGGTGGCGGGCATCACCATGGGCACCATCATGGGGCCATCGGCAATCTCAAGGTTGCATTTTTCCTGAATCTTGGGTTCACGATTTTAGAAATATTTGGTGGCATCTTCACCAACAGCATGGCCATCCTGAGCGATGCTTTGCATGATTTTGGGGACTCGATTGCGCTGGGATTGGCTTGGTATCTCGAGCGCGTAGCGGCAAAGGAAAGCGACCGTGCATATTCCTATGGCTATGCACGATTTTCGGTTTTGGGTGCATTTGTGAACTCGGTGATCCTGATCGTTGGGGCGATTTTCATTCTTCAAAATACGATCCCGCGCTTGCTGCATCCGCAGGTAAGCGATGCAAAAGGCATGATTGTGTTTTCCTTGATTGGCATAGCCGTGAATGGAGCGGCAGTGTTGCGGCTCCAAAAAGGCTCAACGTTGAACGAACGCGTGGTCGCCTTGCACCTACTCGAAGATGTGCTAGGCTGGGTGGCAATTTTGGTGGGGAGCATCGTCATGCTCTTTGCAGATGTACCCATCTTGGATCCAATCCTGTCGATCGGGATCATGGCTTATGTACTGATCAATGTTTTTCGCAATCTGGGAAAGAGCTTTCGCATTTTCCTTCAAGGCACGCCACAAGAGCTCGTGCCAGCAGAAATTGAAAGTAAAATCAGTGCGCTTGAGGGTGTGGTGGATGTGCATGACCTGCACCTATGGACGCTCGATGGTGCCTACAATGTGGCCACGCTGCATGTAGTGGTCGCTGGCCCAATGAGTTTGGCGGAGATCGAGGTTGTGAAGCAACGGGTGCGCAATCGCCTCAAGGAATTGGAAATCAAGCACGCCACGATAGAGATTGAGGACGAAAACACAGATTGCGAGCTCGAAGATTGTGCAGAGCATACACATGCTGGCAAAATCGAAGAACCCAAGCACCTAGACACGATATTGGAGGAAAGGTCCAAGCATATCGAGGAAAAATAAGGCCCATCGGGTTGCTCATGGCTCTTCGGGGATGTATAGTCCCCTTGCTTGCTGCCTTTATTTCTTGGTCCAGCGCATCACAATCTCACGATCCACTCCCTCTCCCATCGGCTCAAAGCCGACAGATCGGAAAAAGTATTCCGCAAGCGCATTTTGCCGCGCGAAACTCGTGCGGATCTCCTTGCAACGCGGTGATTTACGCAGCAAATCAAGCAATTGCAACAAGGCAAGGCGACCGATACCTTTCTCTTGATGGGCTTTGTCGAGCATGAAACGACTGATCCAGCAGACCTGGTCAAACTCGCCATACATGGCGAATCCCACCAAGTCGTCACCCTCAAAAATCCCGTAGGGAAAGAGGTTTTCAAACTTGCTTTGCGCCAATGAAAACATCACCGATGGCAAAAAATCTGCCTGGTAGTCATGCAATTGTAGCTGCGTGGCCTGCTCCCATGTGTAACGAGTGAGGGGCTTGAGCTGGACCCTGCGGTCAGTGGAAGATGGATTTTCCATCGATTTGAAATTTTTTGATGGCTTGTACTTTGTCGTCTAGCAAGAAGGTCTCCACTTCCCAAGATGTGCCGTCGTCGTGCTTGAAGGTGAGGTTGCAACGCCCGTTGTTGATCCAGGTGGCACTCACGTTTTCCTTAGTGAGCGAGCCTGCTTGGTGCTCAAATGAAAAGGTCTCTGAGCCTTGGGGCACATTGAGCTTGACGGATACGATGATGGGACCTGCGGGCGACTCGCGCTTGCCGGTCACGTCGATGCTGCGATCGCCGTCGGGGGATTTGAAGTTGAAGGATTCTATGGGGCCACCGCAAGCTGTAATGAACAACAGCATTGGCAATATCAATAACAAAGGACGACGTAGGATTTTCATAGGATTTTCTTTGTGGACAATGTCGCTACAAATTCTTTCAAGTAAAAGGGTTCAAATGTCACCAAATCTTCGACCTCGCCTGCGAGCAGGCGCCTGTGCGCAATCGCACCCATGTCGGCAGCCGATGAAAGGCGTGTACCGAGGACAAGCGCATGCGGGTTGCCTGCCCAAAGAGCGCGGCACTTCTCCGCGCCGTCGCCGACAAACAAGACTTTGCCGATGGCGAGAATGTCTGCAAAAGCACCTTCCTCCATGACCTTGGCTTCCGCCTCCGTCGTTGCATTTCCTTGATCGTCATACCATTGCACAAACACCTCCATCCGGCGGGCATCGATCATGGGGCAGATCTTGGCCTCGATCGCCTCTGCGACATCGACGACCGACCAAGCCAGCGCCTCCAAACTCCCGACACTGAGCAATGGGATGTCGAGCGCCATGCACAGTCCCTTGGCGACAGAGACCCCGACGCGCAGTCCGGTATAGGAGCCCGGACCCTTGGTAACAGCGACGGCAGAGAGGTCTGTAGGCCGCAAATCGAGGTCCTGCAACAGCCGCTCGATCATCACTGTGACGAGGCGCGCATGCGTGCGGTTGGCGTGATTTTCTTGCAAAGCGACCAGCATACCGTCCTCAAACAGCGCGACGCTACTCACATTGGTCGCGGTCTCAATGGCAAGAATGCGCACCCTGGGAAGAAGGCCAGTAGCCTCAGCTTGTAGATTTTTCTTTTTCGACACGGGGCAAATGTCGTACTTTTGCAGCGTTTCGGCAATCAAACAGACTTTTAGGTTCACTTATGCATATTCACTATTTCATCCTGCGCAAAATTGCTGCCTTCTTGGACAGGGAGCTCGCAGGAGGAATCTTTGCCGAAGCACTCACACAAGAAAAAGACCAGATTTTGATCGGCCTGGGGACACCAACCAAGGACGTTTGGCTGCGTGTCGCTTGCGGTGCCCCACTGCCCTTTGTGTGGCCTCTCAACCAGTTCAACAAGGCGCGCAAAAACGTGCTCGGCCTCTTCATGCAACTGCATGGCTTGCGCATACAGCGCGTACATGCGGTGCCCTATGAGCGCGTAATCTTGATGGACCTGGAACGTGGCTTCCAAATCGTGTTCAAAATGCACGGGCTCATGTCGAATGTGCTTGTGCTGCAACATGGCCGTGTCGTGGACCGCTTTAGGCAACATTCGGAGGCCGATCTCGAATTTGTGGTCACCCCGGGCAGCTACAATGAGGCCGTAGTCACAGATCCCAGCATGGCCGATTTGCCTATACCAGCGCATCTGAAGGCCATCTCCCCGATTTTTGACAAACAATTTGCGGGCTTTATCGAGGGCGCCATGGCCGATGGGCTATCGTTTGCCGATGCTTTTGGGAAATGCATGCAGCTGGTCGATGACGACCACTACTACCTCTTGCGCCGAGCAGACCGCATTCAATTTCTCCTCTTTCCGCCACGAGGTGTGGAAGCGGTGGAAATCGAGGGCATGCAACGGGCTTTGCATGTCTTTCTCAAGACCTGGCACCAATACCAAAACTATGCCCGTGTTTTTGAGGAGATCCGCAAGCCGCTGGAGCGGCATACACAGCGCCTCCAGGGGCAAATTGACTCCTTTTACACCACGATCGACACGATCGCCAACGAGCGCCCCCCAGAGGAAATCGGCCACATCCTCATGGCCAATCTACATCTGCTACAACAGGGTCCAGAAATGGTCGAATTGGAAGATTTTTACCATAGCAGGCCCATTCAAATCAAACTGAAACCGGAGTTGAATCCGCAGCAGAATGCCGAACAGTATTACCAAAAGCAGAAAAAACACCGGTCGCGGGTGAAGCATTTAGAAGAGCAGATCACGCGTCTGGAGCAGGAATTGGGGGCATTCAAGACGGCAAGGGAGAAGTTTGAAGCCTTTCCCAACCCGATGACGCTGGCCTTGGGCATCGATGGCCTTGACTTTGAACTGTTGCGGCGGATGAATGCTTATGGCGCGGAATATTTGCCCCTCATCGAATCTGGCAAGCCAGAAACGGCAATTCAAAAACATGGTTTCCATGAATTCAAAAAGGATGGCTACACCATTTTGTGCGGGAAAAATGCCAAGCAGAACGATTCGCTGACATTTGCCTATAGCCGCAAAGACGACCTGTGGCTGCATACACGCGATGCTGCGGGTTCCCATGTTGTCATTCGCAACCCAACTGCGGGGCCGATCCCACACAATGTCTTGGAGTTTGCGGCCTCAATCGCAGCGTTTTATTCCAAACGCAAACGCGAAAGCCTGGTGCCTGTGCAATACACAGAGCGCAAGTATGTGCGCAAGGTCAAGGGCGGTGCCGCTGGCGCTGTGATCGTGGAGCGAGAAAAGGTTTTGATGGTCGAGCCAATGGAAAAGGGAAAATCCTAATCTCACCGCAAAAACCCGGCGCATCGATTCCCCCGGCGCATTCCAAGTTCAACCAGCAAGTTCCGGCATCAAAGGTACGTCTGCACCCAGCGAACATGCCTCTGTGGCATATTCGCCTGTCGCTTGCACCCATGCCAATTCGCGGGTCTTGATCTCCAAATAGATCTGAATGGTGCCCTTCTCGGAGGCATAACGGAACATGTCGGTGAAATAGGCGTCGTCATTGTCATCGTCCCTGATGTGGGCATGGTCATCGGTGCTTTCCAAGGCAATCCCCGTGAGGGTTTCGTAGCAGTCTCCCGCACTGTCCTTGGTCAAGACACGAAATTGCAGACCTTCCGCAGTCTCATTGAACCAGAGCTTCCATTCCCTGCTGCCTTGCTGCCGCACACGCTTGTGGGCATAGTCGATTGTTTCAAAACTCATGTGGTCTCCTTAGATACAATTTCAGACTCGGTCAAGATTCTGTGCCGCTCAATTCACCAATAAGATCCCTGCGATGAATCCGGCCAATGCTCCGATAATGCCACCGAGGAGGAAGCCCTTGACCTTGCCGCGCCGCACTTCCTTGATGTGTTGCGTGCGCAACTCGGTGAGCATGATGCGTGTACTATCGACGACGGTTTTGTTGAGTGCGAGTGATTGGGCAAGATTTGCCTCATAACCATCTGCGAGGCTTTTGTAGCCACGCAAAGCGGTTTCTGTGAGGGTAATGATGCTCTGCAAGGTGTCTGTGCGCTCCTTTGCGAGTTGCAATTGCAGGGCGAGGTTCTCGATGACCTTGCCTTGCCCAGAGACGATGTCTCCCCTCAGGTTGTATCCCATCGATATGCGCTCGTAATAACCGCGCCCCATGACGACAAAGGTATCGCAAGGGATGTGGCTCTCGTCAAAATCCTCGATGGAAAACAGCTCGATGTAGCTGCTATCGCAGCGCATAGGAGCTTGCTGACCCCACAGGAGGCCGCAAGGCAGCAGGAGGAGGAAGAAGAGGATCTTTCTCATCAGTTGGGGGTGTTATTGAGGTACTTGCGGTCGCGTAGTTGGTCGAGGTAAGGGATCGAGTCGGGGGCTCCTGACTCTAGGAAGCGCTGCTTCTCTGCATTGAGATCCCTGAGCAGGTTCAGGTATTGCCGATTTGCGAGGTCTATCTTACGGCTGATCTCGCTGAGGGCAGCAGCATACTGAGGCATCTGCTGGTTGTAGGCCGCATCGATCTGGAAGCGGGCGATCTTGAGCGAATCGGCTTTGCTTTGGAGCTCATTGTTGAGCTTTTCAAAACGATCGAGCGTGGCTTCGGCCTTCTCAAAGGTCTTTTCAAATTCGCTCATGCCTTCTTTTTTCTTGAATGGGTTCCAAATCTGGAGGATCACCAAGAAAATGACGATGGCGAGGAGGATGTAATTGAGGTACTTGTTTTCTCCCATTGGTCAACAGCGAATGTGAATAACGCGTTTCTGAGCCAAGATAAGACTATCGGCTCAGATTGCAAGTCGATGCGGTGCGATTTTCGTGGCGGATGGATGAAGTGCTACGGATTTTACTTTGTGTCAGCGCTTGCAATGCATAGTCGGCGAATCAAAATCCACTGGCGCTGATACCAAAAACAAGCTCCGACCTTTTGGGGATCGGAGCTTGGCAAAATATACTATTCAGAAAGTTCAGATCAACGCGTGGCAGCATGGCCGCCATTGTCTTCGACTTTAGCGATGGCACCCATGGTGTAGTTTGCAGCTGGGACTTCCCAGTCTGTAGGCACCCTGTAACCAGCGACTTCAGATGTGCCAAAGTTGCTCACTTTGACTTGGTCGCCTTGGTTGCCACCGAGGACTTGCAGCTTGCCACCTGACATACCGACCACAAAACCTACGTGGCCTTTGCCGCCACCGTGGTCAAAAGCTACGATGCAGCCATAAGCAGGCTTGTCCAATTTTTTGCCATACTTGGCCCAGCTCAGCGCCGAGGCGCTCTTGGTGCGGGGTTGGCCAGCTTCTTTCATGACCCAGTTGACAAAGGATGAGCACCATGGGGTCTCATCGTCTTTGAAGCTACCCGTGGTGGAGTGGTACTCGAGGACCCTTGGGTTGTGCTTGGCGCCTTTGATTTCAGCAGTGCCTTTTTCTCCCTCTGCGACGGAAATCCAATTTGGGACGACCATGGCACCAGCAGCGCCACCAGCGGCGGGCTTGTCGGTGACTTTAGGCGCGGCACCCGTGCCTTTGGTGACAAATTTGCCTGATATCCAGCGACCTGGTCCGATGTTCATCCAACCATTGGCCTCGGCCATGATAGTGACTTTGGCACCTGATTTCAGGGTATCGACGACTTTGCCGTCTGGGTTGGGTGTATCGCGTACATTGAGCTGTGAGGCAGTGACAGTGCCAGCTGCCAGCGGCTGGCCAGCAGGATCGACCGTGGGCTTGCCAGTGTCTTTCGTTTCGCCACCCTTGCCTGTGAGTTTCACAAATTCGGCAGAAACCCATTGGCCATTGCCGATGCGCAACCAACCATCTTTTTTCTCAAAGACCTGTACTTTTGTGCCGTCTGTAAGTGGATTGCCCGTTTTGGCGAAACTAGCGCCTGCACCAGAACGCACGTTGAGTGTGCTTGCTGAGACAGTACCATTGTCGATGACATCGTGATTGTCGTTGCCATTGGGGCCAGCAGCAGCTGGAGCGTCTTTTTTGGGTTCCTCCTTGGTGGCGGGCACCTCAGAAGGCTTGGGAGCTGTTTTGCCATCGAGCGCAGCTTGCATAAAGGCCTTGCGACGGTCGAATCGGTCTTTGGGGACGCCAAAATCTGTCTTCCACTTGGCATCGCCCATGGCTGCTGCAAATCCTTTGAGATCGTTTTTCACGACGATCGGCTGGATCCATTCCCTGGATTTTGGATGGTAGTCTCCTCGGTAGCGCAAGTCCACCAAGATTTCCATGATGGCTGGATGGAGGTGATCGAAATCGACGTCACCATACTTGTCTTTCGTTGCTTTTTTCTCGCTGATATCAACCACATTTTCCTTCAATTCCGCATAGACCTGGGAGAAGAGGAGTTTTTGCTGATCGTGCGAGATCTCTCCGACACTTTTCTTATTGGCTTTGACCCAGTCGCCAGCAGCCTGCCCCTTGAGGCCAGCTCCTGTGGAAAGGGTTGTGGCTTGAGCGCCCGTGATACCCGCCGACTTGAGGTTGGCTAGCACGCCTTTTGCAGTGCGGCTGCCCAAGTCATAACCGCGGCCGATGGTGACACCAGAGTTGCCTCCAGGCCAGTGACAAACGCGGCTGAAATAGGCCCCGCTATCTTGGCCTTCGGCGTCAAATGTGACCTGCCCTTCTTTGACTTTGAGCGGGTCGTCTTTTTTCTGAACGGGTTTCCCAGCGTCTGCAGCTGCACCAGCGGTGAGCTTCATCTGAGGTGGGTGCATCGAATTTTCACCAGACGACTGGATCTGCTCTCCAGATGCTGGACTTTTCGTATCTCTTGGCAAGGAAGTCTTTTCCATGGCAAATTTCTTTTTTTAGTACAACATAGTTTCCCAAAACATAGCCAAAATGGCTCAAACAGTCGGTCTGTTGCGGCTAGGCATATAGCTGGCATCTCCAAAAGGGAGACGGTATCGTTTCAAAAACACTCAAAAAGCAGTTCAAAGGGAAGATGAATAGATTCCGATAGAACTCTGACGACCGAAAAGTAATTTGAATCTTTCAGGAATTCAAGGAAAAACAACACACATTCGATAGTACACTGAAAATCAGCGTTTATTTTGCATGCGCAGTGATCCATGAAACTTCATGCAGGCAAAATCGGGCTAGTGCGGAGGCTGTTGCCTGGTCAAGCAATAAAAATCATCTACGAAACAAGCCTTCTTCGGTGGGCTTTGCGCTTGTGACTGTTTTTTGTAGTATTGGTTTTTGGTATCGCATGGTTGGAGGATGACACAATCGAAACTTGAATATGTAGATGTACTGCGTGGGCTTGCCATTTTGGGTGTGTTGGTCTTGCATTTTTCAAGCACAAGCCTCGTCCATGGTCACCTGCCTACTGCCTTGCGGTTCATCGAGGAGCAGGGTGGTCGCGGGGTACAGCTTTTTTTCATTGCCAGTGCATTCACCTTATTTCGTTCCTACCACCACCGCGCGGCTCTGGAGCGCAACCCGGTGCGCAATTTTTTTATCAGACGGTATTTTCGCGTTGCTCCTATGTATTATGTGGGGATCGCCTACTTCCTGTTTCAAACTGGTTTTGGCCCTACGCGCTTTCTTGATGGCACCTTTCAAAACACACCTGGCAATATCATTGCCAACATATTTTTTGTAAACGAAATCAGCCCGTATTACCTATGGCTGGTGCCTGGCAGCTGGAGTGTGGCGACAGAAATGCTGTTTTACCTCTTTGTGCCCTTGCTGGTGCGGTGGATCCCCGATCTGCGCAGTGCGATCAGGTTTCTAGGCATCGCGATTGTGGTGCGGGTGGTCGCTTGGTATGGGTTGAACGCATTCACCCTCATCCCCGACACGATGGTGCGCACCATGTATGCTGGCTGGGTGCTGCCGACGCAACTCCCAGTCTTTGCCTTAGGGATTTTGATGTATTTCATCTTGCGCGGGGATGCCTGGCCCAAGCTAGGCAAATGGGACATTTTGCTCTGGGCTGGGCTGGTGTTTGCGGAGGTTTTCACGCAAGGTGGCCGCATTTTCCAGCTGGAAGTGGTGTTGTCGGCCGGTTTTGTGCTGATGACCATCGGCTTCAGCAAGTTGTCCTGGGACCACTTGCCCGGCAAGGTGCTGCGGCATATCGGGAAGGTGAGCTTCAGTATGTACATTGTACACTGGGGCATCCTCTATTGGTTTGACCGCGCTGGATGGATCGTGATCGATGTGCAAGCAGGCTGGGGACCGATCATTCTCGGCTTTGCCTGGCGGTTTGCTTTCATGCTGGCTGCCGTTGTGACGCTCTCTACCCTCACCTACGCACTGATCGAGCAACCTGGCCAAAGGCTGGGTGCGAGGCTTCTCAAGAGATTGGAGAATAGAAATTAGGGTTGAGCACTGAGGCAATTGGCCTTTCATTCAAGCTTGCTGTTTGGGGTGATTCGTCACCCTACAGTTGGCTCGAAGCCGACGGTAATAGAGTCAGCGTTGTTTTGAGATTCTCGTCTCTGAGCGGGACGCAGCGCGTGGGTCGTGAAATTGAGCAGCGCGATGGCCTGCTTAGCTCAATTCCAGGGGCTTGTTAGTTGCGCGCCCGCCCAAAGCACCATCAGCAATAATTCCCAGAAATTGCCGAACTTTGACGGTAGATTGAAACTTGTAGGAACATGGATTTTTTGAAAGACCTCTTTGGATTTTTGTGGGAACGGAAAGCATGGTGGATCACGCCGATCGTTTTGGTACTGTTGCTCATCGGTGTATTGCTGGTCTTTGGGGGCGGCTCTACGATCGCGCCTTTTATCTACGCGATATTCTGAGGCCTTGCCTTCAAGGCTTGCGATTGGCATTCGATACCGCCGATGAGGCACTCCTGACGGCTGTGCGCGAAGGGGTCGATTCAATTTGGAGATTCAGGCTATGAAGCAACACGCAGAAAAAACGGAGATGATTTACTTCTTGCTACGCGACGCGTTGCGCAAATTGCGGGGCAACAATCAATTTCGTGGGAGCGAGACTTATCTGATGCACCAAAACGAACTGCGCATTCCTTTTGAGAATCGCGGCAGTCAATTAGTGCACCGCGCCTACGTCTTGCACCTCACGCCCGAAACCCACACCCTGTGGGCCGAGCGCCTCCCCGACCATGCTGTGCGCAAGGTCGCCGACTTTGAAGGCGATTGGCAAGCATGGCTCCTCGCCATCGTAGCTGAATGTCGCGGCGATGCCTACCTGCACACGCAAAGCGCCAGTGCACCTTACCGCATAGCGCACATTGGCAAACAGCCCGATGCTTTAGAAAATCCCTTGTAAAACGATGATGTATTTGATGATGGCCGCTGGGGCAAAAAAAAAGGGCTTGCAAAAAGCCCTTGTGCCCAACGGGAGACTCGAACTCCCATGCCCTTACGAGCACCACCCCCTCAAGATGGCGTGTCTACCAATTTCACCAGCTGGGCGAGGAAAAAGTGATTCGGCTGGGGCTCGAACCCAGGACCCTCTGATTAAAAGTCAAATGCTCTACCAACTGAGCTACCGAATCATATTTGTGAATGAACGTCCCTTAATTTGGGAATGCAAAGATAAAGCCTTTTTTTTGTAGTATGCAACGACTCGCAGTATTTTTTGTCCTCGCTGCCGCACTTTTGGTGTGCGCTAGCTCTCCTTTGTTGGCCCAATCGGCTGCAACAGATGCCACAACATCCTTTGAATCAGGGAATAAGGCATTTGATGATGGCCAATTTACCTTGGCCCTAAAAATTTATGAAAATGTGTATTCCCAAGGAAAATTCTCGGAAACCATGCTTTACCGGCTGGCTTTCATGTATGAAAACTTGCGGGAATACCCAGCAGCGATCTACTATCTGAAGAAGGCGGCCCAAGAATATGGGGAGCAAAATTCAGATGCCAAGATCAGGCAGCTCATCCAGCGACAAGGCAGCACCCGGTTTTTCACGGGTGACCCATGGAATACCTACCTTACATTCTTCAGGTCTTGGGGCTGGCTCATCTATCTCGCCTTTGGACTGGCGATCGCTGGGCTGGCTGGGCACTACTTGCTGCCCAATCGCAAGCAGCCGACCTGGCGACAGCTGGCAATGGTAGGCGCTTGGGCATTGCTGCTGTTGTCGAGCTTGGTGCTGTTTCACCGCAGCTATCTGGTGCCGCAGCGGGCCGTGCTCATGGAGACGACCGCATTTTATGCCGCGCCAGGATTTAGCGCAGCGCATCAGCTTAATACCTTCAGCCTTGGCGAGACGGTCGATATCGACGCCCACAACGACATCTGGATCCAAGTCTCAGCAGGCGGCAAACAATGGTGGGTACCCAACTGGGTGGTGCGGGAGCTGTGAGGGAGGTGGGAAATTAGACCTTACATTGGGCGAGAAAGTGGATTTGCACACCATTATTGGTGCAAGATCGGGTTGCTTGATGTGATGCTGATTGGATTGTATCGCCGTGAGGCTTGACCATGAATGCCTGTAGCGCATTAAAATTGGGCAGGAACGATATTGTTTACGGATTTCCGGATGACGTCGAGGAGCTTTTGCGCTCCTACTTGGAAAAACAGCCCATCCCGATAAGAAATGGATGATGTTCTTGCAGGAAGGCGAGCATACCAAGCTCAATTTGATGAAAATTCACTCAGAAAAGACACCCCCACCACCTAACTTCCCCCACAATTTTATACACTACACTCTAGGAGCTTCAGGACTTCCTTCTGGTCATTTTTCAGGGTCACGACCTTTTGCCATTGCAGATTTTGCTCCTCGTGCCTGATTTCGACCTTGTAGGCTGATTGCAGAAGTTCAAGTGCCGTTGTCACCGACATCCTTGCGGGCTTGACCTTGGCCTGGATGTAGGCAAGTATCGCGTAGCCCATGCAGTGTCTTGTCCCCCAACTTGCCAAGACCGAGGATCTCGTCCAGTGTGGTATGCACCACCTATTCCGACAGCTTGTATAGGGCCTTCCTTGCGATGAACTGGGTGTAAACGAGCTGGAGTATCCGCGCCGCATCGGGGCCCAGGAGAACAGGAAGCCCGAGCCTCGTGGCCACGTCGTGGAGGATTTTGTAGTCGAGGTAGCTTTTGGCACCGAGGACCTCGATGCTGTCAAGTGCGGGTGCCGCAGGGGCCTTGCTGTCGACCTCCTTCCCAATGCACATGATCACACGTTGCCTGACCTTGCCGCCGTCCCGGTACGACTCCACCTCGGCAAGGTAAACACCGCTCTTTTTCTTGATCTTTCAGATGAAACTCATCCGTAGTGCATATATTTTGCACACTAGAAAGATGGGCTGATCGGCCCGAAATAGCTCAAAAGCTATCCACAGGCGTAGTGAATAAAACGCAGGGGAAAGTTAGTGAACAAGCAATGCCTGTGCACGAGGATGCCAAACATCAAGACCATGCGAGAACACTTAGTCTTTTGGGAGAAGGACAAGGCATCAAAAAAGAAGCCCATCCACTGGCTGTTCGGAATTGAAGAAACAAGCGTAAAACTCGTTCGACTAGATCCGAAAATTTAGCCTTGTCGGAACACTCGACAGTACCAAGTACCTTGAAGGCGCTGGGTACGATACACGTGCGATTGGTTTGGATTCTCCTAGCATTTCTGACTTTGAGGTCATGGCAATTGCAATTCAGGAGGATCACACCACACTTACTTTTGATCGGGACTATGGAGAGCTCATTTTTCGATACAATTATCGCCCCAAGGCGGGTGCTATTTACCTTCGGTTCAAGCAATATTCTCCAAATTTTCCCGGCGTGTACATCCACCAATTGATGGAGCAAGATAGGATTCAGTTTCAAGGTACATTCACGGTCTTGGATGAAGGCATCCTTCGGCAACGGAATTACCTGTAAGTAGAATTTTGTTGAAGACGCTCCTCGTTTTTGTATTATCATTGTGGTCGTTGGTGCGTGATCCAACGCACAACACTGATTTAACCTGAAAATTCAGCTATGGCTACCGCTCCAGTCACCAATCAAGAGATCGCCAACCATCCATTTCTCCAAAAAATGTATGCCGACAACAAGTTCCCCAAGCACTTGGTGGACAAGGGCAAGGCGATCTTATTGGACCTCTGCTACAAGATCGAGACGCGTGTACCCAAGACGTTGCCAGATTTTTACGACCTCACCCACCGCGCTACTGACAGCTTCAACGACTTGCAAGACGAGTTCAAGGCCAAGCGCAGCAAATATGATCAAGTCGCGAGCGACAGCATCGGCGGCGACTTTACATTCATCATGCAGACCTACGGGTTTATCGAGGCCGACGCCGAGGAGTTGACAGCGCCTAAGGAGTGGTAGGGGCTAGGATTCCAAACCGATAAACACCAATGCCACGGCAGGCACACCTCTGTCTTGGCAAATCAGATCGCACAAGGCACCTTCCTATAGCCCGGGCCGGAAGACATTTGGGCTTGCATTGATTTCATGGGAAGGATTTCTATGCCGACTTCTATTTTGTCAGCAACATAATGGGTGAGGTGATCGGCATAGAATCAGGATTCGCAATGTTTTTGTCTGGTGCTGATTCAAAGCCAGAATCTTTCAAAGCTGATTCCTACAAGGTTGAGAGGGTGAATCTCCATGCTTACTAGGCCCAAGTGAAAAGTGATCTCCGTGCATGGATTGCTTGCTGCAATGAACCCTTCTGTGATTGCTCATTTGGGTAGTAGTTTAGGCAGTCGTGAGTATTCCAAACAGATCCAAACAACGAATTTCTCCGCCTACCTCCCCTTCACCTCAGGCAAGCCCACATCCCCACCCACAGCCTTCTCCAACGCTGCCTCCCGCTTCACCAGCTCAGGCCTGACCTTATACCGCTCAAAAATCCCCTTTTCCTGGGGTTGCCCATACAACTCTGGTTGTAAGTACAAGCCTACATCGGCCACCCGCTTCATGGGTTCCACGGTGATGCTCTCGGGATTTTGCTGTACAAATGCATCGTTGCGATCCGCATAGACCGTCCAGCAGATCTTTTGCGCCGCGTTGCCGCCGGCGATGCGAAAGGCACCATTGGCGTCGATGCCGTCGGCGACATAGACGACGGTCGCTGCGCCCATCGGCGTCAAATGGTAGGAGAAATCGACATTGATGGCATGGAAATAATTGGGCAATTGCACGATGGCCTCGCCTTGTGCATTCATCACCGCTGTGCCGCGGTAGAGGTTGAGCACCTCGGGTGACTCGATCGCGTAGTGACGCAGGTATTTGTTTTCAGGGTCAAGCGGGTGGTCGATCATGAAGGATTTCACGCCTGTGGCACCCGAGTTTCCATTGGCAAAGACGCCATACCAATTGCCCTGCCCGACGACGCCATAACCGTAGTTGGGATTGGGTTGGAAGACGCCATAGACGCCGATGCCATCGTAGTTGCCTGCGACGCCGTTGTAGAGGGCTTGCAATATAGTCGTGTTGGAAGAAGCGCCCCTCGCCAAAAATGCGCCACCCCTAATGCCGTCTGACTGCCCCCATACGACGGTCGCGTTGGCGTAAGCTGGGGAGGTGATGCCTTGCGAGGCTTGGTAAAAGAATGCCGCTTGGTTGTTGTGCGTAAGAGAGTAGGTGCTTGCAGCGATGGCTCTGCCAGCGCCCGCCTGATCCGAGAGAATGCCTGATTGGGTGACTGAGGGATTGAAGCACTGCACCGAGAGCCCGTGGTTCAAGCCATTTTGCAACACGGCAATTCCGACTCCCGTCGAGGCGGCATCCATATCGACTTGGACGCCGCGGTGCGATGAGGCGCCATTGATGTCCAGGGAAATGCCGTGGGCAGCAGGATTGGCGACGTCGGTGCGCAGCTGCAAGGTAGGTGCCGTCGCTGAACCATTGTAAACAAGGATGGTTGGCGAACTGCTAGGTGACGCTGCCAATGTGAAAAACTCTGCAGCAGAGCCTGAGGTTCCCACCGCTTGTCCCACAACTGCCGTTCCAGAGCCATTGGTATAAAAAAATCCGCCATCGCCACTGCCTGAGGCATAGCCATTGACGGCCCATTGCGCGCCAGCAGCATAGACGCTGAAGATATCGCTCGGGATCGGTCCGGTGCCATTCACGCAGAGCAGTCCATTGTTGGTGAAGCGCGCGCGCTCCACATTGCCGATGCGGAATGCGAGTCCCTGTGCATCGGTGGTGCCGATGAAATTGGTGGTCGGCGTTGTACCTGCATTGCCGAGCAGGCCCCAACCTGCCGCGTCTTGCCACACAGGGCCGGTGGCCCCTTGCGCAAGCAATTGCCCAGCCGTGCCTGCAGCCACCACCTCAAAAGTGCCATTGGCATCCACCCCCACGACGCGCGAATCTAGCCCCGCGAGCGGATCGACACGCAGATTGCCCGCCACATGCAGCTTTTCCAAGGGATTGGCCGTGCCAATCCCGACATTTTGGGCGATGAGCCAAGTCGGGAAGAGAACAATCGCAGCAAGTAGTCGCAAAGAAATGGATGGATGCATAGGTGTGGGTCCTTGGAAACAAAAGAAATGAAACATCGCAGCAATCTTGCGCGAGCGCACGCAATTCTCAAAGCCAGAGTTTCCAATTGGGGCGTATGACTTTGTGTTTGGTGGATTTGGGCATATTGCAAGACGCCCAATTAAAACCTGTCGCCAAACAAAAACCCAAACCTGCCAAATGGAAACCCTGCGTTGGAAGCCAACCGCCCGCCATCGACATTCGCACTGTCAATACATGAATTTATGAAATCCAAAATCCTCCTCTCCCTCTTTTTGCTCGCGTCGATGCAGCTATCGGCTGCAACATGGTATGTCGCCACCACGGGTAGCGACGCCAACCCCGGCACACTCGCCGCCCCATTGCTCACGCTCACCGAGGCCATCTCCCAAGCCAATCCTGGCGACGTCATCGAATTGCGCGGCGGCAACTATGTGAGCAATGAAATCCGTGTCACGAAGAGCAATCTCACGATACGCTCCTTCGCTGGCGAATGGGCGGTGCTCACGGCCGTCACCGATGTCGAAAACACCGCATCTTGCATCTGGTACAATGAACCCGATGTTGATGGCGGCACCTTGGAAAATCTGGAAATCATCGGCGGCTATTATTATGGTGTGAGCTTTGAGACCAATTGGGATTGGGGTGGTCCACCCGCAGGCCGTCGTGGTGCAAGCAATATTGTGATTCGCAATTGCAAAATCCATGACACGGGCCGGGATTGCATTAAAATCAAGCCTGGCTGCGATGGCATCCAAATTCTGAGCTGCGAATTGTACAACTCAGGTGTAGGCATCGGCAATGATCCCAACGATCCCAATGCCGAGGGCATCGACAACGTGAATGGCGACGGCATGGTGGTGCGCAATACCCACATCCACCATACATCGACCTCAGGCGTCTATGCCAAGGGTGGCGCAGACGGCTGCATCATCGAGGAAAATTTGATCCGAGAGACGGGCGAGGCGGGCATCCTATTGGGCTTTTACACCGATGCTGAATACTTTAATGAAATCGCCAATCCCACTTTTTTTGAGTGTCGCAACAGTGTGGCCCGCAACAATATCGTCATGAATACCGGCGGGGCAGGCATCGGCTTTTTTGCCGCCCAAAACTGCCGCGCCGAGCACAATACCGTGATCTCGGCCACACCCAAATTCCACAGCCCCTTGTATTGCTCACCGGGAGATATCTGGATCAGCAATACCCTCACGTTGACTCCAGCCAATGAAAATATTACGGTCATCAACAATATTTTTGTCGATCAAAGCGGTACTGGGCAAAATGACTACACCTTTCAGGTGCGCCAGGGTGCCCTCTCGGGTACGAATGTGATCGACCACAATATCTATCAAAAGACCACTGGCGCAGCCACGTTTGACGACGGGATCGCTTGGCCAGCCATGACCCTTGCCCAATGGCAGACGACCATGGCGATCGACGGCTCCAGCATGGAAATCAATCCCGATCTCGATGCCCAAGCCCACCTCAATACAGGCAGTCCAGCAATCGATGCCGCGGTGGCATCGGCCACCACACATGATTATGATTTCAACGCACGCACAGGCACCCCCGACATCGGCGCAGACGAGTATGGTGCAGGCACCAACCTCCTGACGCCTCCAGCACTCGGCGTGATCGGCACCGGCTCCCCCAATGCCCTGCAAGCACTTGCGCAATTGCAGACTGCCCTGGACGTACACATCTGGCCCAACCCGAGCAGCGAGTGGGTGCAATGCAGCAGCCCGCGTGATCGCTTGGTGTCCATGCACATCACCGATCTCAGTGGGCGATCATTGTTGCGCAGCAACAATGACCACATCTCAGTCGCTACGCTACCAGCGGGTAGCTACCTGCTCACCGTTACAACCCATCGCGGCGGCACGACGTTGCCGCTGCGCATCGTGCATTGAGTGTGCCTACCGACACCCATCCCGTGACAGGTTTCGACCTGCGCGGGATGGCCTTTTTTGCGTCGATGCGATGGCCCTTGCGGCCTCTTTTGCACCCAAACGTCATCGCTGCTATGCTGCTTAGGCATTGCAAAATTGGAAATGACCCCTCAACCACCGTTATTGATTGAAAATTTAGACGGATGCGCCTGCGCCTGATTTTGTTGCTGAGTTGCTGGTTTTGCGTCTTGCAGGCGCAACCACCTCGGCATTTCAGGCATTTCACAGAAAAAGATGGCCTGAGTGACAACCGTGTCCAAGCCATCTTGCGTGATCGTGACGGCTTTCTTTGGGTCGGTACGGCCAATGGATTGAATGTCTATGATGGGTACACCTTCAGACACTTCCTGCCCGACCCCAGTCATCTAGGCCGCTCGGTCTCCAGCGAATCCATCAATGATCTCCTGCAAGACAATGCTGGCAACATTTGGATTGCGACCAACAATGGCCTCAATCGCTATGATGCACAGACGCATCGATTTGATGCCTGGACCAATATCGGTCGCAACGATGGCTCGCTTCCCAATCCCATTGTATGGGATCTCGCAACAGATGCTAAGGGCCGTCTATGGCTTGCTTGCGACAACCGCGACCTCTGCCGCTACGACCCCGCCACAGATCGATTTGTCACATATCCCTGGCGTGCATTTGTACACCAGGTGCTTCCAGACCTCGCTCCAGAGACCTATACGGTGATCTATGAGATATCCCGCAAGTCATCGCATGCATTTTGGCTGAGTACAAACAAAGGTGTATTCAGCTTTGATTGGCTGGATGCGCAATTTGCCTATCATCCATTTCCTGCCACGTTTGCGCATGCCTCAGGAATCAGCAAATGCCCGCAATCTACCCTGTTTGGCACCTGGGATCAGGACATCTTGCAATATGATCCCTGCTTGCAGACATGGCGCCAAATTCTGTTGCCGCTGCCCAAAGACCTCGTCGGTGGGCGACGCCTTGTGAGTGCGGTGCTCCCCTACCACGATGGATATTGTATTTTGACCCGGCAGGGTCTGTATTGGATGGCGGAGCAAACCCAACAGGTGACCACGCTGCCACAGCAAGGCGACGAAGCGATGACCATGCCCTCGGGTTTGCTCACCGATGCCTATCTCGACAGCGATGGGGCCTTGTGGATCGGCGGCGAGCAGGGGCTATGGCTCTCGGAGCCTTTGCACCAGCAGATCCAATACCAGGTGATCAAACCTAGCAGCAATGCCGATTTTTACAATACATTTTGCAGGTTTCTGGATGTGCCCCATGTAGGAAGGCTATGCCTCGACTTCTACTACCATGAGCTCTACCTGCTTCAAGATGGCAAGCCCGTGCAGACATGGATGCTGCCACCCAAGGCCAATCTGCTGCACCGCGACCGCCAAGGAACGATCTGGGTAGGTGGTGGCAACGAGATCTTTCAATTGGACCTGGCGACGATGCGCTTGCAGCCCATGGCGATGCCAAGTCGCCAGTATTGGCAGGGGCAACAAGGCCGGTATTTTTCAGATATAGCCGAGGATAGCGAGGGCAATCGTTGGTTTGGACACTTTGCGAATGGCATTTTGGTCTGGAAGTCGGCGACACAATCTTGGTGGGTGCCCGACGCGCAAGACGGTTTCATTGCCAAGCAAGTAACCTCCCTCTTGCATGATCCGAGCCACGCCACCATCTGGATCGGGACCGAGGACTATGGCCTCTACCGCTATGACGAACGCAGCGGTCGGTTCACGCTCTACCAGCACGATCCCAACAATGTACAGCATAGCCTTGGCGCCTACATTGTCAATGGCCTTGCGCTAGACAGTGCAGGTTATCTCTGGGCCGCCACCGATCCTGGCGGCATTTCGCGTTTTGACTACGCCGCGCCTGTCGGTCAGGAATTCTTGACGGTGGGCGCCTCTGCCGGTCTGCCGAGCAACCGGGCTACCAGCATCATCTGCGACCCAAAGGGGCGCATTTGGGTGGGCACGACAGGCGGGATTGCATGCTTGGATATGCAGCACAAGCGTGTGCGCGCATTTACCAAGGATGATGGCCTCGTGGTGGATTTTGCAGACCAACCACTCGTGATGGCCGCCGATGGCCACATCTTGAATGGCACGATGTATGGGTATCAATTTTTTGATCCCGACAGTATTTTGCAGGAGCACATGCAAGAAGGCATCAACCTCACCACGTTTAAAATCTTTGACGAAGCGCTCGACGACTCCCTCCATCTGTCCACTACTCCGTTGCTGAAACTGCACTACAGCCAAAATTTTTTCAGCTTTGAGTTTGCCTCCAGCGACGTGGCGTCGTCCCGCAAGACAGTCTATGCCTATCGCCTGCAAGGATTTGATCCCGCTTGGATCGTGACAGGTCACCGCCACCATGGGAGTTATACCAATGTCCCTCCAGGAAATTATACCTTGGAAATCAGGTCGGGGCAAGAAGGTCGCTGGAATGCACCTGGCTTCAGATTGCAGATCTCGATCACACCTCCTTATTGGGCAACCTGGTGGTTTAGAACCCTCGTAATCCTGACATTTGGAGGGCTGATCTACAGCCTTTATCGCCTGCGCATCCGCCAAGTGCGCAAGGAAGAGGCTCTCAAATCGGAATTCAACCAACGCATCGCTAAAACGGAGATGACGGCTTTGCGGGCGCAGATGAATCCGCACTTTGTCTTCAATTGCCTCAGTTCCATCAACCGATTTATCATGGTGAACCAGCCCGAGGAAGCCTCGGCCTACCTGACCAAGTTTTCACGCCTCATCCGCCTCATCCTCGACAATTCCCGCACAGAGACCGTGGTGCTCAGCAAGGAATTGGAAGCGCTCAAATTGTACATTGAGATGGAACAGATGCGTTTTGCAGACCGCTTTGAATACCGACTCGACGTGGACAAGGCGCTGCAAATCGAGCATTTGGAAATACCACCTCTGCTGATCCAACCCTATGTCGAAAACGCCATTTGGCATGGGCTGATGCACAAGAAAGAGGCTTGTTTGCTTACCATCAGGGTCTATACCGAGGAAAATCGCCTTTGTATAGAGGTCGAGGACAATGGCGTGGGCCGCGCCAAGGCTCTGGAGCTGAGGAGTAGGTCGGCGATGCTGCAGAAATCGCATGGCATGAAGGTCACCTCTGAGCGCCTTGAGGTGATCAATCGCCTCTATGGCACACATGCGACGGTCGATACAATCGATCTCATAGATGCAGCGGGCGCTGCGATCGGCACCCGCATCAAGCTTTGTTTATGATCAATTTCAACGGAAACAATTCACCCACTCAAAAATGATCTCTACCATCTTGATCGACGACGAACGCAATTGCACCGATCTGCTCCGTGTGATGCTGGAAAGATATTGCCCTGATATTACGGTGACGGGGGTCTTCAACGATCCAGAGCTGGCATTGGCCCATATCAAAGCAGAGCGCCCACAACTCGTGTTTCTAGATATCGAGATGCCAAGACTGAACGGCTTTGATTTGTTGCAGGCTTGCGGCACCCTCGATTTCAAAGTGGTCTTTACAACGGCCTATGATCAATATGCAGTCAAAGCATTCAAATTCAATGCCTTGGACTATCTGCTCAAACCCATCGACAAAGAGGAATTGATCCATGCCGTCGAGAAGATCAAGCGTGCCAGCGCACCCACATCGGCACGCGTGGAGGCCGTGCGGCTCCTGCGTGACAATCCTATTCCTGACCGCATCGCGCTGCCCGTGGGACAGGAACTCGTCTTTGTCGATGTCCCAGAGATTCTCTACTGCGAGTCAGACGGCAGTTATGTCTCTGTATTCCTGCAACACCAAACCAAGCCGATCTTGCTCTCCAAGAGCCTTCGTGAATTTGAGGAGTTGCTCAATAATCCTACCTTTTTCAGAGCACACAACTCCTACTTGGTGAACCTGAAACAAGTGCAAAAAATCGTGCGCACAGATGGCGGCGAGATTGTGATGCGCAATGGCAAGTCACTTCCGGTCGCGCGAGCCAAGAAAGCGGAACTGTTGGGAATGATTTCGAAGTTGTAGGAATTGTATTGTTGGTGGATCGCGTATCGCGCGATCGCTCTTAAGGTAGTAGTGTCTTGGCCTCCACATTTACATCACAACGGCTCGGATAGTTTTGGATTCGGCTTGTTTGGCAGCCTCATCCGCCGTTGCACTGCCTCCAATGCGGTTCCTGTACGTAGGCTTCCCGCCTGAAGCGGGACCGCCAGCTTCCTTCAGATTCCACCTCGCGGTGGACACCCTTGCTCTTGGCTAATGCTCCCCACTATCAAGGCGCATTCGGGACTTGCACCCTAGAGTTACCGCCCGTGCCGGGCGCACCAATACAAATCGCCCTGCCTTGGATACCAAGACAGGGCGATTGCATTTTTTCTTTCAAACGCTTAGTGCGTGCCGGACAATGGCTCGGTGAGGAGCGAAGTGATGGCCACAAACAGCGATGAACAAGGTGTATCGATCAGATCCTGCAAATCTTCTGCACGACGCCAGAGGTCATTGAAGCCCCTTTGATCTGGAGAAGCGAAGGTAGGACGGCCAGCTGCGTCATCGACCATAAATGGATCGTTGAGGGGCAGGCCAGGAGCACCTGTGAGGAAGCGGGAGAGCGGAGCTGGGATACCAGCGTTCCAACCGGTAGGATCAATGTGCGTAAAGAATGTCTGCGTCTCACCAGCGTGGCAACCTGAGCAAGTATTGACGGAGAATTGGAAACGCGCATCTTTATTGATGATGTGACCAGCAGAACCCACGATTGCATCGCCATCCCAGTGGTGGGGATTGCCTGGGACACCAGGTGATGGTGGGCCGACAGGAGCACCAGTCACCTGTGATTTGCCACCCAAGAAATCAAAGCCAGCTACGTTGTCTGGGACAATGTAGTTGTTGGCGAGGATCGCAGGGGTATTGGCGTTCACCCAGTTGGCCAGCAAGGTCACGTCTGCATTGGTGAACTGCACGTTGTATTTCAGCGCAGGCTCTTGCTTGACGGTGACGAGGTTCAAACCAGGGAAGAGGTTGAACTCACGCAACTCCCATGGAGCACCGATGGCAAGCTCATTGGTACGCACTTGGTTGATGGAGCTTTCATTGGGCTTTTTGGAATTGGTGCCACTGAGTGTGAACTGATCAGTGATCTTGTTCAGCACGTCGTTGAAGCTAGGGTCTGGGAAGGTAAACCCTGCAAGGCTAGCCCAAGCATTTGCCCAATCGAGGACTTCTTGGCAACCCGACCTATTGACACCGTACTCAAAGATCACGGTCATGCGACGTGCGTCGCAGTTGTCGTTGAGGAGTGCGAAAACCATACGTGCCTCACCAGCATCACTAGGGCCGTAGCCACTTTGGCCACGCAAATCGACACGGTTCACGATGGCCATGAGCCTGAAGGGCACATTTTCCAGCAATACCTGACCAGGGCCAGCACCATTGGCAGCACTCAAATTGATCCAAGTATTGATGATACTTGCGGATGGACGGGCAGGCACGAGCTCACCATTCACGATTTGGGGATTGTTCCAAGTATTCAGCCATTTTTTAATGAAAATAATCGTCTGCGCATCGGAGGCGATCGTAGCAGCATTTGGAGAAGCCAACTGACGCATCAATTCACCAAAAGTCCAAGCACCATTTGGGTTGCCCGTGTTGGTACATGGATTGTAGGTGCGGATTGGATCTTCGACCACACTGAGGTCGGTGATCATGAGAGAGTGATCGATAAAGTCTGGGTTGGGTGGGGTGCCTTTGTTGGCTGCACCAGGATTCATGGTGATCTGCTTTCCGCGTGGGGTGTTTCTGCTGGTCACCAAAGTAGCGATATCTGCGCTAGGGACCATGACACGGTTCTTGAAGGTGTAGGCGTTGTGGGGCATCTTGGCGGTGCTTATAAGGGCATCTACCAAGCCTGTCACTTCTGCCTTGTTGGAGACCTTGAAGCTTTTGGTGTAACGACCATCGCCTGGCTTTTCATCGCCATCATAGCCATCATCACGCAAAAAATCAAGCTGAGAAGCTGTGCCATCGCCAGTCAAGGTCATAGCAAGATACTTGCCATTGATCCGCTTGCGCGTCGGCCCGTCAAAGGTTGCTGACAAAATCACGTTTGCGCCAGACGGTTCAGGAGTATCGAGAACGTCAAGCGTAACAGATTGAGCAATAGGAGGGTGCTTTACGAAATCAGGATTGAGTTTCGTATCTGGCTCGGGCCATCTGTCACTTGGAGCCGATGAGCTGTATCCAGCCCAAATCAAGCTCAGCAGCAAGATCGCACCCAGCCATGCAGGGCGGTAAGTAATAATTCTTTTTACCATACGAATTCTACGACGATAGTTGAAAAAATGAACACCGGACAAGTTGCTCTTGCCAGAAACCTAAACTACGAATTCTATTTTACAATCCAATACAAAAATCATGTCATTTGAAAATAATCCAGAACACTACCGTCGATTCTTGGCCAGAACATACCCTTTCAAAAAGGCATAAATCCCTGCATCTCCTGCTACTACCCTGCCAATTTTACGCGTGATGAAGCAGTTTTGCACCAGCGACCAACCATTGCCGACAGAATCCGTCTTCTCCCTAATCAGGTATTCCAAGGCACAAGTGGGCCATTCGCGCCATCGGCTCGATTGAAGCAAGCAGCATCGCCACCACTTGCCTCAATTAAGACTACCCATGTGTGTCGCCACTCGGCAACCTTTTTAGGGAATCATTTTTCAACAACATCCAACGTTATTCCTTTGCACTCTGGGCCTACAACAACATTGTGAATCCTGCACCAATCAAAGATTCTTGCCACGGTTGAAGACAGTTTGACTCCTGACTTGGTTGGTGACTATCGTCCATAAATGCGTCGTGCCGTCTATTCACATCCCAACAGAGGCCGCATGCGATCAATATGAACAGTCTTCTGCGGGGCTGGCCCGCCACGATTGACGCAGCGATCGACAATGAAACGGGACTCGCCACCGATCGGCAATGCATTTGAGACCAAACAAAAACCGATCTCCACCAAATACAAATTGCCTTGACCAATGACCCAACCCTACCCTTATCCTTGTAGCCAATGGAATCACAAAGTATGAACGCGATGAAAAAGAATATCCTTCTCAGTCTGTGCCTTTTCATTTTCTATGTGCCACAGCTCCGATCCCAAATCCCGACAGCGGGCCTGGTCGGCTTTTACCCCTTCAATGGCAGCACACTGGACAGCAGTGGCACAGGCAACCATGCCACACCTGGCGGTTGCAGCTATGTCGCCGATCGATTTGACAATCCTGCATCGGCCCTCTACTTGGATGGCGTTTCAGATTCCCTTGTGATCCCGCTTGCTGGATATACACCCCTCACGGGCGACTTCTCGTTTTCATTTTGGGTAAAAACCAATTCGCCAGAACCGTCGAGCTTGCTGAGTCTCACCCAGTATCCAGGGGATACGATCGACAACTACAATTTTTACATGAATTATTACAGCCCGTTGCAAACGATCGCCGAGATCCATTATGGCACCGTGGGCTATTGGAACGGATCGGGGTGGGCAAACAATAGGCTGGCCGAGAGTCCCTCCTTTACTTATACAGATGGAGAATGGAAGCACATGGTGGTGCGCCGCCGCAATGACACGCTACAGTTTTGGAACCGCCGCTACCCGCTGGCCGAATACGTTTTTGCGGGCCCGATCGGGGATGCATTGCCTTTTGTGGTAGGTGCATTGCCCTTTAGGTACAAGGGCGCGATCGATGACTTGGCTTTTTACAACCGCGCGATCACCGATCAAGAAATCAATCGCCTGCAGCACGATCACAAGCCCTATATCTTCACGAGTAGCCGCAATACAGATGCCTATGCCGTGGGAGACACTACCGAGATTTTTTTTGTGGGAGATACCTCCGTGGTGAGTGACTCGATCCACTTGGACTACAGTACCGATGGGGGACAGACATGGGTGCCGTCGGGACACCCCCAGGGTCTGGACTATACGCCTTTCAGGTGGGCCTTGCCATTTAGCCAAGGCACCGATGTCATATTGCGCATGACCGACCTTTTTGATTCAAATATCACAGCATCGACTGTCGCATTTCACATGAGCGAATACAAATGGGAGCGTGTGGATGAATCATTGCCATTTACGCCACGCGACGGGGTCGGCATGCTGAATTATGACGGCAAGCTTTGGCTCTTGGGGGGCTGGGATCCCCCATACCACATGCCCGACAACACGCACAGCGAGATCTGGAACTCGACAGACGGGGTAAATTGGACCTATTTGGGCGATGCACCGTGGCAGGGGCGGCATGATTCTGGCTGGCTGGTGCACGACAGCGCGCTTTGGGTGGTCGGCGGCGATTACCAATCGGGTGCTTTGCGCGATGTATGGCGCAGCACAGACGGGATCAATTGGACCCAAATCCTGGACACCATCCCCAATATCGGGCTGCTGCGGCACACAGCACTGACAGCAAGTTTTAAAGACGATATGTATTACATGGGGGGGCAGCCATACGGCAATTTCTATTGGAATTTCGCTGAAGTAAGGCGCAGCCCCGACGGCGTGAACTGGACGCAACTGCCAGACGCCCCCTGGCCTGGACGTGGGATGACTCACCCTGTTGTCGATGACCAAGATTCTCTCTGGGTATTGGGCGGTGGTCGTGCCTTGGATCGCCGCTGTTTCAATGATGTCTGGAAAACGGGAGATGGGGTCAACTGGGAGCAAGTGATGGAGTCAGCACCTTGGGATCCGCGCTACTGGCACAACACTGCCTACTTTGACCATAAGTTATGGGTGATGTGCGGCATCGTGGAGCAGTCCAATGCCAAGGATGTTTGGTACTCTAGCGATGGGAAGAAATGGTATGAATTAAAGAATTCGCGGTTTGAAATTCGTCATGCAGCCTCAGCAGCAGTCTTTGACAATAGCCTCTGGCTCATGTGTGGTATCATCACCAACGATAGCTGGCGACTGCGTAACATCAATGCACCCACGGCTGTAGCTGCGCCCATCGATGCACCCATCAGCCTCAGGTGGTTTCCCAATCCCACCAACAACCGCGTGAAATCCAACCAATATTTCCAATCGGCAATGGTTTTCAACAGTTTTGGGCAGCAGGTGCTTGCCGTGGCTGCGGGGCAGGAAATTGATCTTGCAGGTTTGCCCGCTGGCGTGTACATCGTGCAAGCGAGGCTCGCTCAAGGACAGGCACTAGCCAGCAAAGTGATCAAATTCTAGAATTCATCTCCAGCGTTTTTCAATGGCCAGCGACCTCTAAGGTCGTTGGCCATTTTGTAGTATCCAGCCCCAAAACGTTTGAAAATGTGGAAAATCGGAGTGCATTTTTTGAGGAAGCTTCCTCAATTTTGCAGCAATGCCCCCATTTTGGAGGCATATTGTTCGCAATCGGTTCAAATTTGACGTTTATGCCCCACATTTCTCCTCCTCAAGAATCCACTGCCCTCAATATCTCTCCGGGCGCCAAAAAGGAATTGACCAAGAGCCAAATCCAGTTCAACCAATTGATCGCGCGCATCGAGTTGCTCCAAAGAGAGATCCCCCTAGAGCAAGCAAAATTTGATGCACTCCTCAAAAGTGCCAATGACCGTATCATGCCGGTCTATGAAAAAATGGCACGGGCCAAGATCGACCTCTGCTTTGCCTTGGACAAATGGTCGTTGAAACTGGAATTCAAAAAGAAGCAACTGGAGAATGCGGGCGAATGCATCCTTTTCTTGCTCGATCAAGCTGCAACCATGATCGAGTTCACCGACGAGGACAGGGCGCTCTATGAAAGATGGGCGGGGGCCAGCATTGAGGAAGTGGAAGCCGAGCGTGCGAGCGATGAAAAGGGAATGATGCAAGACCTCTTTGAAGCGTTTTATGGCGTGAAAATCGATCTCGACGAGCTCCAAAACGATCCCGAGAAGATGGCGGAATTCAAGCAACAATTTGAAGCAAAAAAAGAATCTGAGTCTCAATCGCACAGAGGCAAGCGCGGCCGCAAGCCGCCCAAGGCCAGCAAGAAGGAGGAATTGAAAAAGGCTCAAGAAGAACTCAAATCCAAATCTGTGCGATCCATCTACATCTCATTGGCCAAGCTTGTGCATCCCGACATGGAAGCCGACCCCAGCTTGCGGGCAGCCAAGGAGGAGGAAATGAAAAAGGTGACAGCAGCATACGAAGCCAATGATCTGGCGACCTTGCTGAAGATGGAGATGGAATGGATCCACAAACAAAACAACCAGTTGGACAAGATCCCCGAGGAAAAGCTGGGACTTTTTGTGCAGGTACTGAAGGATCAAGTCAAGGAATTGGAAGCTGAGAAGAATGGGATGATGTGGGACCCTCGCTACGAGACGGTGCGTGAGTATGCCTATGGCCGCCAGGAAACGGGCATGCGCAAAATCAAGAAGGAAGCCGACGAACTCCAAGAAATGCTCATGTCGCTCGAAGAAACCACACGCTCATTTGAGGTTCCCAACCCCAAAAAACGCATCACAGCATTCATACAAAACTTGATGGATCAGATGAATCCATTTGGCTTTTTCTGAGGCAGGCTCATCGCCCGACACTACGCGCCATAGTCATCCACAAGAGGTGCCCACAACGACAAAGGCACAAAGCAGGATCGCTCCAGCTTTGTGCCTTTGTGACTAACAATTCAGCGGCCCGGCCACCTCTCAGCATTTGCAAACCAGTATTCAAGACACCGATTGATGCTGCAAATCCTGACAGCTCAGTAACCAAACAGGTCTTGCAAAGTCAGCTCGATTACCTCGCCATACTGCGACAGCGCATTCACATCGATCTTGTCTTTGCTGCCAAGCACGAGCAGGTTGAACTGCTTCCCGGCGACGTATTGCTTGTGAAAGCTCTGTACATCGCTAAACGTCAGGGCATCCAAGCCTTCGTAGATGTCGCGGCGCTGATCGCGGCTGATGCCGTGACGCACCGCCGACTCGTAGCTGAACAAGATCGCTGTGCGGATGATGCGCTCGGTCTCAATCTTGTTTTTGATGGAGACTTTGGAGTTTTGAAAGAGATTCTCAGATTGTGGGATGTCATTGAGCAACTCAAACATGCCGAGCACAGCATCATTGAGTTTGTCGGCCTGGGTACCGACATAGGCCTGCACAAAAAACGGATCGCCGCTCTTGGGAGGCGTCACAAAGGATGAGAAGGTCGAGTAAGCAAGCGCCTTGGATTCGCGGATCGTTTGAAACACGATCGAGGACATGTTGCCACCATAGTACTCGTTGAACATCCGAATGTTTTTGTACATCTCTGGATTGTAGTTCACAGAGCGTGAAAGCCACAGGATCTCGGCCTGCACCATGTCATAATTCACAAAATAGACCTTGGGTGTATTGGTCTCCCCATATTTGTAAGGGCTATCGGTCGGCACTTGCGCCAGCGTGCCCGGCACGAGGTGCATGCGGTCCAAAGCCGTCGTGATATCGAGGGAATTGGAGGGGCCATAGTACAACACGCGGTGTTGATAGCTGGTGAGGCGCTTGATCTTGCCGATCAGCTCCTCGGCCTTGATGCCTTTGAGCTCTTGCTCGGTGATCACATCGTTGAAGGGATTTTTGGCGCCATACATCCCATAGTTTTGCATGCCACGCCAGAGGATCGTGCGCTTGTCGAGCTTGGCGTCGGTGCGACCTTTCAATGTGCGATCGACCAAGGATGCCAATGCTGCATCGTCGGCTTTGGGTTCACGCAGCAAATGCTCGAGCAACTCGACGCTAGCATCAAAATTTTTGGAGAGGCCACTCACATAGACATAGACCTGGTCGTCGCCCGAACTCACATCAAACGTGGTCCCCAATTCATAAAATTTCTTGGAGATGTCGTCGGCTGTGAATTTCTCAGTTCCCAAAAAAGGCAAATACTCAATGGCGAAGGCCAACAGTTTGTCTTGATTCTTCCCAAAATCGAGTAGATAATAGAGCGTGAAGAGCTCGTTTTCATCGTTTTTCACATAATGCAATGGCAATCCAGATTTGAGTTTGGATTTTTGAAGATCGACATTGTAGTCAAGGAAACGCGGCTCGATGAGCTGCGTGGGCATGGCCACGATCCCCTTGAGGAAATCGCTTTGTGCCTCGCGGTTCACTTCCACAGGCGTGATCTGCGGCTTCACAACCTTGACCACGCCCTTGCGCTCGCCGCTGCGCTTGTACACAACCACATAGTTGTTTTGGTAGTATTGCTTGGCGACACGCACGATCTCTTCCTTGGTGAGTTTGCGCATCTTGTCGATCTTTTGGATGTAGTCTTCCCAGTTTTGATTGGTGATAAACGCTTCAATGTAATCGCCCGTGCGACCACGATTGCTTTCAAACTGGCGCATTTGCTGGATCTCCATATCGTTTACCACGGCATTGACCAGGGCCTGGTCAAACTCGCCACGCTTGATCAGGTCGAGCTGCGCAATGAGCATTTTCTCAATGTCTTCCAGCTTTTGGCCCTCCAATGGGGACCCCCCGAGAACGTGTACACCGTAGTCGGTCATGATATTGGTATAGCCGTAGGCTTCCAGCACCCGCTGTTGCTTCACGAGGTTCAGGTCGATCAAGCCCGCAGTGCTATTGCTGAGCATGTAGTCGATCATCTCGATCGCTGCGATGTCGGCATGGCCGGAGCCAGGCATCCTGAAGCCGATGTTGATGAATTCTGCCTCTGGTCCCGTGACCTCGATGCGCTTCACGCTGGTGATCGGCGCCTCGGTTGTGCCTTGATACCGCATCACATCCTTGGTTTGGAAGCTGCCAAATGACTCATCGATGAGTGCAATCACCTGTGATGGATCAAAGTCGCCCGAGATGCAAATCGCCATGTTGTTGGGGACATAGTAGGCCGTATAGTATTCCTTGATCTTTTTGATCGAGGGATTCTTGAGGTGCTCGACGGTGCCGATGGTCGTCTGCTGACCATAGTTGTGCGTCGGGAACAATGCCTCAAATAGTTTGAAGGAGGCCGTGCGGCGATCATTGTCTAGGCTGATGTTTTTTTCTTCGTACACAGCCTCCAGTTCTGTATGAAAGAGGCGCAAGACAGGGTTGCGAAAGCGCTCAGCCTCGATCTTGATCCACTTTGAGATCATGTTGCTCGGAATATCGTTGATATAAACCGTGCGCTCCCAGCTGGTGTAGGCATTGGTGCCCTTGGCGCCGATGGAGCTGAGCATTTTGTCATATTCATTGGCGATGGCAAACTTGGCCGCCTCCCCAGAGACCTTGTCGATCTGGGCATAGATCTCCTTGCGCTTGGTTTCGTCCTTGGTCGAGCGGTATCTTTCATACAGTTCTTCGACCTGATCGAGTAACGGTTTTTCTTGGGCATAGTCGAGCGAGCCGTAGCGGTCGGTGCCCTTGAACAGCATGTGCTCGAGGTAGTGGGCAAGTCCAGTGGCGTCTTTGGGGTCATTGTTGCTGCCAGTGCGCACTGCGATATTCGTCTGGATGCGCGGCTCACTTTTGTTCACGGTCATGAAGACCCTGAGCCCATTTTTGAGCGCAAACATGCGTGTTTTGAGTGGGTCCCCTCCTACTTCAAACCAAGTATATTTGCCATCGGGCGTCGTGTAACTAAAGACTTTGAATTTTACAGTGTCTTTGATTTTGGATTTTTGTGCCCACATTGCCGAGGAGGCGATCGTGAGCAACATCAACAGCGCGATGGCTGGCTTCAAAAAGTGCTTCATACGGAGTATGTTTTTCAAATGAAACGCTGGTACCTATCAATGTGCATATTTGCAAAGCCTATGCCGAAACACGTCGTCGCGGCAAAGACGCCCTGCAATTTACGAAACACTTTCCAGACCCAAGGGTTCCATTTCTATGGCTGAATCGATTTCCATCCTCCCCTCGGCAACACGCGCAGCGCAGTATGCCAGTCTATTGCCCCAGATCAAATCTCTCATAGAGGATGAGCCTGACCTGATCGCCAACCTCGCCAATGTATGCGCTGTACTCAAAGAGGCGTTTGGCTTTTTTTGGGTAGGGTTTTATTTGATGAAGGAAGGTGAATTGGTCTTGGGTCCCTTCCAAGGACCACTCGCCTGTACCCGCATCGCGATCGGTCGGGGCGTATGTGGGGCCGCCGCAGCACAACGCGAGACCCTCGTCGTGCCAGACGTAGAGCTGTTTCCAGGCCACATTGCCTGCTCCAGCCTGAGCCGATCAGAGATCGTCGTGCCGATGGTGGTCGGCGACAGCGTGGTCGGTGTGCTCGACGTGGACTCAGAGTTGGTTGCACACTTTGACCAAGTCGATGCAGAGTGGTTGCAAATCCTCGTCAGCGAACTCGTGCGGCTGCATTGGGGAAATGCTTGAGCATCGCTTGCGTCTGCGGTGACCTCGGGAAAGCTTCTTTAGAATTTTGCCACAATCGAAAGCCTTGCATCAAGGTAATTTGTAATTTGCAGCCTCACTCAATCAATGTAATGATGAAAAAGCACTTTTCTCTCCCTCTTTTGCTCGCCATTTTGGGAATGAGCCTCCAATTTACCGCCTGCAACGATGCGCGGCTCAAGCTTGCGGAGCAAGCTGTCGCCAACAAGGCAACCTGCCGCAAGACTGTCGAGGCCATGAATACGGGCGATTTGTCAGTACTGGACTCGGTGATGGCCCCCGATTACATCGAGCACACGCCCGACGAATCGGTTGAAGGTACTGGCATCGCCGCCTTGAAAGAAAGCTATACGATAATGCGCACAGCATTTCCCGATGTACACGTCGAGGTCATCAATGCAACCGCAGAAGGCGATCGTGTTATGATCCACCAGACATTTACGGGCACCAATACAGGTCTCTTTGCGGGCATGCCGCCCACTGGAAAAGCCGTCAAATCAGACGCCGTGGACATATTTGCCGTCAAAGACGGCAAAATCACCGAGCACTGGGCCGTCTATGATGGCATGGGAATGATGATACAATTGGGTTTTGAAATGGTGCCCATCACCCAATCCAGAGACTCTGCTGCTGCCCCCGAGATGCCGATCAATTCCCCAAATTGATTGCAGACATACACGATATTCAAAAAGCCGCCTTCCAAAGGGCGGTTTTTTTTTGATGCGCTTGTTTCGGTAGTAGGGCCCAACCAAGCAAACCCACGGCTCAAAAGGTAATTGTCACCAGTTGTTTCTCGTCTTTGTCCACGAGCACCGATCCCTTGCGCTTGACGACACCACCTGTCGTGCTGCGGCTCGCACTGTAAAAAAAAGTCTGCGGGTCCAGCCCCGTAAATTTGATTTTGCCAAAAGGATCGGTGAGTCCAGACTTAAGAAAAACACCATTGTCGCGGTCCACCTCCTGCGGCGAGATGCCCACCAATATATCGGCGATGCCCAGCGAGTCTTGGCATGTAAATGCAATGCTCGTTTCTGGCAAGGGTCCCGTGCCGGGGTCATCGATCACATCGTCTTTTTTGCAGGCTGCAAGCAAGAGCACAACCATCACCATCCCTAAAGAAAAACTTCTTTTCATAATCTGAGGCATTCGTCAGCCCAATTTACGCCCAATCCCGAGACGAGGCAAGTTGGCCGGGTCAAATTCCTGCAAACCCTTGCGAGTGTGCGCTGATTTCCATAAATTAGCTTTGACCAATGCGCTCAACACCATCATCCTATGAAAGTACATGCTCAACGTGGCCCCGACCAAGCCCAATATCACCGAAACTCACAGACGAGTCCTGGCAAAGCGATGTTTTTGAAACGCAAAGGTTCTAAAAAGGGAAGAAGTGAAAATGATGGAGGGCAATGCATCACAAAAACCCTTCAACATTCAACGTAAAAGGCATATGAGACCATGCGCTCGGACGAGAATGCCTTTGGTAGTCACCGCGATGGTGGTCTATCTGGGGTCCTGTACTGCCCAACATCAGCAATCGAAAGTGAAGTCTCCTGTAGAATATGCCAGGCTCCCGATTGTAAAAAACTTCAAAGCGATTTGGAAAATGGGTGGCACAAACGTGCGGCTACATGGCGAATACCACCCCTTCGACCTTAATGTAGAGAATCTAAACGCTTTCAAGGGCCAAGCTTTGGTGCGGCTCACAGACGGCAGGGAAGTCCTCTTGGGAACGACTTGGGAAGAGCGAATGCGGCCAACAGCAGAAATCGAGCAATTCAAATTTCAGCAAGTCGAAGTTGTGGGCACCGTGTTTCCAAGCATACCGGGAAATGAAGGCGGTGCCACCCTTGCCATCAGCGCCATCGGAAAAATCCAATATCTCGGTCTCAGGTAATCGTACCTCTCCAACCACATCAAGCAGCCTTGTCAAATCCGAAACAAGCCTTTCATTCCTCCAGAAAGCATGAACACGGCAAAAATCCGACGAGTTTTACGGTGAAAGGAAAATGAGCAGCAGCAACATTTGGCTCGGCATCTATCTACTTGCTTGCTTGGGCAATGCCGACTTGCGGACTCAACCGCCCCGAGAAGGCAAGCAAGACAATACCGCGACCGCAAGGCTTCACATCGTAACAACGACGCGCGGACTCCACAAATGGGGAGGTACAGTGGTGAAACTTCGCGGCCAATACCAGCCCTTTGACCTAGACGTGGACAATATCCAAGCTTTCGAAGGTCAAGCATTGATCTATCTACGCGATGGCCGACCCGTGATCATCGGCACAGAGCTCGCAGAACGATTGCGGCCCGCCAATGAACTTGCGCAATTCAAAGGCAAATTCGTCGAGATCATCGGCACGGTTTTCAGTGTACCGCACCATGAGGAAGGCGAGTCTTGCCTCAATATTGGTTTGATCGAGCAGATTCAATCCGTTCAGCTACTTTCCCAGCGGGAGAAGGACTCCTGATGGGCTCGTCACCTGACGGGAGACCCGAGATCGCGCGCCGAGCAATCTGCCCCTCATCAGAGATCAAACACCCCTACTCCACCACCATCTTCCCTACCCAGTCTCCGCCCTCCCAAGTGAGGCGCACCACATAAATCCCCGGCGCAATATTTACAGTCGATACAGCGAGCATCCTTCCCGCCGCAAAAACCGCTTGTGAATAGACCTTGCGACCAGCCATGTCTGAAATTTGGATGTGAACCGCCTGCCCAAGATCCATTGGCAATTGCAACGTGAACTGCCCGTCATTCGGATTGGGGAAGAGCTGCACGGTCGGCGCGGCAAATTCCAGTGTCCCTACCACGCCGCTCATCGAGCCGACTTTCATGCCGTTGCCAAAGCTCGACACCCACATTTCATCTGGATCGTAGGGATTAAAATACACGCGCTCAGGCTGCCTGAAAGGGTAGCTGCCCACCAAACTCCACATAGGATTGGGGGCATGAAAGGCATGGTTCACCCACAAGCCTTGCGTCTCGGTCGTGAGATAGACCTCGTCTTGGTTTTGTGGATTGAAGGTGACCGAGGTCACGCGGTCAAATTGCGAGCCTGTGAGTTTGGCCCAACTGCTGCCGCGGTTGGTGGTGCGGTAGAGGCCGCCGAGGCCATTGGGGGCACCGCCCCATCCACTGAAAACGCAGGTGAGCCAAGTGCTCTGCGTCGCATCTGTCGGATCAAGCACGATGTCTTTGGTCCAATAGTGCATTCCCGGATCGCTCAAATCCGCCCAGGTGCCTCCTGTAGGATCATAGACATAGACGCCTGAACTCGCAGTGAATGCGCCCCCAGCCCTGCGCCCAGAGAATGTGCAGACCACGCTCCCATCGTTGAGCACCACGATGCTCGCAGGGTGGCCCTCGGTGCGCGGCGGATTGGGCAATTTTGTCCAAGTGGCCGCAGCTAGATTGTTCAGGTCTTGCGTCATATAGATGCCGCCCTGCTGATTGCCTTGGGTGCCGCCGTAGTGGATCACCGAGGCATACATGCGGTTGGCATTGTTGGGGTCGGTCGCGAGCCAAAACACAGGGTGGTTGAAGGCATGCAGATTGGCCCAGGTCGCGCCATTGTCAGTGGAAAAGACGACTTTGCCATTGCCATCGTTGGCGTCGAGCTGCGCGTCGGCGAGGCGGGTGCTTTGGTACATATCGTGAATATTGGAGCAGCCGCCATAAAGGTTGCCATCGGCACCACGCACCATACGGTAGAGTGAATTCACGGAGAATCCGCTGTAGGAAAAGCCCCAAGCCGTTCCGCCATCGGTGCTGCGAATGCCTCCAATGTCGCTAAAGCAGCCCATCATGTGCAATGAATCTGCCCAAAAGACCTGCCAGCAAGTCGTGTTTTCCAGGCCGATGCTGTGGTAGGGCTGCTGCTTGGGTGTCGCCACGCCAGCCACATGCGCATCGGTCGCATCTACATAGGCCTGCCGCCAATTGTCGCCAGCATCGCTGCTCACTTGCACATTGCTGTACGTTGGGAAGATGACCTTGCTGGAATTGTTGGGGGCGACTGTGATGCCAAAACAGGTCTCGCTCCAACCCCAGGACTTGTCGCCTTGATGGCCTTCCCAACCCGTCACAATATTCGCATTGTTGCTGGTATTGAATTTTTTGGCCCAGGTGGTGCCGCCAGTTGTGCTCTTGAAGACCAGCGGGGCACCCAGCGCATCGTCATTGCCAGCGAGATACACGGTTGTGATATCGTTTTGGGCCATGCCGACATACATGATAAAGTCGTTGGCGAAATTGATGCCTGTGCTGTGCGAGACCCAAGTACCGCTCAGATTGTCCATCACATAGACGCCCCTGGCAAATCCATAATATTCCCAGGGCATCACGCCATTGTAAACATCGCCGACATCGGCGGTGATGCAGACAAAGCGCGTTGTATTGCCCGTTTTTGCTGCTGCAAATGACCAAATCACCTCTCCGGCATTCAGTCCCGTGTCTCCCATCGGGGCAAAACTTGTGCCGCCATTGATCGAGCGCAATATGCCCTCGTTGGTGCCGATGCAGATCGTCTGCCCATCCCAGAGCACCCCCGCCATGATGAGACCCGCACCCATATTGGTGGCGTGTTTTACGAGGGTAAAGGAGGCTCCACCATCGATGGAGATCAAAATATCACCATAGGCCGCAATCAACAATTGATTGGGATTGGCATAGTTGGCGCTCATTTTATAGACATTGCCGTAGTTGTTGAGGTCATAGGCCGTCATTTGCAACCACGTCGCGCCACCGTCGGTCGATTTGACAGGGTAACCCGCATTGCCATCGTTGAAATTGCTGTAGGCGATCTGCGGATTGTTGGTGAATTCGTAGGTCGAGGTATTGAAGCATTGCAATTTTTGGAAATCGATTTGGTCATAATGCTGACCAAAATCGGTGGTGTGGAACAATTCGCTCATGTCGCAAGCGACATAATATTCATTGTCGTTGCCGGGATTGATGGTTGGGAAAAAGAGTGCGCCACCGCCGCCAATGCCACGCGGTGCAAAGCTCAGTGGCTGCGCTTGGAGCTGGATGAGTGAAAGCGCGGATGCGAGGCAAAGCAATGCGAGGGATAGGTATCTTTTCATAGCGAAGGTGGGGGTGATTTCTAAGCTGCAAAGATAGAGGCCCCCGTTCGATTTTGGCAACTCCTGTGGCCGATGGCTTAGAATTCAGGGGAATCTGTGAGAATTTGGGGGAATATCAAAAAAAAACGCGCGCCCACGCGGGGTGTAGCCTGCTTGGACGCGCGTGACCTGTGCGGCAATCCCCAGAACCTAGCGCCGCGCCATCGGTGCACGGTTGTCGAGCAACTGTGTGCGCTTCACCAGCCCGACAAACTCTTGGCGGTAACCTTCGGTATCGCGCCCGATTGCAGCTTGTGCGGTCTCAATCACTTGGCCGTAATTTGCGTCGCCAAGAAACTCCGACTGCCGCAATATTGCGCTGAACTCTGCGACGGCCGCACTCCAGCGAAAATCCTCGCTGGCGCTGGCAAATGTGCGCGTGCTTGTAGGCTGCACACGCGTGATGAGCTTGCTCTCATTCCCATCGGGTTGCTTGTACCGAAATTTCACTTGAAACAATTCGCCCAATTTGCTGGCAACGCGGTTGGAAGCTGTAGGCGTCTGGTATTTGGTCGCATCGACACTGCCGATCATCTCTGATGAACCTGCAGGGATCAACTCATAAAGGGCGGTGACCGTATGGCCTGAGCCCAATTCACCAGCGTCTTTTTGGTCATTGTTAAAGTCCTCTGCGGCGAGCAAGCGGTTCTCGTAGCCGATCAGGCGATAGGCTTTGACCTCGGTCGGATTAAATTCGACCTGAATTTTCACGTCCTTGGCGATCGTGAAAAGCGTACCGCCAAATTCATGCACGAGCACCTTATTGGCTTCCATAATGTTGTCGATATAGGCATGGTTGCCATTGCCCTTGTCGGCGAGGAGCTGCATTTTTGCATCTTGGTAATTGCCTGTCCCATAAGCCAATACGGTCAAGAAGACGCCCGATTCACGTTCGTGCTCGATCAAACGCTCCATCTCACCATCACTGTGCATGCCCACATTAAAATCGCCATCGGAAGCCAAGATCACGCGGTTGTTGCCACCCGTCACAAAATTTTCCTTGGCGACTTTGTAAGCCAATTGGATACCCGCGCCGCCTGCTGTGCTACCGCCTGCCTTCAGGTCTTCCAATGCTTCCAAAATGTCTGCACGACGATCGCCAGGTGTGCTGGGCAATACCAAGCCTGCGGCACCCGCATAGACCACAATGGCGACGCGGTCTTGTGGACGCAACTCCTTTGTGAGCATCGCAAGCGATTGCTGCACGAGCGGCAGTTTATTGGGTTCGTCCATTGAACCCGAGACATCGATCAAGAATACAAGATTGCTGGCGGGCAAATTTTCGGTCGGGATTTCCTTGCCTTGCAAGCCGATATGCACCAATTGATGCGCGGCATTCCATGGGCAAGTGGCGACTTCTGTGGTGATCGAAAAGGGATCGTCTCCAGTCGGTTGCGGATAATTGAAATCAAAGTAGTTCACCAATTCCTCTGTGCGGATAGCATCTGCGGGCGGCATTTGGTTGTCGTTGATGAAGCGGCGCATATTGGCGTAGGAAGCGACATCGACATCGATGGAAAATGTACTGTAGGGATACTGGAGCGGATCGGAATAGGGATTCTCTACTATGCGGGTGTAGTTTTCGGTGTTGAGCGGCTGGGCCTTGCCCTCGGTGGGTTCAGTCTCCTCGCCGACGACTTGCTCTTCCAAGTGCTGGGAGGGTTGGTAAATCTGGTCGGCGATGTTTTCGTGGCCTTGGTGAGAATAGCTGCATGCCGTGACGGCCAATGCGAGCAGGGCGGTGATCGAAACAATGCTGCGTTTTTTCATAAGGATTGAAGATTGGATTTGATGCTTGAACGCAGCTTGTTGCGGTGGCGTTGCGCTGTTTTCTGTGCGCATGACAAGCTTCACAAGTTTAACAAGCGGCAATATGAGGCACACAAAGGTCCCGACGCGTAGGGATCGGTAATACGTTGGAATTGGGAAGGCGTCCTTTGTTTCGCTTGCCGGAGGCTGATGGTCGGTGATCCTTCGGCCGGAGGCCTTGGACTCGGATCCGCCATTTGGCAGGCATCCCTTCTTTCGCTTGCCGGAGGCTGATGGTCGGTAATCCTTCGGCCGGAGGCCTCGGATTCGGATTTGCAAGCGATTCCGTTCCTATGGCCTCTCCAGATGTTTGGGGTGGCCCGACGAACGGATTGCTGTTTCACATCCCCTCGACTCCCAAAATTTCGGTGATGAGACGCACCAATCTTGCACGACCATTCAAGCCTTGCAGCTCGCATTCCCAGATCACAATCACTTGCCAGCCCATCGCTTGTAAGCGCGCGATGGCCGTCGCATCGCGCTCCTGATTGCGGGCCAGTTTGGCGGCCCAAAACTCAGGACGGGTCTTGGGCAACTTGAATTGCTTGCAATCGGCATGTGCATGCCAGAAACAGCCATGCACAAAAATCACGGTCTTGTAACGAGGCAACACAATGTCGGGCTTGCCAGGCAATTGCTTGCCATGTAGCCGATATCGAAATCCGCTCGCCCACAGAAAATGCCGCACCCGCAACTCGGGCCGCGTATCGCGGCTCTTGATGCGCGCCATGAGTTCACCGCGCGTGAGGGCTTTCTTGATGTCGGCCATTCATCCGAAATTAGGGAAAAGTGACGGAAAATGTAGCGTGGGTGTTGGTGCATCGTGTGTCGCGTCTTGCGGAATCACTTGCTTTCTATGGGGCAGCCTGTTCATTGGCCGTTTCAAGAACAATGCTGCCGTATCCCGAAGGCGACGAGGTGGGCCGACGCGCAACGGACTCCCGCACCAATGGTCAAATGCAGCTTTGCTGCACACAATAATCATACTTCTGAGCGGAAATTCTCTGATTTCTGATCCCCAAAAGACCTTATCTTGCGCCTCATATACGCTAGAGACATGAAGCTCCTGAAATACCCCCTGCTCGTTCCAATCGCCCTTTTGCTCGTCCTGCTCGGCTGCAAGCCCAAGCAAGTCGTGATGACGCCCGTCGAAACAGCCGAAAAACCCATGCGGCCGACCGTCCTGCAAGCAAAGGCGCTCCAACCGATCAAATTTGTCTTGTTGCAGCTCAACGATGTCTATGAGATTTCACCGATGGACAATGGCAAGGTCGCGGGCATGGCACGCGTGGCCACCGTGCGCAAGCAATTGCAGGCCGCTGGCAACACGGTAATCACGGTATTGTCGGGCGACTACCTGAGTCCATCATTGCTTGGCACGCTCAAGTGCCAGTTCCCGACGGGCAAAGAGCGGGTCAATGGCCGTCAAATGGTGGAGGTGATGAATGCGATCGGTGTGGACTACGTGACCTTTGGGAACCATGAGTTTGACCTGAAGCTGCCCGACCTGCAAGCGCGCAATGCCGAGAGCAGATTCCAGATTATCACGGCCAATGTCAAGCTCAAGCAAGACGCAGGCGGCTACGCACCCTTCCAACAAAATGGGCAGGCCGTTGAGGATTTCATGGTGCGTCGCATTTGGAACCAAGCAGGCGACACAATGCGCCTCGGCCTGATAGGCGTCACATTGCCCTTCAACTTGCAACCTTATTTGCAATACCTCGACATCTATGACGCAGCCACGCAAGCCTACAATGCTGCGCAAAAACAATCAGATGTCGTGATGGGCATCACTCACCTGAGCATTTTGCAAGACGATACCCTGAGCCGCCGCCTGCCAGGCATGCCCCTGCTCATGGGCGGCCACGAGCACGTGAACATGCTGCGCACAGTCGGCTCTGCACGCATCGCCAAAGCCGACGCCAATGCCAAGACGGTTTATCTGCACTGGTGTACATACGATCCCGCGACCAAAAAATTGGAAATTTTCTCCCAACTCATGCCCATCACCGAGGCGATCCCTGCCGATGCCGCCGTCGAGCAGGTCGTACAGAAATGGGAGGCATTTGCCGATGATTGCATGAAGGCACAAGGCTACCAGCCCGACGATACCATCGGCTACGCACTCTCGCCGCTCGATGGCCGCGACGCGACCATGCGCACAAGCCAAACGAATATGGGTTTCCTCATCGCGAATGCCATGCGCACGGTCGATCCCACGGCCGACCTCGCCATCCTCAACAGCGGCAGTGTGCGCCTCGATGATCAGATCACGGGCCTCGTGCAGCAGCGTCACATTTTGGCGACCCTGCCCTTTGGCGGCAACATCTTGCATGGCAACATGCGCGGCAGCGACCTGCGCCGCCTTCTCGACATGGGACTCAGCAAGGAACTCGACATGAACGGTGCCCACCTGCAATACAGCAGCAACCTGAGCCGCACAGGCACCAATTATGTGCTCAATGGCAAGCCCCTCGACGACAACAAAATGTACATGGTCGCGCTCCCTGGCTTCCTCACAGGCACTGCCCCAGGCACGGGCGAAACGATCTACAACGCCATGGGCATCGCCAAAATGGCTGCGTGGACTGAACCCGATCTCAAAGCCGCCAAGGCCAAAGGCTTGAAACAAAACGACATTCGCGACATCGTCATCCATGCCATGAAGCAAGATCCTGGATTGGTCGTGATCATGCAAATGCTGCGCAATTGATGGTCGATAGATCAGCGTCGTCCATCGCTATTTTCCGCCAGCGGCCGTTGGCGCAAGGATACAAAGCCATGCGCTACGTGTGCCGTTGCCCTACACATATCCAATGCTGAAAAGTGATACAGCATCGTCAATTTTGTGCTGAAAAGACACCCATATAATCTGTTGACCCATTGGACGTAACGATTCAGTCCCAAAAAGTGTTAATTGTGCCGCTACCCAAAATTTGCTATTGACAAATGAACTTTATGAATGTATATTTGGGAAAAGAGAGATTGCCCATTATTGATGTCGTTTTGATTCTGCATGTTTACCCATCCCGATCCGTGGATCGTGTGGGGTAATTGTTACAAAAAGAGTTTCTTTCAACACTTAATTGTTTTGTATTGTAATGTATTTACCCGTACCAGTCTGAAGACTGTGTGGGACGCTTGTTGCATTAAAAAAATGCCCCACAGTTGGATTGTGAATTGTATTGATCCATCTCGGTCTGAGGACCGTATGGGACGCTTGTTGCATTAAAAAAATGCCCCGCAGTTGGATTGTGAATTTGTATTTACCCATCTCGTTCTGAGGACTGTGTGGGACGTTTGTTGCATTAAAAAATTGCCCCGCAGTTGGATTGTGTATTTGTATTTGCCCATCTCGGTCTGAGGACCGTGTGGGACGCTTGTTGCATTAAAAAATTGCCCTGCGACAATTGTCGTATTCATGCTGAACGCTCCCCTATCGGTCTCAGGATCGAATAGGCTACTTGTTATTTTCTTGGCTTGCAAGACAATGCTGCAGGTCTAGGCATCCATATTGCGGTCGTTCATTCGACCGTACAATCGATCTATGTCATTCTCCGTTTGTATCACAATAACACCTCTTTATCTATGAAAACGAAAATACTTCATTTGTTTCTCGTTCTAGCATTTTCAATTCCCATTTGGGGCATCGCCCAAATGAATTTTTGGACCATGCCGCCCAATATCTTCAATGTGGCTACGCAGACCGTCGCCCCATTGCCTGGAGGCAGCACCAATCCCTATGTGAATAGCAATGGTGCCTTTGATGAAAACGGCAATTTGCTGTTTTATGTATATGTCTCAAATGGCATACAAGTACGCAGCGCAACAGGTGCCTTGGTGGGGACACTGAACGTGCTTCCTTACACGTGCAATACCCCCAATTCCATGATTGCCATCAATCAGCAGGAAATCAGCATCGTTCCTGTCCCAGGTGTCTGCAAGCAGTATTATGTGATCTGGTTGTATGCCAATCCTGTTCTCACTGGACTAACCTTGGGTTATGCCAAAATCGATGTGAGCAGTGGTGTGTCGATCGCCCAGCAAAGTACCCCCGTCTTTTGTATGCCAGGGAATAGCGGCGCCATCGCGGTTACCAAAATATTGCAGAACAAACGGTATCTGCTCACCCTGGCAAACGGAAGCCTGCGACGCCATACAATTACCAGCACTGGTATTGGAAGTGGAATCACGATGGCTAGCAGTCTCCCAGGCAACACCTTTATCAATGAACTGGAAGTGAATCCCAACGGGAACCGCATCCTCTATGGCGACGTCTGGCAAGGCAATGCCTATGTTTCAACGGTCAATGTCGCAGCAGGCACCTATTCAGGCACAAGCACATACACGATCACCGGAAACGGCAAGGTAAAGGGCGCGGAGTTCAACGCAAGTGGAAATATGTTTTATGTATGTACCACGACTGGAATGTTTTGGTCCACGACGGGCAGTGGCGGTGCGATGGTGGCCATCCCCAATTCCTCCAACTACACCAATTCACAGATCGAATATGGCAAAGATGGCTATCTGTATGTGGTGAGCAACGCTGGGGCCTTGGCGCGGTTTCATCCCACGATCATGGCGATCACGCCACTGACTGCCCCGCCTGTGACAGCCTTCAGCAATCAGGTAGCCGGGATCAGTCAGGAGACCGCCTATCGGCTCCCTGACCAAATCGATGGGGAAGTCTATGACTACAGTGCTTGCGGTGTCACCCTCACCACATCGCAAAGCCTGCTTTCTGCCAGCTGCTCTCCCTTGTACCTTGCGACTGGGTGCCCCAATGGATCCTGTATGCGCCGGCGCTTTTGCCTCAACGTCAAAAACACGGGCACTTGTGCGATCAATGCTGGCACGACCGTCATCTTCTCCCTCGATCCACGATTGAAGATCTGCAATGCACCCTCCACGCCAGCAGCTACGTATATCACTGCACTTGGTGGCCTCCCTGGCGCCAACTGCACCCCAGCCGCCTGTTGTGCCTATACCGGCGCGCCCAATTTTCAACCCACAGTCATCTATTCCCTGACTGCTCCCATCAATGCCAATGCGACGACGCAGATTTGCATCGACGTGCAAACGAGCGCTACAGCCCTGAACCTCTGCACCAATCCATTGGTGACTACAGCCTTGGTTACTGGAGCCTGCCCCGCTGGCGGCACATTCTCGAAGACCACGGCCATCACCTACGGATGTTGCAGCAGTCCCTGGAATCCAAATGCAGCTGTCGCCATGATGGCTTCCCCACAAGGTTGCAGTGCCGACCACTTCATCAGCCCCAACGAAACCTTGACCTACAGCGTGGGTACGCAGGATGGTGCGCCTGAGGTAAGCGGCGTGAGCATTCCCATGGATGAAAATCTCGACCTGAGCACTTTGGAAGTCACCTCGCTCACCGAATTTACGCAGGCAGAATTGACCGCCGACAACGTTTTGGAGATTACGTTCCAAGACGGCGTCGGTGAGGTGGTCTATACCGTCAAACCTTTGACCAACCTGCCCGAGGGTACCGTGATCACCAGCGATGCCGTAGCCAGACTCGCCAACGGCTTGCCAACGGTCCCCGTCGATGGCGAAAAACGCACGATCAGCTATTTGCAATCGCTCAGTCTCAACGAGATTCCTGTAGCCTACTATGCCCCCAATTGCTCAGGTCCCGTGACCCTCACTGCGGAGGCATTGGGTGGCAGTGGCGGTTATACCTATGAATGGAGCTCTGGCGAAACGGATCCTAGTATCACCGTCTCACCAGACAATACCTGCGCTTACGCTGTGCGTGCCATAGACCAATCTGGATGCATCTCCAACTGGCAATCGACAGGGGTCATCGTAGGCCCCATGGCAGTGGTCGCATGTGATGACCAGACCGTGAACCCAGCAGTTCCTGGCGAGGAATGCGCAGAATTGTATGTCGTGGGGATCCACGGCGGCACGCCTCCCTACACCTATCTTTGGTCAGACGGCAGCGAGGCTCCGACAACCGTTGTCTGTCCTCCATCCGATCAAAATTTTACGGTGAAGATCACCGATGCGAACGGATGCAGTGCACAGGAGGATGTCTATGTATTTGCCTACAATGGACAGCGGCTTGCAGCGCGACCAGATGCAACGGTTGCTTTGCCCACTGAGGCCGTCGTCTTCACAGCGGTTCCAAACCCCTTCACGATGCGGTCCACGCTGCGCTTCAGCCTGCCCGCCTCAGGGACTGCCAACCTCACCGTTTTCGACCACTTGGGCAGGTCAGTGGCCGTCCTCTTCAATGGCAATTTGGAGGCGATGGAATTGCACGAAGTCGATTTCGTCGCCAGCAACTTGAGTGCAGGCATCTACTTTGCGCGTTTGATCGACGCCCAAGGGCATAGCCACACGCTCAAATTGGCGCTGCGGCAATAGGCTAAGGTTGTGGTTTTTTGAGTGAATCCAGCCCGCTGCGTGTATCGTAGCGGGCTGGTATTTTGGGGAGGTTGCGGTGATGGGATCTCGTATCTAATGCGCGGGCACATCCAGCAATATTTCGCGGGCATAGAGGTGCCAGCGCGGAAAGTCCTTATCTTGCCGCAGATGACGCGTTGGGGAAAAGGGACTGGCGCGTCGTCAATGTTGCCCAGGTAACGCATCCGCCTTGAGACGATTGCGGTGCCTAGCAGCGGTGAAATAGACATTGATCTAAGCCCCCCTTTGCTTCTACCTTAAAATCCATCATGCGTCCATCCATCACCTACGCCGACATTTTTCCCAACCGCAAGCCTATGATCGCTTGCATCCACCTACAAGCATTGCCGGGCGCGCCCTTGTATGGGGGCGACATGGGGCCTGTGTTTGAGCAGGCCATTATGGAGGCTGAACTCTTTGCGGCAGCGGGGGTAGATGCAATCATCGTGGAAAATTTCAGAGATGTGCCTTTTTATCCTGATCGGGTGCCATCTGAGACGGTCGCCGCGATGGCGGCCTTGTGCCGCGAGATCGTGATGCATGCCCGCGTGCCGATCGGTGTAAATGTCTTGCGCAACGATGCCGATGCCGCCCTCGGCATCGCAGCAGCTGTGGGCGCGCAATTCATCCGTGTGAATGTACACAATGCTGCCGCCCTCACAGACCAAGGCGTGGTCGAAGGCCGTGCATACGCGACCACCCGCAAGCGCAACATGCTGGGCGCGCAGGTGCTCATTTTTGCGGATGTCGCTGTGAAGCATGCAGCACCGATCGCCCATATCCCGCTCCATATCGAGACCCGCGACCTGAGCGAGCGCTCACTCGCCGATGCCTTGATTGTGAGCGGCACGGGCACGGGTGCGGCTACCAGCATCGACGACCTGCGCATCGTGCGCGAAAACACGCACTTGCCCGTCGTGATCGGCAGCGGCACGACCCCAGCCAATCTCGCAGCACTCAACCAATATGCCGACGGCTATATCGTGGGCAGCCATATCAAATACCATGGCAAGGCCGACAATGCCGTCGATCCCGAACGCTTGAAAAGCTTTCTGGAGCTGTTTGCGCATACGGTTTGAATCGAGGGGGATGGCCTGCATCGACCATGATGTCCAAAATGAAAAACGGGCGACCTTTTGGGCCGCCCGTTTTTCATTTTGGATTCCGCTAGGCGGTTATTTCCCGACTGAACCGAGAGATTTTTGCAACTCATCGAGCGCTTTTTTCTCGCCTTCGATCACCTTCTTTTGGTCTTCTTGGGACTTCTTGTTGGTTTCTTGGGTCTTCTTGTTCTCTTCGATCTCCTTTTGGAGTTTCTCCAATTCCGAACCCAATTTGGCGAGGTCTTTTTCGAGGTCGGTCTGCTTTTTCACAGCCTCTTCGAGCACTTTGGTTTGCGCCTCGATGGCGAGGTTCAATTCGTATGTGCGCACCTCGGCTGCCAAGCCTTCCAGCATTTTTTTGCCGTTGTTGAGTTCTGAGGCGTGGTCATTGGGGTTGAGCCAGTTGTCATAACCTGTAGCAAGGAAGAGGACCACCTTGCTTTGGTTGTCCTTTTTGGTCTCTACTTTGTAGTAAATGTCGAGGGTGTTGCTGGAAATCTCAGGGAATACCTGAGCCTTAAAGGCTTCGTAACCCTTGGATTTGGAGCCTTTGAGTTTCTTGAATTTGGCTTCGAGCACAGACTCTACATTTTTTTGCATGCCTTCCAGCTCGACGACTAGGCATTTGCCATCGGTTCCCAAGGGACCTTTTTCCGTGCTCTCGGATGCTTTTTGTGCCCAAGTGGCTGTAAACAACAGCATGAGCAGGGTGGCGACAAGTGAAATTTTCTTCATGTGACGTGTTTTTCGGTACTATTTACAAATATCGTTCCATCTCTGGGGTGCGAGGTTAAATTTAGATGAATTCCAGGATTTAGGCAATGAGCGAGGTCATCGTCGTGATAGATTGTCATTCAAGCAGCACACACCCGTATGCAAGCTGCCAAAATTGGTCATTCTTGCGGTATGTTCACGACAATGACGATCACAGTCCGCAGAACCGCATCCCTCAAAGTGTGCTGGCCACGAGTAGATTGATGTCCATGAACTCCAAGCCGAAAATGTTGGCGAGGGAACGCTTGGTCAGGTGGCGGCGATAGACATAGACGCCATGCTTCACACCTTCGTTCATTTTCATGAGCTGCTCCATGCCCCCCATTTCGCCAGCTTTGATCAGGAGAGGCCCGAGGATGTTGCTCACGGCTGCCGAGGCGGTCGCGGGCACACGCGAGGCAATGTTGGGGACACAATAGTGCACGATGTCGTGCTCTATAAATGTGGGCCGTGCATGGGTCGTCAACCGACTGGTTTCTACACAGCCACCTTGGTCGATGGCGACATCGACAATGACGGATCCTTCTTTCATGTTGGCGACCATCTCCTCGGTCACCACAACCGGCGCGCGGTGTCCCGGTTTGAACGCGGCACCGATCACGACGTCGCTGCTGAGTACAAAATCCTCGATGTAATTGCGTAGGCTGATGGCCGTATGGATCTTTTGGCCAAGGGCTTGCTCCAAGGCGCGGAGTTGATGCACCTCCTCGTCGATGACCTTTACGGTCGCGCCCATGCCCAGGGCAGTGCGCACAGCGCCTAGCCCCACGGTGCCAGCACCGATGATGGTGACCACGGCAGGCGGCACGCCCGTAATGCCGCCCAGCAGCAAACCCTTACCACCCGAATGGGTGCTCAACAGCTCGGAAGCGATGTGTATGGAGGTGACGCCAGCGATCTCGCTCATGCTCTGCACAAGCGGCAAGTTGCCGTCGCTAGCTTGCAAAAACTCAAAGCCGATGGCAAGGATATTTTTGCGCAACATGGTGCGGATATGCTCGGCGCTCATGCTGCCGATGTTGAGCGCGGAGATCAAGATTTGGTGTGGGCGCAGGAGCTCAAGCTCCTCGGCGGTGAGCGGGGCGATCTTCACGATCGTATCCGCCTTGAGGTAGATGTCTTCCAGCGAATAGCAGAGGTGGGCGCCTGCGGCATTGTAAGCGCCGTCGGGGTAGCTGCTGCTCTCACCGGCACCTTTTTGGACGAATACCTCGTGGCCACTGGCGACGAGGATGCCTACCGACTCAGGCGTGAGGGCCACGCGGTTTTCAGTGATGGCCGTCTCTTTGGGCACGCCGATCCGCTGTACTTTTTTCTCCCTGCGGGTTTTGACCGCCATTTCCATGGGCACTGCCCAAGCTGAGGAGTGCATTTCCCCAAAAATTCCGCCGCCTACTCTAGATTTACCCATGCTTTATCGCAATGCAATTTTTACCATTCTTTCATTTGGCCCAATGACCGAGATCCTGATTTCCACTGCTTCCTCTGGAATGAGTGGCGCGATCAGTTCGGGCCATTCCAAGAAACAATAGCAGCCTGAATCCATGTATTCTTCAAAGCCAATGTCAAAAACCTCACTCATAGCCTTGATTCGATAGAAATCAAAGTGATAGATGCTCCCCGCCGCGCTATCGTACTCGTTGACGATGGAAAAGGTGGGACTCTTGACCACATCGGGAGAGCCGAGGTGGTTACAAAGCGCCTTGATGAGCGTGGTCTTACCTGCGCCCATAGCTCCGAAAATTGCAAAAATCCTGCGAGATTCACAAATCTCCAGAATCCTAGCCGCCACTGCGGGCACCTCATCGAGCTGCTGCACTGGCAGTGTCCATTCACTGCTATCCATACCTTAAGAGCGCTTTTTGCGTGGGTTCTGAACCCATTGCTACAAAATTAGTAGCTCTCAGGCACTTGCCCAACAGGAGTTATGCCCATTTTGGGGGTTGCCGTGGAAGGGTTGTATTCGCAGGAATGCCGCTGTCGTTGCAGATCATTTGGAGGGCATACAAGCTACGCTTGTGGGCCTATGAAAAGGGGTGCGGGACCAAAGGAATGATTTTCCAATAAGTCCCAACTTTTATGCGCTGGGCTTTTGGTTCCTAGCACCGCTTGCGCCGAAGGAGGAGCCAAAAAGACAAGCATAATGTTGGAGCTTGTTGAAATTTATGCCTATCGGGAACTTGACCAGTATTTGCTCAAGACTCATCATATCGAGTGACCATCCCGTAGCTGCTGCGGGACCTTTTGATCGAATGACAAAAGCTCTTGTCAGGTCATAGAGTCCAAGGCCTCTGGCC
>JANORP010000072.1:0-16492 GCA_031415375.1 Bacteroidota bacterium | reverse complement strand
GGTACCGAGAGGGCACCAAAAAGGAATCCTATACTGTAAAGGTGATGCGCAAGTCAGGCAAAGAAAACCGCTCCGAAATCCCGCTACAACGCTGGGCAGCCTTGAAGCGTGGGCAGCAAATGATCGGTTATCGCAACATGCTGTTTGGCTACTGGATGGGTTTGAAGGATTGAGGCAGCTGCCATCGCTGCCTGGCGGCTTGGTGATTTCCCATGCACATTCGTCCATTTCCCAGCACATTTGATTTCCCCCAATGTGACCAGAAATGAAGACAGTTGCCCCGACAAGTGGAAATCAAGACCAATAGAAAGCCGAGCTTTGGGCAATGCGCGAAAATACCGCTCGTAAATCCCTTCAACAGCAGATTGCTGCCCGGCTTGTGCCCCATCCCGCTTGGGGTGAGAGTGGTACACTGTCGCCCAATATACTCGTGCAAGGCGACAACTTGCAAGCACTTCATGCACTCGCACTCACCCATGCCGACACTGTCCAATGTGTCTATATCGATCCGCCTTACAATACTGGGCACGCCTTCGCACATTACTCCGACGACATTGGGCACCAAGCTTGGCTAGACATGATGGCCCCGCGCATTGCGGCTATGCGCGTGCTCATGCGGCCATCGGGCTACTTCTTTGTCTCGATCGACGAGGCCAACATGGCCTATCTCAAAATCTTGTGTGACGAGATCTTTGGGCGTCGCAACTTCATTGGCAATCTGATCTGGGAAAAGAAAAAAAAGCCATCCTTTCTTTCGCACCTTGCCTCTGTCACCGAGTACATCCTTGTCTTTGCCAAAGACAAATCCGAGGCCCAACCGCTGTATTACGGCACGACGACCGAGGGCAAAAAATACCCGCTCAACAATGCTGGCAACAGCCTGCAAGTGCTGCACTTCCCCACTGGCAGCATTCAATTTGGCCTGCCCGACCAGTGGATTCGTGCGCAAGACATGAGCGAGGGCCGCATCCACACACGCTTGCTCGACGACCTGCAGATCGTCGATGGCCGCAATGCGAGCGCCTTCCGATTGGAAGGCGAGTGGCGCTACAGTCAGCGCAAGCTCGCTGCCGTGATCGCCTCGGGCGATGTCTTGCGCATCAGCAAATTGCCTTTTAGGCCCAACCATATCAAGGTCGGTGGCGCCCCCAAAAAGATGAAAAACTTGCTCAGCACGGCCCACTATGGCCTGCCGACCTACGAGGATGCAGCAGCCGAAAGCCGTTTACTGTTTGGCGCGGCCGCCTTTGATTATCCCAAGCCCGAGGGATTGATCCATGCGCTCATTTGCGCAAGCAGCCAACCCGGCGACTATGTGCTCGATGCCTTCCTAGGCTCCGGCACCACAGCGGCAGTGGCCCAAAAAACAGGCCGCAGGTGGCTGGGGATCGAACAAGGCCCACATTGCATCACGCATTGCGTGCCACGCCTGCAACGCGTCTGTGCAGGTGAGGAGCATGGCGGTGTGAGTCACCTCACAGCATGGCAGGGTGGGGGTGGATTTGGGATTTGGGGAGTAGAATAATTGCGTTATCCCAGCGCATCACCGTGCAATTTTTGGGTGATGCACTCAAAAATTCAGCACCAAACATCCATCGCACACCTTCTCAATATCGACAAATAACCTCTTGATCTAACGGATCATCAACGATTGTAGGCATTGAACGTAGAAATTGACAGCAATGCCGTGGCATGGGCTGCGGTTTATCAATGAATGCGATTATGAAAATGCAATTGAAATTGGTCTTGGTGTTGATGGTCATTGGTTTGGGTAGCACCGTGCAGGCGCAGCCGCTCGTGACACAGACGCTGGCGGTCACTGGCTTGCGGGCCGCAGGGAATTGCTTTTGCAACCCCGCTGAGAGCATTTTTGGCAAGAAGAAAAAACGCAAGAAGGCCAATCATGTAATGGCTGTAGGTGCAGTGATCGGTGATCCAGTCGGGTTCGGTGGACGTGTGATCTTCAGGCCCACCCGCCTCGCGGTGGCGGGCGACATCGCCTACAACCGCATCCGCACCGACAAGGGGCTGCTCACCAATGCACTCGTGGTCAAGGCCGACGCCCGCTATTACTCCGATGGACTCATCGCAAAATTGCTGCGGCCCTATGTGTTTGCTGGTGCGACAATGCAGCGGGGCAATTTTGACGAGACCAAGATCGAGAGCGTCTTTGCGGCCGACGCTGGCGTGGGCATCGGCATCAAACTCTGGGTGCTTGAGCTCAATGGCGAGGTGGGCGTGCTGCTGCCGGTGAAGCAGACCGCTACCTACAGACCCGGTTTGGGCGCATTCGCCAACGTCGGCATCATGTTTTGGATACTGTAGGGCCGATCGCGGAGGGCGTGTCAGCATGGCCTGATGCATGGTAGTTTCGCATCCTTTTCGTATTATTGAGGCAAAAATTGGGATGAGAAACTATGCGTAAATTGAGAACTCTAGGGTTTGTAGCCGCTTTGCTGAGTACATTGATCATCGGATGTGGCGCTGCCGAGGAGGCTGCGCCTGTAGGGCCGCCCGCGCCGCCGCCTGCCCCCAAGTCAGAGCCCATCGATGTCACTTTTCGAGTGAGCAATACCATCGACTCGATGGCCAGGATCATCGGCACGATTGGGAGCACCAACTATTTGGTCGATTCCATGATACCCCAAAAGGGCATGGTACACATCAAACGCGATACTGCCTTGCCCGGCGGACTCTATTTTTTGGTGATGCCCGGCAATGTCGTCTTCCAGTTTCTACTGGACCAAGACCAGACCTTCAAGCTCACCGCCGACGCCAAAAACCCCTTTGGCACCGCCAAGATCGAAGGCTCCTTTGACAACGAGTTGCTCTACCAAAACCTCTTGTGGGAGCAGGGTTTTCAGGCACGGTTCCAGCCCATCGAGCAATTTTACCGCGACATGAAGCTCGATGATCCTGCGCGTCCTCAATATGCGCAGCAATTGGACCTGCTCGTCAAGGAGCGCAAGGATCATTTGCAGACCTACAAAAAGCTGCACCCCGAGACATTCTTCACAAAGTATAAATTGGCGGGTCAAAACCCTGAAATGCGCGATATCAGGCTGCCCGATAGCTCGTTTGATGAAGAAAGGCGCATCTTTCATTACCGCAACGATTATTGGAACAATACTCCGCTCGATGATCCTCGCTTGCTGCGCACCCCCATCATCTTCAACAAACTCAATACCTATATGACTCAGATCACGCCGCAGGTGCATGACTCGGTCGTGAAGTATGCCGACTTGCTCATCGAGAAATCTCGGGTGAACAAAGACATGTTCAAATTCATCGTGAATTGGATCGCCATCGAATACCATACCCCCAAAAACATGGGCATGGAGTCGGCCTTTGTGTATTTGGTGGATAAATATTTCACCGACAAGGAAGCTTTTTGGGCTACGCCTGATGAGCTGACCGAGATCAGGCGAGAGGTCAATGAGATGCGGCCCAGCCTGATTGGGAAGACAGGGCAAGACCTGCTCTGCACCAACCTGCAAGGGCAAAAGGAGTCGCTCTATGACCTCAAAGGCAAGGCAACCATTCTCTTCATCTATAATTATGAATGCGAGCACTGCCAAGAGGAGGCACCCGACATGCGCAAGATCTATGACCAATACCATGCGCGCGGATTGGAAATCTACGCGCTCTGCACAGGAACTGATGAAAAGGAATGGCGCGCCTTCATCCCCAAATACAAGATCGCTCCGTTTCACAACGTGTTTGACCCGCAGTACACCAGCAATTTTTACCAAAAATACCATATCGACATCACCCCCGAGTGCTATGTCATGGATGCTAACCACAAGATCGTTTGCAAAGACCTGAAACCCAATCAATTGCCAGTGGAGCTGGACAAGCTTTTGAAGTAGTGTCCTAGGCTGCTCGCAACAAATCCACAATTCCCTATGGGAAAAGTAGAACTCTAGGCTGCGTAAATTTCGTTGTCGGTCAGGCGATAGTAAGGAGTTTTTCGCTTGGACGGCTGCTGGGAAAATGATTGTTTTGGTTGTCGGATGCCTTGATGCGCGTCCCTCAAGAAGAAGTAGTGATGGCGGTAGCTTGCGCAAAAAGAGGCGTCAAAATGCGGCATGGCTTTTGCAACTGGACGAGAAATATCTATTTTGCATTATGAAAAAGTATCTCTTTGTATTGATCGCTTTTTTGACGCTGGGCATGGGTTCAGTATTTGCCCAAGGAGGGGAGGAAGCTGCGGCCAAAGACAATGCGCAGGCATTGCCTGTGATCATGGTCAAGAGCCTAGACGGGAGCAGTTTCTCAACGGGTGATTTTGAAAACGATGGCAAGCCGATCATTATCAGTTTCTGGGCGACTTGGTGCAAGCCTTGCATCCAAGAGTTGATCGCCATCAATGAGGAATACAGCGAGTGGGTGAAAGAAACTGGCGTGAAGCTCATCGCCATTTCCATCGACGATGCGCGCAATGCCCCCAAAGTCGCACCCTTTGTAGAAGGCAGGGGTTGGGAATATGAGGTCTATATTGACGAAAATAGCGACTTCAAGCGTGCCATGAGCGTGAACAATGTGCCGCATACCTTTTTGCTCAATGCTAAAAAAGAAATCGTCTGGAACCACAATTCCTATACCCCTGGAGACGAGGAGGAATTGCACGAAATCGTGAAAAAACTTGCCGAGACAGGCAAGATCGAGGACTAATGTCCATCAGATCCATTCATTAGAATCAATATTGTTAAGGTGATCCAAATAGCTACTCAATATAAACGCATAGCCAAGGTTGCGACAGCAGCCTTGCTGCTTTTTGGGGGAACCCTCGTTGCTCAAGCGCCCGATTTGGGACAAATCCATGGCAACTTTGAGGTTGACGCACAGTCCTACAAGCCCGACTCGCTCATTGGGGCACCCAAATACCCTGAAAAAATGGGCAGCAATAGCTTCATGAACCTACTCTATACACGGGGTAAATTTGAGGCAGGCACGCGTTTTGAGTCCTATTATCCCACCTTGCAAGGCTTTACACGTGAGCGTGGCGCTGGCTTGCCCTACCGCTATGCCCGCTACCGCAACGATAAATTTGATGTCACCGCTGGTACCTTTTACGAGCAGTTCGGCAGTGGTATGATCTTGCGCACCTATGAGGTCTGGGGGCTCGGCTTCGACAATTCCCTCGACGGCGTGCGCATCAAAAGCCAACCTGTCAAAGGCGTCTATATGACTGGATTGGTAGGCAGGCAGCGGAATGCATTTTCACACAGCGTCGAAAACCTTTCCTCTGGCATCGTGCGTGGTTTTGATGCCGAGTGGGCCATCAATGAAAGCTTTGATTCGTTGGCGAGTGCCAAGACCAAGGTGCGTATCGGTGGCAGCTTTGTGAGCCGTTTCCAAAAAGACGAGGATCCTGTTCAGATTTTTCCTGAAAATGTCGCGGCATTTGCTGCCCGGGGCAATGTGAACCGTGGTGCATTCAACCTATCGGGCGAGTATGCCTACAAATACAATGACCCGAGCAGTGTCAACAATATCATTTACAAAACCGGCAATGCCCTACTCGTGCAAGCCACTTATGCACGCAAGGGCCTCGGTGCCTCGCTGCAGCTCAAGCGAATCGACAATATGGACTTTCGCTCAGACCGTTCAGCGAGCTTCAATAACTTGAACCTGAACTATCTGCCACCCCAAACCAAGCAGCATACCTACCGTCTGCCCACCCTTTTTCCATGGGCATCGCAGCCGCTTGGTGAGTGGGGCATGCAGGCAGAGGTTGCCTACAACTTCAAAAAAGGTACAGTACTCGGCGGTGAGCATGGCATGAATGTCTCTGTCAATTTCTCGCGGATCAATGCGCTAGACAAGACAGCCACTGTCGATCCATTTGATGGTTATACCACACCCTTTCTCGCCAAGATGGACAGTGTGCTGTTTCAAGACATCAACATCGAGATCTCGCGCAAGTTTACCAACAAGTTGAAGGCTACATTGAGCATTTTGCATTTCAACTATGATCAAGGGCTATTTCACCAACTCACTGGCTTCAACAGCAGCAAGGACGTGGTCGCCGACGTGCAAATCCTCGATATGAGCTATAAGATTGCCAAGAAACAAACCCTGCGCATGGAGTTTCAGCACTGTTATACCAAGCAAGAGTTTGGAAGCTGGGCAATGATCTTGGCGGAATACACGATTGCCCCCAAATTTTTCATAGCCGTGTTTGATGAGTACAACTATGGCAATGTCGAAGTTGCCAAGCGTTTGCACTATTTTACTGGAACAGGTGGCGTGAATTGGCAAAACTACCGTTTCCAAATCGGTTATGGCCGCCAACGTGCTGGCGTTTTGTGTGTCGGCGGCGTCTGCCGCACGGTGCCAGCATCCAATGGCGTGTCGGTTTCAATTACAGGATCTTTTTGATAATTTCGTACAATGAGAACTTCACTGAGATATCTACTCGCAACAGCCTTGGCCATCGGCACACTCAGTGCTTGTGACGTCGTCGAGGGACCCAAGGTCGATCCCAAAGGATTCACTGGATCCACCAACAAGGTAATGGTGGAGGATTTTACAGGCCATATGTGTGGCAACTGTCCTCAAGCGCACCTACAAGCGCAGTCCCTCAAAAATACCTATGGCGAAAACGTGGTCGTCGTCGCAATACATGCTGGCGGATTTGCGCGCGTGGTTCCCTTTTTGGGCTATGATTACGACTTCAGGACGCCGATGGGTACCGAACTCGAAGCGCATTTCCAAGCCGATGCACTTACTGGCTTGCCGATCGGTCTCGTGAACCGCAGGTTATGGAATGGTGGGACTCTCACGCGTTTCGCCGACTGGGGATCCGAAGTCGGCACGGTGCTCGCCGAGGCACCCAAGATGCGCATGGAGCTCACAAGCAATTACAATCCAACCGATCGCAGCATCTCTGTCGATGCCAATTTGGAATATTTTGTTACGGGCAATGTCGATCATCAGATCGTGGCCATCATCACCGAAGACAGCATCATCTCACAACAGGAAGACTATAGCCTGCCCGCACCTACCCACGTCGAGGACTACGTGCATATGCACGTGTTGCGTGGGCCGATATCCACGGGTGGCACCTGGGGATTGCCCGTCAAGAACAATACGATCGTGCTTGGAGAGAAATTTCAATTCACCTTCGACAGTGTCTTGGATTCCTCCTATGTCGCCAAGAACTGCCACGTAGTCGTGTTTGTACACAACAACGCTACCAAGGAGATCCTGCAAGTCGATGAAATCAAGCTGATGGAGTAAGCATCGTCAGTTTCAATGGCGATGCCAAATCCCGCTGTGCATATCGTTGCACAGCGGGATTTTTGTGAGTGAATGTGTTAGTAAATCTGATCATTCGCAAACTTTGGGATTCTGCTTTGGTTAACCTCAATTCTGGATTAAAATCATTTGAGTGTGTAACAATCTGGGGGAACCCACGGCCTGTGCCTACCCCCCAAGGCGGGGGCCGTTGGGCTATCGGCAGTTTACCTCCGGCAATTGCGTCTTGTAGTCGTTGATATTGAGCCATTTATGCCAGAGGCAAATGCCTATCCCGCAGAAGGCGGGGGTCAATAGCCCTCCCGCTTTGCGCCGCGCCCGCGTGAAACGGGGAGGACGCAGTGCGGCCCCCGCCTTTGGCGGGACAGGCATCAGCCGCGGGCTCAGGATCGATTCATTCGTCTCCCCCGGATTCGGTATTCCCACCAATCGTTGAAGCACCAAAAATGACCGATGGATGCAGGCATTTGACCGTTGGCCGCTGAATATTGGCGGTTCACCGAAAGCCGGGGCTTGTGGGGTCAATATTTCCTGAAAAGGTAGTGTGACGACATTGTCAAGGGCTTTAAAACAATGTACCTTTCAGTCTTCATACCGCCATGTGGAATTTTAGGGACGAAAAGTAAATACATGCGTCTTCCAGGACTTCGTTTTTCAGCCATCTTGTTCTTGTTGCTGCTCCTGATTTTCAGGCCAGTAAAGGCTACCCACCTCATGGGTACCGATATCACCTATACTTGTGTCAACAACTGTACGATCAGGGTCGATCAGCGCGTGTACCGTGACTGCGCTGGTTCACAAGGGGTTGCGCAACAAAGTTTTTCACTGACCGGAGGTGTAGGATGCATACCGCCGACGCAAATCGGTGGCTGGCTACCCGGCAACAACCCTGCTCAGGTAAACAACTGGGACGTGACCGAGGTGACACCGGTCTGCCCTGGTTCCATCACACAATGCCAGGACCCCAATTCCACGCTGCGCGGGGTGCAGGAGTACCACCGTTGGACCACATTTGATATTTGCGCAGCCAACTGCAATTCCTACACCATTGAGTGGACGGGCATGGCCCGCAATGGCGGCATCACATCGGGTGCAGCCAATGAGGGCATTGGCTCTTTTCTCACGACAATCAACACGGGCTTGGCGACTTGCAACAACTCGCCGCAATTCAACAATCCTCCCGTACCTTATATGTGTGCTGGGCAGCCCTTCACCTTCAATCAAGGTGCATCTGACCCCGATGGCGACTCATTGTCCTATTCGTTGGGGCAATGCTACACCGACCAAAATGTCTCGATCACATACAATCCAGGCTATTCGCCCGCAGCGCCGCTCGGGCCGAGCTGGCAGGTGATCATGAACCCGATCTCGGGCGACGTGACGTTTGTGCCGCAGCCAGGCAACCAAGAGGTGGGGGTGATGTGTGTGTACGTTCAGGAGTGGCGCAATGGAATCTTGATCAACACGATCGTGCGCGACATGCAGATCAACGTCATTCCTTGCCCCAACAACCTGCAGCCTGCTGCCAACAACGTCACCAATATCCAGAATGGACAAGGCCAAGGTAACTCTGCTACAGGTATCGTGATCGGCACCTGCCTCAACAACAACTTGTGTTTCGACATTCCACTCGTGGATCCCGATCTCGGCGACACGATCACTGCTTGGTGGAGTCAATCGATCCCAACAGGACAATTTTTCCTCGCAGGCAATCCAGGCATGCAGGATACGATCACAGGCGTAAACCCCGTCGCGACTTTTTGCTGGACGCCGACCTCGGCAGGCGTGTTTTCATTTTTGGTGGAATTGCGCGACAATGCTTGCCCCTCCTATGGTTTTTCCCAGTTTACGGTGACAATCGTTGTAAGCAACCCGAGCTCGATCGCAGCGGTGCAGAGCATTGATTGCGACACGGCGACCATCTGTGGATTCGGATTTTCGGGCATACAGCCCTATACCTATTCATGGACAGGGCAGGGGGGACTCTCAGGGAATACCGCCTGTGTGACCAATATCTATCCCGCGCCAGGCCCATTTACCTATACCCTGACCATCAGCGATTCGCTCGGCTGCATCACCACCTTCAACGGGACCGTGAACATCCCCAATATTCCAGTGGCCGATGCGGGACCCGATATCCTAGCCTGTCAAGTCTTTAGCGACACCATAGGCGGGCCATCGACAAATTTCATGAGCTATCTCTGGAGTCCCACGACTGGACTGTCGAGCAGTACCATTTCCAATCCAATTCTCACATTGGTGAATCCTGGGCCGACCGTGCAGCAATACCAGTATGTGGTCTTGCAGACGAGTACCTCTTCGGGCTGTTTTGATCGCGACACGATGAATGTCACGATCTCATTCCCGCCGCAACTGAGTTTCTTGCCCGATCAAATCGAATGTTATGGCACACCATCGGGCGGCATTGACATGACGGTGACCAACGGTTTGGCTCCCTTTGTCTATCTCTGGACAGGCCCCAATGGCTTCACGGGCAATACCGAAGACCTCACGAATATCTATGCGGGCACTTATGTCGTGACGGTGATCGACTCTGCAGGTTGCACGACGATCGATTCACTCACCATTTCGCAGCCACTATCGCCGCTGTGGGTGGCGCTCATCTCCACCGACATCTGTTGCAATGGCGCGACTGACGGCTTGGTCGATGCGACGATCACTGGCGACTCACCGCCCTATTCCTTTGGATGGACGGGGCCCAATAGTTTCTCGGCTGCGACCGAAGACATCAGCGGATTAGGTGCAGGCGTGTATGTGGTCACTGTCGGCGACAATATCGGCTGTATCATTACCGACAGTGTGGAGATACATGAGCCGACGCCGATCACATTTGACTTCAATGTCTATGATGCCGCTTGCAACGGGGATGCTTCGGGCATCATTGCGGCCTCGATTACAGGTGGCTATGGCAATTACGGCTATTCTTGGCAGCCTGGAGCACAGACGACAGACTCGATCACTGGCCTGCTCGCTGGGGACTATGTGCTCACAGTGAGCGACACCTGCTTTGGTGACTCATTGGTGAATATCTACTATGAAGACTTTGAAGGGCATTCGCCTTGGACGCTGAATACGTTTACTGGGGTGAATGGCGTCGATCACAATTTCTGGGCGATCTCAGACGGTGAAGGCGGCGTCGCATCTGGCATTTGCGGCACAGGTACCAATGGCGACTCCACCCTGCATATCGTGCCATTGGCCAATCCCAATGGCCGTGCCACCTATGCTGTCGGCGGCAATTGCGGTGCAGGACCCTGCCCGCAGACCAATGTGCGCGCAGCTTCGCCGTTTATTTCCACGGTAGGTTATTCGAGTTTGACCTTGGAGTTTGACTTTATCTCCCTTGGAGATGCCCTGCTCGACAATGCCGCCCTCTTATACAACGATGGCACAGGCTGGGCGGTGCTCATCCCGAGCATCAAGAGCTTGAATTGTAGTGCAGGTGTAGGTCGCTGGCAACAGCAGACAGTGCTGTTGCCGCCCTCGACAAGTGGCATCACCAACTTGCAGATCGGCTTCAATTGGACCAACAACGACGACGGCAATGGCTCCAATCCTTCGGTCGCGATCAACAATGTGCGCATCTTCGCGCCGCGCATTTTCTCACCGACTGCCTGTAGTGTGAGCGACACAGCCACTGTCGGCGAGCCCACGCCGCTTGGCTCCAGCATCGTCTCGACCAATGTCTTGTGTTTTGGAGATAGCACTGGCACGGCCACAGTGACCGCTACGGGTGGCAATGGCAATTACCATTATGCTTGGTCCACTGGCGGCGTCGGTGCACTCGTGGGCAACCTGCCCGCTGGCCAATATGTCGTCACGGTCACGGATACCGCTTACACGCCTGCTGGCGGATTGGCGGGCTACCTTACCTGTACCCATCTCGACACCGTCGTGATTACCGAGCCAGCAAGGCTCATTGCGATTGCCTCAGCCACGATGACATCTTGCTTCTTGGGCAGCGATGGCAGCGTGACGGTCGCTGTTTCTGGTGGTGTGCCCGCCTACAATTATGCATGGAATACGACTCCGCTGGCATTTACCCAGACGGTGACGGGCTTGGCCACCAATGCTTACAGCGTCACGGTGACCGATGCCAATGGCTGCGAGGCCTATTCCTCGACGGTGGTTTCGCAACCATCTCCTGTAGCTGTCGTGATGAGCATGACGAATGCTACTTGCGGCTCTCCAAACGGTACCGCGACTGCCTCACCCAATGGTGGCACGCCGGGCTATACCTATATCTGGGGTACGAATCCTGTGCAGACGGGCGCTACTGCGACCGGTTTGGCGGCTGGCCTGGCACAGGTCACTGTGACCGATGCCAATGGTTGCCGCAGCTATGGCCAAATTCTCGTGGGCAATGAGCCGCGCCCCACATTGTCGCTGGATTTCCAACAAAACCTTCTGTGCTTTGGAGACAGCGATGGGCAAGCACGCGTGATCGCCACCGGCGGTCGGCCACCTTACAGCTACTTCTGGAGCAATGGCCAACTCGGTGCCTTGGCCACGGGGTTGAGCGCGGGCACGGTCTATGCCTTTGTGACGGATTTCTTTGGTTGCCGCGACACACTTGCGGTCACCATCACCGAGCCTACGCCCGTTGCGGGCACGGTCGTGGTGCAAGATATGGGCTGCAACTCTTTGGTACCCGATGGCACGGCAGGCGTGCTGCCGACAGGCGGCACCCCTGGCTATACCTTCAACTGGTCGTCTGTGCCTGCACAGACCTCTCAGATGGCAATCAATCTGGCCCCAGGCATTTATTTTGTGACGGTGACCGATGACAATGGTTGCACCTTTGTGACCAGCGACACCGTGCGGCAGATTCCTCGCCCCAACGTAAACGCTGGCCCGACGGCAAGCTTTTGCGAGGGTGAAGGCGGTGCTTTGATTTTTGCCAATGGCACGGGTGCCTCCAATCCCTACTATTATTCATGGTGGTGCATCACGACCAACACATTCTGTGGCATCGACTCAATCAATGACGATGACCCGATCGTGAACCCCGACACGAGTACTTGGTACTATGTCTTTGTGACCGATCAAAATGGTTGCCGCAGCGACACCGACTCTGTCTTTGTGGTTGTGCTTCCCAAGCCGATCGTCGATGCCGGGGCCGATCAAATCATTTGCGGAGACAGTGCACCTTGCGTTTTGCTCAATCCGATCATCACGGGCGCACCTGGGCCATTCACCTATCACTGGTCGCCTGGCCTCACATTGAATGACTCTACGATCATGAACCCGTGTGCACGGCCAGATACCACGAGCATCTATACATTGCAAGTACAGGCGGGCAATGGGTGCTGGAGTCAGCTTACAACGACCGATACGCTTGCGACAGTGACGGTATTTGTGCCGCCGATCCCCATTGCTGAGGCGGGGCCTGATCGAGAGCTTTGCTTTGGGGATAGCACGATGTTGCAGGGATATGGCACCGGCGCTGGACCCGTCTATACCTTTGAATGGACGCCTTCGCAGGGACTCAGCGACACAGCCATTCCCAATCCATTGGCATTCCCACCGCTCACGACCGATTTCACACTGGTGGTCTGGAGCAATGGCTGCCCGAGCTATGCCGACACGGTCACGGTGAATGTACATACGATCCCCACGGTGGAAGCTGGCTGGGACCGCGAGATCTGCCTAGGTGACACTGCACTCATGGATGCCTTGGCATCGGGTGACAGCACCGCCACTTATACCTTCAATTGGTCGCCGCCGATCGGCATCGTCGGACCTACTCAGATCGAGGATGCGCATGCAAGCCCCGACAGCTCAACCACCTATTATGTGGTGGCCACGAGCAATTGGGGCTGTGAGAGTGCGCCAGACTCGATGACGGTCTATGTGAAACCGACACCATTTGCCGATGCAGGTCCCAATTTAACGATCTGTGGTGCCGATAGCATCGCGCTGCAAGGCAGTTATTACTACACGACGACCGACACCGCGCCCAATGCCTCGCAGGTTTACTTCAGCTGGATTCCTGCTGACTCGATGAGTGACTCCACATTGGCAGGCCCTATTGTGTGGCCAGGTCAATCCACGGTATTTCACCTCCAAGTAAGGTACAATACCTGCGTGACCGAGGACTCGATGATTTTGACAATCATCCCACAAATGATTGCGGTTTATGAGGCTGATACCAATGTCATCTGCGACCGTGACTCGATCCAATTGCATTCTTCGGGCGGATTAGGGGGTGCAACATTTACCTGGAGTCCTCCAGATGGCTTGAGCGATCCCAATACTGCCAATCCAATGGCTTCCCCTGACACCACGACGACTTACCATATCGTCATCAGCGAGGGCGGCTGCTCAGATGAAGGTGAGATCACCATCGAGGTGCTGCCCAACCCGAGTGCGGAATACTTGAGTTCGCTAGCGGAAGGCTGCCCGCCACATATCATGAACTTCATCCAGACAGCAGATGATGCGATTAACTATATCTGGAACTTTGGAGACGGCACCCCGGTTTCCAATGAGGATTTCCCGACACATATCTATACTACGCCAGGGGTGTATCCTGTGACGCTGATCACCGAGGCGATCGGCGGTTGCGCCGATACCGCGCAATCTGTCACGGTAACCGTGTATGACACCGCGCGGGTCGATTTTAGTTCAGATCCGACATTCCCTGTAGAGATGTTCTTCCCCAATACATCAGTCAATTTCTTGAACTTGACCTTGGGAGGTTCGGACTACACCTGGGCATTTGGGGATGGAATTGTAGTGAACGATCTCAATCCTTCACATACCTATACGCAGCCAGGGGAGTATTTTGTGACCTTGACAGCCGCCAACACCTTGGGTTGCGTGAGTCATATCACAAAGGGACCCTATATCGTCTCGCTTACGGATTTGTTCATTCCCAACGTCTTCAGCCCCAATGGTGACGGGATCAATGATCTCTATCTCGTGAACTATACCGGTTCGCAACCCTTTACGCTCACGATCACCGATCGCTGGGGAGTGAAGGTCTATCTTGGCAACAATAAGACTGTAGGTTGGGATGGGAAAAACGCCGCAGGAGACACTGTGGCCGATGGCGTCTATTATTACAATGTAAAGATCGGGGAGAAGGCCTATTCGGGGCCGGTGACCTTGATGCGCTAATCCGTTCGATTGGTTGCAGTATGCAAAGGCTCAGGCGAATAAGCTTGAGCCTTTGCCGTTTGTGGACAATATGTGGACGGTGTTTTTGCGGCGATTGGAGGTTGTTGGGTATATTGACAAGATTTTTGGTACGGATTTATTGTTGTTGCTTATGCCCCGTTGTAAGATTTGGGTGACTTCCTTTTTGGGAGGATATCTGCTGTGCGCGCTGACCATGTCGGTGTGGGCACAAAATCTACTGCCCAATCCCAGTTTTGAAGTCAATACAGGCTGCCCTTCCTCTGTGGGGCAAGTCGGATTGGCAACGGGCTGGAGCACACCTGCTGGGCATGCAGGCAGCGCTGACTACTTACATGTCTGCGGCACGTCGGCATTGGTGCAAGTACCTGCCAATGCCTTTGGCAACCAAGTGCCTTTGCAAGGCAATGCTTATATTGGGTTTGCATTGTACTACCAAGCAGTTCCCGAGTTTAGGGAATATGTGGTTGCGCCACTCACGCAGACGCTGCTTGCGGGGCAGACCTACGAGATTTCCACTTACTACAGTTTGGCTGAGGAATCGACCTTTGCGACCGACAAGCTGCAATTCTATTTCTCCAATGCGCCGACCACATGGGCATTTGGCAATTGGAATCCGATGAATACCTATGTGCCGCAAGCGAGCATTGCCACGGGCACATATCTCAATGACAAGATCAATTGGACGCGGGTGAGCGCCAACTATACAGCGGTCGGTGGTGAGCAATTTGTGACGATCGGCAATTTTCTCGATGATCTCAATACGCCCACACAACCAGCCGGAGCGGGTGCCTACACGACCTGTTATATCTATTTGGATAGTGTGGTGCTGCGTCCGCTCAATCCAAATCCGACAGGTGCTGCACCCGATACCACACTTTGCCCCGGCGCATGTTATCAATTGTGGGCGATGGGCGACACTTCATATACTTGGACCACGACCACCAATGCGGTGCCATTCAGCACGGCAGATTCAGTCATTGTCTGTCCACTCGTCACGACAAGTTATGTGGTGACGGGAGCCAACAGCATCGATACTGTTACGGTGACCGTGCTGGCCTCAGCACCGACGATCGGGCTAGGAGCGGATACGACGATTTGTCAAGGTCAGACCGTGACCTTGAACGCAGGCGTGCCTGGGCTCACCTATCTCTGGACGCCAGGCGGGGCAGTGACCCAGTCGATCACCGTTGGGACAGCAGGCAATTACCAAGTCGTTGCCTCCAACGCATGTGGGTCTGACTCAGACGCTGTGCTCGTAATTGTGCAGCCTATTCCCTCGCCTTTTATCGGCAATGACACCAGTTTCTGTTTCGGCGCAAGCCTGTCCCTGAACGCTGGGCCAGGCTATGCGGGATATCTTTGGAGCACAGGCGCAATGACCCCATCAATCACAGTCACCACTTCGGGTACCTATACTGTGACTGTCACGACCGCTGGAGGCTGCCAAGCCTCAGATGCGATCAATGTAGGCGTGGGGCTGCAGTTGGGCTTGCTCGTGACCGCGACGCAGGTGAGCTGCAATGGTGGGAGCGATGGCACAGCTACAGCGCTCGGCAGTGGCTCAGCACCCCTGACCTATGTATGGAGCGCAGCAGGGTCACCGACCACTGCCACCATTTCTGGTTTGCAAGCAGGCAACTATTTCGTGACGGTCACCGATGCATTCGGCTGTACGCGGGTCGGCGGAATCACGCTCTCGGCGCCTCTGGCTATGCAAAGTACGATCACCCATGTGGATGAAAGCTGTCCCGGTCGCAACGACGGCACGGCCCTCGTGAGCGTGAATGGTGGCGCACAGCCCTATAACTACCTGTGGAACACTGGTGAAATCACCTCCAATATCGATAGCCTTGCGCCCGGCAACTATGCGCTGACGGTGACCGATGACAATGGATGCACATCGACCGCCTCGGTGACGATCGGCGTAGGGGCTGGTGTAGTGGCAACAACGCTGGGAACAGCCTCGTTTTGCGAGGGTTCGGGAGGCGATACGCTCCATGTCGTTGCGAGCGGCGGCGTCGCACCCTACTATTACCAATGGTCATGCAATGTCGCGGTGGGGCCA
>JANORP010000071.1:0-28385 GCA_031415375.1 Bacteroidota bacterium | reverse complement strand
CACTCGAACTTCAAAACAACTTCTCTGCTGCTTATCTCTTGATGGGTAAGATGGACAAGAAGCGTGGCAACTTCAGCGGTGCTGTCGAGAACTACAAGAGCGCTGCCAACTTCGAAACCGATCCTGCAAAGAAAGGTAAATTGGAGGCAATGCTTGTTTCGCTGCAAGTGGATGCTGAGGATTTCAACGGTGCTGTCACCACTGCCAACAGTGTGCTGAGCAAGCAACCCAACAATCCACAGGTCACCTACCTCAAAGCCCTTGCACAGTTTCGCCTCGGTCAATACAATGGTGCTATCAGCTCCCTTGAATCATTGATGGCTACCACTACCGACAATCTTACCAAGGCGAAGTACAACTTCATCATCGGTATGGCTGCTCGCACCTCAGACACTGAAAAGGCTAAAGTTGCGTTCAAGAATGCATTGTTTGGTCCTTATAAGCCTGCTGCCAAAAATGAGCTCGACAAGCTCATGAAAAACGGTTGATCGTCGGCTTGACATTATAGAAAAAGGCGATCCATACGGGTCGCCTTTTTTCATGTTCCCTTTTTTTGCGTGCTTCCTATTTCCCACAGGAATCGGTTTCTCGAAGTAGCAAAATACCGCATCAGGCACCCCCCAGCCAAGCAAGGTTCAGGAAAATGGACAGATATACCTGGAGCACTTCTCGAAGGATAGAGCTTTGGTGATTTGAATCATTTTCGTTCTGAGCAAACGTACCGACACCGATTGTCGTGCCTTTTGAATGACAACAAGTGATCCTACAATACCCCTCGGCAAAGTCAAACCATGGCCTTTGCGAACGAAAGTTGCACGCAAGACCAGCATTCAGAAACCCAACAATGCTTAATGGAGAAAGCAGTCCCCCTACAAGGCGATGCGATTGCCAAATCGTCTTCGAGGCGATTTGAAGGGTGGTTCCAATTACCCTCGGGTTTCTCATTCAAGAATCCTACACGCAAGCACTATAGATGGTCGCCTTATTATTCCGTGTATTCAAAAGTCCCGATTGCCGACTGAAGCGTGAGCTTTGCCGCAGGAGCAGTTTCCACACGACCGATCACTTGGGCATCGATGTTGAAGCTTCGTGCCAAGTCTATCAATTCCTTGGCCGTGACTTCGTCGGTATAGACCTCGAGCAAATGACCCATGTTGAAGACTTTGTACATTTCGCGGCCACTTGCACCTGATGCAGCTTGGATCAACTCAAAAAGTCGCGGTGTTGCAAATAGGTTGTCTTTGATGATGTGGCCAGAATGCGCAAACTTCAAGACCTTTGTTTGGCCACCGCCTGTGCAGTGGATCACAGCTTTGATTTTGTCGCGGTAGCTGGCAAACATCTGGGTCGCCAACGGCAGATAGGTGCGTGTAGGGCTCAAGACCATTTTTCCGATGGTCTGTTTGGTCACATGATCCACATCTGTGAGACGATGAGGACCCGTATAAACGAGGTCTCTAGGCACCGCTGGGTCGTATGACTCGGGGAACAACGTTGCGTAGTCGTGATGGAAAAGGTCGTGCCGGGCACTCGTAAGGCCGTTGCTACCCATACCAGAATTGTATTCCTGCTCGTAACTCGCCTGCCCGTAGCCTGCAAAGGCGACGATCACTTGGCCAGCCTCGATGTGTGCCTCAATGATGTGCTTGCGAGGCAAGCGGCAAAAAACGGTCGAGTCCACAATGATTGAGCGCACGAGGTCGCCCACATCGGCGGTCTCCCCTCCTGTGGATCGCATCTGCACACCATGGTCACGCATCGTCTGTAGAAACTCCTCAGTTCCATCGATCAATGCAGAGATCACCTCGCCTGGAACCCTGTTTTTATTGCGGCCAATCGTGCTGGAAAGCAGGATATCTTGGGTTGCGCCTACACACAGCAAGTCGTCTGTATTCATCACGATGGCGTCTTGGGCGATACCTCGCCATACGCTTAGGTCCCCAGTCTCGCGCCAATACATCCATGCGAGCGATGACTTGGTGCCTGCGCCATCTGCATGCATGATGTTGCAACTCTCCGGGTCGCCCGCGACCAGATCTGGTACGACCTTACAAAAGGCATTGGGATAGAGGCCCTTGTCGAGCTTGGCGATGGCCGCATGCACGTCTTCCTTGGAAGAGGAGACGCCGCGCTGCTCGTAGCGATTGTCATTTGGATTCATAGTGGTGCAAAAATACGAAGAGGGCAAACCAAAGCTTGCCCTCTCCTATTTTCTTTTTCAAATGATCATTTTTTATCGGCCGAAGTCCATGGACTGGATTCTGAACTCCGTGCGACGGTTGAGTTGCTCGTCTTCATCGTTCATCTCAGGAACTTTGATGAGTTGTGACTCACCGAAGCCATACCATTTGAGACGCTCACCGACGATACCTTTTTGCATGAGGTACAATACCGCAGATTTTGCGCGGCGCTCAGACAGCTCCTTGTTGTAGCTCTCGCTGCCATTGGAGTCGGTATGGGAACCGATTTGGATGGCGATGTGTGGGTTTTGCGCGAGCAGCAAGTTCACTGAGTCCAGCTCAGACATGGCCGATGGGCGCAAGTCGGCTTTGTCAAAGTCGTAGTAGATGTTTTTCAAGACGATTGGCCTTTCCAACACGATCCGCTCGAGTTCAATGCTCACATTGATCTCGATGTCGTTTTTGGGATCGGTCGTCTTGGTTTCAAACTCTTTCTCATTCATCAAATACTCACGGGCGTTGCCGACCACTTTGTATTTTTTGTTGCATTCGAGTTCAAAGTTATAGGCGGCGCTTTGGTCGGCCTTGAAAGTATCAAGGGGGATCAAGTCTCCAGCGACATCAAATTCATACAGGATCACGATGGCAAACGGTACAGGCTGCATCGTGCGCTTGTCGAGCACGGTACCGTGCACGGCAAACTCGCATGGTGGCTGACCGACCTGCTTTGCCCAGTAGATATCATCACGTCCAGTACAACCAGGACGATTGGAGGTAAAGTACGTGGAGCTGTCGTCTTTGCTCCATGTGCCTGCCAAGTCATCGTAGGTACTGTTGATGGGTGCGCCCATGTTTTCAGCATCGGCCCATGAACCCATTCCGCCAATGCTTTTATACAAGTCAAAGCCACCAAAACCCACGCGGCCGTTGGATGCAAAGTACAGTGTGTTTACATCGTTGCTCAAATCTGGGCTGATGTCGTCAAAAGGTGTATTGATGCGCTTGCCAGCGTTTTGTGGCTCAGACCAAGAGTCGCCTTGGAAGGTGGAGTACCAAATGTCCAAGCGACCCTCACCACCATCGCGGTCTGAGACGAAGAACATTGTATTGCCATCTGCGCTCAGGTTGGGGTGTACATCATAGGTAGCAACTTTCTTGATTTTGCCACGTGAGTCCACGACCACTTCCTTGGTGCCTTTCAGGCCTTCGACCAAACTAGGCTTGCCCCATTTGCTGGAGCGAGAGTCATACTTGGTTTCATAGATCGAGCAACCGTAGCCCAATTTGCCTTGGTTACAGACCGAATAATACATCGTCATCCCATCGGGAGAAAAGGTAGAATTACCGTCGTTGTATTTTTTGTTGATCTTCTTGCCCATATTTTCGGCGACCCCAAAAGTGGTGTCGTCTTCCATCTTGGCAGTCCAGAGATCAGAATAACCTTCGTTATAGGCCTCGAAAAGATTTCCTTCCTTGATGCCTTTCTCCTTACCCTTCTTTTTCTTTTTGGCGTTGGGCTTCATGGAAGCTGGGCGGCTGGAGGTGATCACCAAATACTTCTCGTCTTCGCCACGCTCCATCACAGAGGGGAAGTTGTCCCCCATGGCAGTGTTGACATCAAGGCAGTTGGTGCGCCACTTGGGGTCGAGCTTGCGTTGCTCTTCCACATAGTTGCAACCTTCTACTTCGAGCTTGACACGCTTGAGGTAATCATCGTTGTCTTTCCAGCGCTTTTGAAACTCTTTGAAAGCGGCCCTTGCATCGTTGTGACGATCCAAAACGCGCAATGTGATCCCGTACTCAAAGTACACGGTGTCGTTTGCGGCCTTGTCGATCTCGATGGCGCTTTCAAAATATCGCGCAGCGTCATCATACTCTTGTATGAAGTAGCTACACTTGGCAACCCTTACGGTCGCCAAATAGTTACTTGGATCCTTTTTCAGAACCTCAATGTAGGCTTCCTTGGCTTTTGCAAAGCGCTGTGCGCGGTACAAATCGTTGGCCAACTGAAGAATTTTCTCGGGGCTTCCCTTGAACTCAGACTTGGAATCACCACCCGATTGCGCGGAAATGCGCGCAGGGGCTGCGAAAACCAAGGTAAGTGCAATGAAAAGTGTCCCTAAAGAAAAACGGTATGCACCCATAATTTAATCTCGTAGTCAGGGTATAATCGCCTCAATAACTGCTAATCAGCAAAATTTAAGCAACAAACATAGGAAATTAACACTGCACGCGCAAAAGATTTAGAACAAAATTAGCCACAGCATGAAATCACCGACCAATATAAAGACCGCTGCCAAGACAAAAGACGAAATTGTAGCCTTGCCGACCCCTTTTGCACCGCCGGTCGTCGTGAGTCCCATAAAGCAGCCGACCAGCGAAATCAACAGGCCAAAGACACATGACTTGATCAAGCCGCCGATCAAGTCGCGTACTTGGAAAAAGGTATGGATCGATTCCAGAAAGGATTGGTAGGTGATGTCTAGGAAATAACCAGAGACCAAATAGGCCCCAATGATGGATACGATATTGGCAAACATCGTGAGGACCGGCATCATGAGGGTCAATCCTAAGACCCTCGGCAAGACCAGGTAACGCACCGGGTCCAATGCCATTGTGCGCAAGGCATCGACTTGCTGCGTCACAACCATCGTGCCGATCTCTGCTGTCATCGAGGCGCCGATGCGACCTGCTATCACGAGCGCCGTGAGCACAGGGCCCATCTCCATCACCGACACGCGGGCCACCTGCCCGCCCATGACGTCAAGCGAGATCATACCTGTAAACTGGTAGGCTGCCTGCCAGGCGATGATCGTCCCCGCAAAAAAACCCACGAGCAGTACAAGCGGGATGGAGTTCACCCCGACATGGTCGAGCTGCGCGGCTAGCCGCCGCCGATCATGAAAGGCATACCGCAAGTTGAGCACCACTTGCAGGTTCATATAGCCAAATTCTCCTAGCCGATTGAGGAAATCCACAGGTCAAATCTACGAAAATGCACTTCCCGAATGGAAGGCCACTTTGCCTTTGAACCAACAACTAGTCGATCCGTTGAAACTTCGCCATCCGCCAGCGGTTCTCCTCCAGAAACTTGGTCTTGACAAATTGTACGGCTAGCGTGGAATTGCTCAAGTGGTCGGCCTCATTGCCCTTGACCATGCCCCCATATACAAGCACTTCATTGCAGTCGCCGACATCGATCAACATACTGGGTGTGTCAGAGCGGTGGAGGACATTGTTGAGGAAACTACATCGATGAAGTTGCAAACTGTTGCATGCCCGCGCGTGCACGAGTGCGCTACCACTGTTGGCGGCGAAACTGCAATCGACAAAAACGGCCAAGTTGCAATCGTCTAGCACGATGGCGCGACCGCTGCCCCCGAGGATGCGTATATGCTCGCAGCGCAGGTGGTCGCAATCTGATGCTGTGAGTCCATTGGCGCGATGTGTTTGCAAGTCTAGCGCCTGCAGCAAAACCCCGTTGCAACCCGTGAAACGTAGTGCCCCGCCTTCGCCCGAAACCCCTTGCAGATTGCGTGTAAACCTCAAGCGCTCAAGCCTCAGATTGCTGCAATGCTCGAATACCATCACATGTCCAAACTGGGAAGAGGCGCTGAAAATGACCCTTGCCCCTTTGGTCGAGCGGATTGTGAGGTTGTGTACATCTATAATGTGTAACTCCTGCTTGCCAAATCCGATCTCCCAACGATGGTACAGACCCGACATGGTATCTGCCGTGGAAAAGTCATAGGTTCCTTTCTCAACCAAAATCGTTTGGTCGTCGCCAATGGCGGTCAGCAACTCGGCCACAGTCGCCACCGTGATCGTCGTGCTGGCGCGCATTTGAAATCCAAACAACAGGGCAGCAAACACCAAAAACGCTCTCTGTAGCATTCAAGTATGGATCAAGTTTGTATTATTTGCTGGAAAGCCCGCGCCTCCATTGTGACTTTGGGGAAGTGCAAGCCTTCATCCTCAAGAGCTTGGGAGCATTGCACAAATGGGCTGCCTGGTTGTCGAGCAGGGTGCAGTGATCGAGTGCTATAGGAGAAGATCTTGCGACATTAAAAAGGCTGTAGTCAGTGCTCGCATCGCCTGCCCGATTTTTGGAAAAGCTGCAATCCTTGAACATCACCGCCTTGCAGGCAGAGACATTGACCATGTCAAACTCCACATTATCATACATTTTGCAATCGAGAAAGGAAACCTTTTTGCAGCCCGTGAGCGTGCAGATCGCATAGGTACAACCATAAATGCTAGAACCTTGGATGGTGAGGTCATTGCTGTCTTCGGCGGTGATCCCTTCTGTGCCACTGCCATAGAGCAGGCTGTTTTGGACCTGCACTCCGCTGCAACGCTTGAAGAGAAATACACCGCCCACACATTCGCCCTTGTTCTCCCCATGACCAGCCTTCAGATTTTCGAGGCGAATTTCACTGGCATCTTGGAAAATGATCACTTGCCCATACGTTGGCTCGGTGAGCAAATGGCTATCATGGTTCCCTGTCCCTCTAATCGTAAGGTTGGTAATGCCGTGAAGGACAAGCTCCTTGCCATTGAAGTGCTCTTGAAAAAAGAAATTTTCGCCCTCCATCTCCGTGAAATCGGAGAGAATGTAGTTGCCTTTTTGGAGAATGATCGTGCGGTTGCTGCCGATCGCCTTCAAGAACTCCCCCACTGTCGAGACGGAGATCTCTTGTCGTTTTGCCCACAACAGGACTGGAAGGAAGGTAAGCAGGATGAGAACAAGTCTTTTCATGGGATATGTGGCCGCCTCATAGGGTGCGTGCATCACAAAGCTACCAAATTCAAATGGGCTGATCGATGGCCGTTGCTACAATTTGGTTGTGAAGGAGCTGCATCGCCAAGCAATTGCGTGCCACGTAACTTGAAGGCAAAAAGAATTGGGCCCGGAGCAGTTTTCACTACATCCGAGCCCAACAACAAACCCATTACAAAACAAACCTCAAACCTAAATTCTTAACAACGCTGTCAGTGTCAGTGGATCAGTTGATGCTGATCTCGCGGGTCGGCTTCTCAAGTGCTTCCTCGCGCTTGGGCAAGCTCAGATGCAACACGCCGCCTTCATACTTGGCGTCGATCTTCTCTTGATCGATCGTCTTGGGCAATTGGAAGCTGCGCTCAAAAGTTGTGTAGTTAAATTCGCGGCGCACGAACTTGTCTGCAACTTCTTCTTCAGATTGGGTCTTCTCGACTTTGATCGTGAGGATGTCTTTGTCCAAAGCGATTTTGAAGTCGTTTTTTTCCAGACCTGGGGCTGCCACTTCGATCCGGAAGCCTGTCGCGGTCTCAGCGACGTTCACGGCTGGCAAGGTGCCGTTGTTGACCCTGTCTTGGAAGGCTGGGTGCATGAATCCGTTTCCGAAGAAACCGTCCAAAAATCCGCCTGTTGGGCGTTTTTGCATAAAGCTGGGAACATTTACGAGTGTCATTGTATTTTCTCCTGTGTTTAAGTTTTCTAAGAGTGATAGACATTATCCTCCTTTCAACTCCTGTGCCAATGGAGTTTGGCACAGCAATTAATGACATTGTGTCAGTAATCATTTTATTATCGTGTCTTTTTGTCTGTCGCGTTTTTGGTTTACTGCCATTTTGGCAGCTGTGCGTGGATTGTTTTACACGGAAAGGTTTGGCCAACCTTGGAAATCCTATTCTGCAATCAAGTGGAAGCGATTGTCTAGACTGACAGCCCTTTTCTGATCAATGCCATCGAGGCATTTCCTACCCCGGCTTGCGCTGCAAACTCAGGCCAGCGTGCCACAGCTGCCTGCACCTCATCCAAAATGTCACTACGCTGCTTGATGCCAAACTTCTCGCCAAGCGACAGCAGGTGCTTGCGGCTCGGCGCACGCCCTTCGCCCATGACGGTCGTGCAATGCTCGCCTCCTGGCCCTCCAGAAAAGGTGAGGTCATAGGCAGGCGCAAAGCGCCAAATCCCAGACGCATTCATCAAAAAAGAAAAATTCTTGCTATGGTCGTCGCGGTTATGTGCGCATACATTAAAGGCCGCCAACCGAAAAATCATGGTGGCCGTGCGAATATCGTTGTCGAGATGCAGTCCCAGCCGCATGAGGAGCTCGTAGTCGAGATTGGGAGTGTGATGGTCGGCATGTAGCAGCCCCGAGGCGGTGTGCATGTGCAGCCGCTCGCTGCCCATCCGGTCAAATCGCTTCGTTCCAAAGTACTTGCGGCCGCGATCACCTTCAAACAAGCGCGTGTCGGCCATCTCCAAGCCAGCTGCCCGTGCCATGAGCGCATAAGCATGCTCGACCTGGGCGATGTCTTTTTGGTCGCTGGAGGAAGGAAACTTGATGAGCCAATGCTCAAATCCTGCAGGCAAGGCTTGCTGCCCATGGATGATCTTGTCTGCCGTCGGATCATAGCCGGCGACAATCTTGGGCCGCGCACCAGCCGAAGACCCCCCCATGAAATAAAGCCGATCCAGCATTTCGCTGGCATCGCCTTCCAAGACACTGGCCATTTCATCGGCCAGCAAATTGAGGTCGAGCAGGCCATCTTGGGCATTGTCCAGCTCTTTCTCGGGATAATAGACCAAAGCGCCCATCCCGCCACGTCCCACGTAGGCTAGCCGATCGAGCGGGGTCAAACCCTGAAATGCAAAACCCTTTGCCGCAAGTGCCCGGTCCAACAGCAATTTGCCCCAGCCGTCGGGAAGGGAGTCGTTGAACACTCCAAACAAGCCTTCAAACGGTTGTGGTTTTGCAGCTCTTGCGCCCTCGGCCAGCGGCAGTTGCATCGGGGACAACTTGCGCCCAGATGCAATGAAATCGGCATCGTATTCAAAGAAAATCTCATGGCGGCGCTGCGCCATACGTCCGACCTTGATTTCCTCCGAACCAAAGTCCAATGCCACATGCAAAATCTCGTTGGGTTTCAGCTTCATAATGAGGTAATGCTATTTGAACAAGTCGTCTAGGGTCTTGGGCGCATTGTCTTCTGGGAAAAGGGCCTCAAAGCCATCGGTGCAATCAAGTGCAAAAGCGATCTTGAGCAAGGCCTCCAGCGAAATCAAGCCAGATTGCTCGAATCGCTGTATGCTGCCAAAGGACACGCCCGAGCGCTCAGCCAATTCCTTTTGGCTCAAGTGCCGCATTTTACGCCGTGCCTTGGCCTTGGCCGCGATATCGAACATGATGGAGAGCGGTAGCTTTTGTAAGGCATCGAGCATCGGCGGCGAAGGTGTAAATGATGAATATATTATTCAAATATACCATTTTGTGATGAAAATAAATAACATATTAATCATTTCTGTTCTATTAGGGCAATTCGTCTTCGCCAAAAACAAACCCCAGAAAAGCCAAAGGCGCAGCTTCGGCTAAACCGATCGCTGCGCCTTTGGCGAAATCATGTTGCTGGTTGTTGCCTTATCCCGGCAGCAAATCCTCACGCACGCCGATGAACAAGGCATCCAGGGCCTCGGTCTCGCTGGTGCCACAAAGGAAGGCCAACAAGCCGATCTTCATTTGAATTCCACGCCAAGTTTTTCTAGAGCCTTTTCGATCGGAAGCGCAAAGCCAACACCTTCGATGCCATTTCCAATGAGCTTCTTTTGGATGATGCCGATGACTTCTCCTTTTGGGTTGATGAGAGGCCCACCGCTGTTGCCGGGACTCACAGAGACATCTGTTTGGATGTACACAATTTCCTCGACCTTGCGCTTGCCACTCACGATGCCCTTCGATACACTTTGGCCCAGCTCAATGTCGGTGGGTGTGCCGATTGTAAAGACATCGGTGCCAAGGCTTGCTTGCTGCGACTCGCCGATGGGCAATGCCTTGTAGCCTGAGCCAGGGATTTTGAGCAAGGCGACATCGTGCGATTCGTCATAAGCAAGCAACTTCGCCTCCAATTTGAGCCCGTTGGACTGAATCGCCTCAATGGAGTTCACGCCATCCACGACATGATACGCTGTGAGCACATGGCCAGATGTGCTCACAATCACGCCACTGCCATGGCCGGCTTCGGTCTGGATCGTGACACATGCCGGTGTGGCCGCTTGTATCATCTCAGAACTTGTTGCAAAAGTAGTGGACGTGATCTTGGGCAAAACGGTCTTGACTATTGCGGAATCAGCATCTTCTACAACAACGATCGACGCCGATTTGCTCGCGTTCACGATTTCTGCAAGCTTATTGTTTTGTAGAAATCGAATCAAAGCAGACTCATAAGCCTCCAAAATACCCCCACGCTCTGGGTAAGTGTTCGTCACGATGCGATGATTACCGATTGTGACGGTTGTATTCACAACCTTCTTTTGGACCTTGTCGAATACCTGCCATTCAACTTGCAACCTTACTGAGGTCGTCGAGCGAAAAAGCATCGCCTGGCCATGTACTCTTTCGGAAAGCATATCGATGTGGATGTCTTTGATCTGTGCTCCGATCACAAATCGTGGTGCGAGATTCGTACGCTTTTGCTCTGCAAACAGCTTGGTGGCTTCGCCCATGGGTGTGCGGAAACCTGCAGCTCCAAGCACGTCGAATGTCTTGGTTTCAAAGCTCTCCTCCCCGACCCGTTGGTAGCCGTCCCAAGTAATGTCTGATGTTTTCCCCATCAGCTCATCATACTTCCCGATCACTTTGCCCGGAGGGAACTCCGCAACGAGTTTATCAAAAGAAACGAGCGCACTCAAGGAATCAATATTGAAGCCATATTGAGGGATGAGCGTCGCACGTTTGCTAGTGCGCCAGCTATCGGGCTTCTCGGTGATTTTGATTTGGTGATCTTCGTAGCCCACCTTTTTGAGGGTAAAAGTGATGCCAGGATCCTTGACTTTCCAGCTTTGGGTCACCTCGCATGGGGTATAGCCCTTGACCTCGCCACCGACATATATAGCTGCAGAATCTGGATAGGAATCGATCGTGAAAATCAATTGCCCTGTGGTTCGTGAAGCAATCAAGCAGCATACAAGGATTAAGAGCGGTATGGTTCTGTGGATCATCTTCAATATTGTTAATCCTAACTTCGAGGTAAAAGAATGTCGCAAAGGAGGGGGCGAAGCCGCGTGTAGCTGGAAATGGTACCGATCACCTTGCCAAAGATCTTCAATGCACTTTGATGCCAAAAACCAGCCCCATTGTCAGCGCAAGATTTACTCCCATCGGTCTGAAGGTAGCGCTAGCGCGGCTCGTCGAGGAAAACGTACCATACTTCTGAAAAGGAGGCATAAACCAATATGCAGCCACCCCAAACTGATAATGCGAAACGACTCTCTTTTGGCCTCGAGACACCAATCCGTAGCTAGGGGAGAATTTAAAATATGGGTAGCGTATGTCGGAATCAATATCAACCGGAGGCTGACTCGTACCCGATCGGGATGCGGAAAACGTTTCATGCCAAATACCTACACCTAAAAGGGTCTGCCAATAGAAGGTTTCCGTAGAGTACCTCCTGTAAATAATTCCGGCCAAAGGCGTGCCGTAGAAACGTTGCCGAGGATGTATGTCATATTCCTCGCTGGAAGCGTAGTAATAATCAAAAATATCCTTGCTGAATTTGCTATACGAAACCTGCAGGCCAAAAGCATTTTTCTCGCTCTTATGGTAAATGTAGCTCAGCGTTCCGCCATAATTGAAGCGCAGTCCCTGCACAAAGCAAAATCCCCCATCAAAGCCGGGCTCTATGTAATGAAACTGTGCCTTGGTCGGTAGGCAAAAACCGATAAACACTAAAAAGGTCAAGCAGATTGTTCTAAGAATTGCATTCATGGAAACTTGAATTGGGCATTGCAACGTAGCGATTTTTCCTTTCATCTAAATGAATGGAACGAAACTATTTGATCGCCTATCTTGACTAGCAACCCTATAGCTCCCCTCACCCCGGCAACAAATCCTCCCTTACACCGATAAACAACGCATCCAACGCCTCGGTCTCGATCACGCTCGGGCTGTCGATCATCATGTCGCGGCCCATGTTGTTTTTGGGGAAGGCGATGTAGTCGCGGATGGAGTCATCGCCGCCAAACATGGCCGCGACGCGGTCGAAGCCGAAGGCGAGTCCGCCGTGGGGCGGTGCGCCATATTCAAAGGCGCCCATGAGGAAGCCAAACTGCGCTTGTGCGGCCTCGGGCGTGAAGCCGAGAATCTCAAACATGCGCTGCTGCAAGGCGCGGTCGTGGATGCGGATCGATCCTCCGCCGAGCTCGACGCCATTCATCGTGAGGTCGTAGGCATTGGCAATCACATTGCCGAGGTCTTCGCCCTTCATGAATTGCTCGAATTGCTCGGGCTTGGGCGAGGTAAAGGGGTGGTGCATCGCGAAGAAGCGTTGGCTGTCCTCGTCCCACTCGAGCAGCGGGAAGTCGATCACCCACAGCGGCTGGAAAGTGTCCTTGGGACGCAGGCCGAGGCGGTTGCCGAGCTCGACGCGCAGGCTACCGAGCTGCTTGCGGGTCTTCTCGTCCTTGCCGCAGAGCAACAAGAGCAGGTCGCCTGCCTTCGCGTCCATCCGCGATGCCCAAGCCTTGAGGTCGGCTTCGTCGTAGAATTTATCGACCGAGGATTTCACGGTGCCATCGGCATTCACGCGGGCATAGATGAGGCCCTTGGCGCCGATTTGGGGCGTCTTGACCCAGTCGGTGAGGCCGTCGAGGTCCTTGCGGGTGAATTCAGCCGCGCCGGGGACACAGATGCCCGCGACCAATTCGCTGTCGTTGAAGACGGCGAAGTCTTTGTGCTTGGCGATGTCGCTCAGGTCCACGATCTCCATGCCAAAGCGGATGTCGGGTTTGTCGCTGCCATATCTGCGCATCGCCTCGCCGTAGGTCATGTGGGGGATTTCGGAGAATTCCAGGCCCTTCACTTCTTTAAAGAGGTGACGGAAAAGACCCTCGAAGGTCTTCAAGATGTCCTCCTGCTCCACAAAGGCCATCTCGCAGTCAATCTGCGTGAACTCGGGCTGCCGGTCGGCGCGCAAGTCCTCGTCTCGGAAGCAGCGCACGATCTGAAAGTAGCGGTCATAGCCGCTCACCATCAAGATCTGCTTGAAGGTCTGCGGCGACTGCGGCAGGGCGTAGAACTGCCCGGGATTCATGCGCGAAGGCACGATGAAGTCGCGCGCGCCCTCGGGCGTGCTCTTGATCATATAAGGTGTCTCGATTTCCAGGAAGCCGAGGCTGTCGAGGTACTTGCGGGTCTCGATGCCGAGGCGGTGGCGCAGTTGGATGTTGCGTTGCAGCGGCCCGCGACGCAGGTCGAGGTAGCGGTACTTCATCCGCAGCTGGTCCTGGCCGTCGGTTTCTTCTTCGATGAGAAATGGCGGCACCTTGGATTCGTTCAGGACGATGATTGCCGTCGGATTGATCTCGATGTCCCCGGTGGCCATTTTGGGGTTTTTGCTCGTGCGTTCGGTGACAATGCCCGTCACCTTCACCACAAATTCGCGGCCGAGCGACTTTGCGATGTCGTAGAGGTCTGCCTTGTCGGAGTCCACATTCACCTGCGTGATGCCATAGCGGTCACGGATATCGACAAAATTGAAGTGACCATGGTCGCGCGATTTCTGGACCCAGCCAGCAATCGTGACTTCTTGACCGACATGTGCGATGCGGAGTTCGCCGCAGGTGTGTGTACGATGCATAATCTTGCAGAATTTTTGGAGGTGCAAAGATAGGGAATTTGGGGAGGAGGTGTATCAGGGGTAATGAGAAAAAGGAGGCGCGGGCCATGCAAGTCACGAGGCGCGGGCCGTGCAAGTCACGAGGCGCGGGCCTCTGGCCCCAACGCCGACCGAACCTCCAGCCTCTGGCTGGCGAAAAAAGCTCCAAAATCCACAGTACGAAAATCGTAGCACTGAAAGAAAAGGAAATCGTCATCCCCATTCAAGCAGAGGAACCCCGCCACAAGCGCGCAGAGTTGGCAAGCAACCTGCTCCGTGACTATTTCAGGTATCTGGGCAATGATGTGAATTTTGGTGCGGCTGATGGTGATTCGGTAGCGCTGTTGCCGGCGATGATGTCGGATGAGGGGCCGTTGGGGAGGCTGGATTGGAAATGCGGTTCGTGATCGGCATTGACTAAGGGCGGCGTGGGGCAGTACGATCGTTCGTTGGATCTCCTTACAACGTTCTATGCATGCCGGTCGTCGGCCCTTCACGATTGTTGTGGGGAGGGCCAACGACCGGACAATACTTCCTGCAGACGTCGGCCGTTCCTCACAAATTTTCTTAATGCGCGCCTGCCACTCGACAATATTCCCCACCTTTGCGGCCATGTCGATTTCTGAGCTTTCCATCCACTCCGATGCGCACTTTATGAAGCAGGCGCTTGCGCAAGCCGAGCAGGCATTTGCGGAGGACGAGGTGCCGATCGGGGCGGTGGTGGTCTGCAACAACCGCATCATCGGGCGGGGCTACAACCAAGTGGAACGCCTGCACGACGCCACGGCCCATGCAGAGATGCTCGCCATCACGGCCGCCAGCGAATTTCTCGGCAGCAAATACCTCGAAGGCTGTACATTATATGTGACCATCGAGCCTTGCCCCATGTGTGCGGGCGCGCTCAGGTGGGTGCAGCTTGCGCGCGTGGTTTTTGGAGCTGGGGAAAGCAAATTTGGCTACACGCGATTCGGTCCAGAGATGCTGCATCCCAAGACCGAAGTCATCCACGGTATCCTAGGGCAAGAGTGTCGCCAATTGATGCGCACATTTTTCCAAAACAAGCGCAACGCATGAATGCAACTGCAACCACAGCCCGCCCAGCCCTTGCTTGGTTTTTGCTGATCTTCTTGGCCGTGCTCTGGGGCAGCTCCTTTATCTTGATGCTGCTTGGCCTGGAGGGCGGCTTCAACGCCCTCGAACTCTCGGCCATCCGCATGGCGGTCGCAGCGGTCTGCCTATCGCCGTTCCTGATCAAATATGCCCGCACGATCAGCTGGCGCGACTGGGGCTTGCTCACCGTGATCGGCTTGCTCGGCAATGGCATTCCCGCCTACCTCTTCGCGCAGTCAGAAACCCAACTGCCGACGGCTGTCGTCGGCGTACTCAATTCCTTGTCGCCGATCTTCACCTTGATCGTTGGGTTTATGTTTTTCAAGATGCGCACGCCGCTCAAAAACGGCATGGGCGTGATGCTCGGCTTCACGGGCGCGACCATACTCGCCCTCGCGGGCAGCAAGCCCAGCGAGGTCGGCACCAACCTGAACTTTGCCCTGCTGGTCGTCGTCGCCACAATGTGCTACGGCATCAGCACCAACTTGATCAAAAACTACTTCGCGGGTCGCAACCCGCTGATGATCGCGACCATCGCGCTCTCCACGGTGGGCTGGCCCGCCTTGGTGTTTGTTTTGTTTGGGACAGATGCGGTTGTGAAACTGCAGACCAATCCCGCCGCGCCCATGGGGTTTTTCTACATCGCCATCCTTGGCGCGCTCGGCACGGCCTTCGGCGTCGCCCTCTTCAACCAGCTCTTGCAGATCAGTTCCATCGTCTTCGCGACCTCGGTGACGTACCTGATTCCGATCGTGGCCGTGGTCTGGGGGGTTTTCTTGAATGAGAAGCTGACCTTGTGGCATGGGCTGGGCTTTTTGGTGATCTTGGTCGGGGTTTGGTTGGCGAATCGGAAGTGAGGAAAAGCGGGCAACCTTTGCCAAACGCTTGACTATTTTACCCTTTTGGTGTAATTTTAATTTCCTTGATATCTGCATAGGCAAGGATGGCTGGAAGGTTTGCGAATGCAGGGAATTGTTTGGAATCCATGGACTCTCTTGCAACTGGCAACAGTAGAAAAAATAAAGTGATGGCAGAAACAGCGCACAAGGTGCCACGGCTCATGAAGGAACTGGAGTTTTACATCCAGCATCAAACGGAACTCGTTGAGAAGTACCGTGGTCGCTTTCTCGTCATCGTTGGTGAGGACGTCGTGGGAGACTACACCACGCGACATGAGGCCTATTGGGAATCACGCGATAGATTTCCATTGGGTACTTTTTTGATTCAATTGTGTATGCCTGGGGAAGACAATTACATCAAGACATTTCACCATCATGTGAAGGTCTAAGCATTCGACACGTGAAGCAGCAACCTGAAAACGTATTCACCTCGGTTTGCAATGGGCTTTCGAGACGATTGATCAATGAGGTCTTGGTTCAATGGCCCTCACGCGATGGCTTGGTGCCAGTTCCCTCCATGAAAGTCCAAGCGCTGTGGGATACAGGTGCCGACGGAAGCGTGATTAGCCCGATGGTCGTAGAGCGTTTGGGATTGCTGCCCTCCGGCGCAACAGAGGTCTATACCGCCAACGGCATTGCCTTTCAAGAAGTCTTCGACATTTCAATTTTGCTTCCTGGAGGATTGCTGATTGACACCGAGGCGACTTGTGCAGACCTTACCACGGGCCAATTCTCTTGCCTGATCGGCATGGATGTCATCGGGCGTGGCGACTTTGCTGTATCCAACTTTCAAGGCACAACCGTTTTTTCTTTTCGATATCCTTCTGTGGAAAGAATTGATTTTCGGGATGGGCTTGACTTGGATGAAGGCTAAATCGCATTACGCGACAGGTCCGGAATCGCCATGTATTCCCGCTGGAACAGGTCGCTTGATTGCGTTTAGGATTTCTGGTAAGGCGCCAATGCTCGGGCACCGGGTGGACAATGTGTTTCATGTTTGATTTTTGGATACGAGGTTTGATTTGTATGGGCATGGGTGAGGGAGTGCCTTTCCACGAAACAAGAATGTACGAGCCAATTCCCCACGTCATGTTAGCAAATATCGACGAGGCGAAGCAAAAATAGATTGGGCCTCAAACGATTCCGCGCCATCTTCAATTGCAATGCTAAAGCGCTCACACAAAACACGATCAACGGGCAGCGGGAAATCGGACTGAATAACGGCAAAGAGATCCATTTTCAGGTTTGGATGCTTCGATGCCTTCGCCATGTACCTTCTCCAGATTCCAGCGTAGAAGAAGTTGCATCCTATCGGAAACTCGAGCCGACACATGCTATTCATCAGAAAAACTCTCTCTGCTACACTCAGGTTTCCCAAATTTTTAGGCTTCTTCATGAAATTTGCGACGTCCCTGAGTTCATATTGCCTAAGCAGAAGATACGCTAAACGTTTGTTAGCATCATCCTCTGAGCAAAATAAGTTTTTGATTTTTACTTTAGTCTGCTTGTTCATTTTACTTTCTTCATTCATAATTTCATTTTCCATAACAATCTGTTTTAGAAACCATAATTTTTTTCATTGCAAAAAGCAAGGCCTTTTTTTACTCCTTCAGCCGTTCTAACTTGGGTTCGTTCCGAAAACGCTAATTCAACCCTTTCAACCCAATTCGATTGGCTGGAAACGCCACTTTTTCAGCAAAAATTTTTCGGAGTGACCATATTTAACATTTGGAAAGAAGCCAATCGAACCGCTCACCGAGGCTCATTTTCAAAAATAGAGTGGTGTCTTTCACTTACAAAATGAGTTCCGTTCACACGTGCTCCTCTTCCGAAACTAGAAGCCAAAGCATCAGTCCCGTAATGATGATGTCCATTACTATTCCTAGCGATCTCGATATGTTAGTAGCATTGGCATCAATCCCCGCAATTTGATTTTCATTACCAATCACTTGACGGTCTACAAGAACTTCTCGAGAATAGGTTCAAAGGATAAGCGTCTGCAAATAGCCATTAGCATTTGCAAAGGGTTACAACAAGAATGACAATATTACTTTATGTAATCCGTGGCCAAACGCTACAGGTTCATAAGCATTTTGTTCTGGGTGAACCAATCCGGGATTCGTCTTACTTTTTAGTCAGCCCGTGCTTATATCGATAAATATACGTTTGCCAAGAATGCCCAACTCTAGTTTCGACGATCAGTTTCTGTTGGTTTTGTGACCAATTTGATGGGATGGCAAAATAGTAATTCCAACCATTGGCGTTCTCTTCCTCTGATTGAAATACCCAAAAGGAGACTCCGTCGATTATGGTCTTCTTTGCAGGAGAGTAGTAAATCGAGTCTCCCCTAGAGATAAACGCGCTTTTTCCTTGCAGTTCATTGTCTCTCCAAAATTTCAAAGACTCAACTTTTAGCCTACCAGAAGTGTAGAATGTGAGACCCTTTCCCACCTGAAATATGGATTCATCCTTTTTTTCAGACCATTCTTCCTCTTGTCGATTATAGTCGATTTGGTACTCAGAAAGGTATTCAATTGTAGTTCTTTTAGGTAAAGGCATTTGTGATTTTGCCCACTGACCTGATAAGAAAAAACATATACTGAGCAAAAAAAGGAGTTGCTTTCTCATCGTCGGCAAATGAATGGAAAGCAATTTAGAGAATATAGATGAGACTGCAGGAATGAAAGAAGTAGGTTTCCTCAATCCTCAAACAACTCCCCAATCCCAACATCCAGCCCCTTAGCGATCGCCTCAATCGTAGAAATCGTCGCATTCACCTTGCCAGCCTCCACGCGGATGACTTGGGAGTACTCGATCCCTGCGGCTTCTGCCAACGCCTCCAGCGTCATGTTCTTGCTCTGCCGAATCGTACGCACCTGAGCGCCAAAGTCTTTCAATAATTTTTCATTCCGAATGCGTTTCATGATAGCAAGTATGCCCTAAATGCATACATTTGCTTGTGGTTAGTATGCCACAAAATGAAATCCCATGGTAGAAATCACAAAAAATACCCTCGTCATCACCCTCCCCGCCGAGGATCCCGCCCACAAGCTCGCAGACTTGCAGAGCGGGCTGCTCTTTGTGCTCAACGACTTCTTCAGCCACCTCGACAATGTGGTCGATGTCGAGTCGGGTGCGGCTTACAACGATGTGATCTGGTTGCTGCGGGGGTTGGTGGTGTCAGGCGAGGTGCAGCCACCGAATATTCAGAAATCTTGAAGGAAGCAACCGCAGGTGGACGATTTTCGTTATATTTACTCAAAAGGATGCATCCATGGTGTTAGATCTTCATTCTGAAAGGGAGCAGCTTGCTAAACGTATCTTGATGATCGAAGACGCAAGGGTTTTACATGAAATCCAGCTTTTTGTGGAACGCGAACTCCATGCTCTCGAAGAAGGTATTTCCATCGAACAGTACAATGCGGAAATCGACCAAGGCCTATTGGAAATCGAGAATGGACTCGGAACCGACCAAGACACGCTGATGGAAGAGATCAAGCGATGGTAGGCGAAGAAAAGACCAAGGTGGTTTGGTCTTACCAAGCTAAAACGGAGCTTCGGTTGGCATGGGAATTCATCTCGTTGACCTCTCCGGAATACGCCCGACAGGTGGTTTATGACATCACCGGGGCAACCAACAAGCTGCTTGAAAACCCAACCCGTTTTCCTCCCGACCGATTTCGGAAAGACAATCAGGGAGATTTTAGGGCCTTTGAAATCCATCAATATCGCATCGCTTACCAAATCACAAAGGCCCAAATCAAGATTCTCAGGCTACGCCATGTGAGACAGAAACCATTGGAGTATTAATGCATAACGATCGCCTCCGAGTCATCCGCCTTTTACAAAGGAAATTTTGCCGCATCCTAACGTGTCGATTATCCTCGGGTTGGGCATTCACCCTCCCCGCCGAGGATCCTGCCCACAAGCTGGCAGACTTGCAGAGCGGGCTGCTCTTTGTGCTCAATGACTTTTTCAGCCACCTCGACAATGTGGTCGATGTCGAGTCGGGAGCGGCTTACAACGATGTGATCTGGCTGCTAAAGGCGATGATGCCGACCGGAGAGGCAATGGCGGGAATAAAAAAAACGGTCGAACATCATAACTAGGATTCGCCCACTTGCGCTATATTTACATAAATAAGGATGCAAATATGGTCGCGGATTTCAAGACGGAACGGGAGCGAATCGCCAAGAATGTCTTGCTCATTGAGGATGCCAAGATTCTGGATGAGATTCAGATGCTGATCGAGATGAGCCTCGAAACTGGGGAGCACGAGGATACTTTGGAGGAATACAATGCTGAAATCGATCAAGCAGTGCTGGATATGAAAAATGGACTGGCCACTCCCCACGAAGCCCTGAAGCGAGAAAGAAAGCATTGGTGAAGAAGCGTTCCGTTTTTTGGGCACCGGCCGCAAAGAGAAGCTATCGCGTCGCTTGGAGATACATCGCCAAGGATTCCCGAATGATTGCCGATCAAGTCTTTGATGAAATCGACGATGCCATCGATGCTATCGTGGCAAATCCTACACGCTACCCCTCAGATCCCAATCGAAAGCAAAACGCGGGCGACTTCCGTGCCTTTGAAATGAAAGGATATCGCATCGCCTACCAAATCACTGAAGACCACATTTTGATCGTGCGTTTTAGGCATGTCAAGAAGAAGCCGCGTCGTTACTGACTGAGTCGGGAGCCGCTTACAATGATGTCATCTGGCTGCTGAGGGGGTTAGTGCCTCCTTCTCAACAGAAAGTCGTCGCGCCAAAAGCATCGCAAGAGCATTGACAGAATCCTAAAATTTCAACATCTTTGGATGATGAAAGTCATAGAGACGATTGCTGACAGGAAACTAGAGCTTGCACAATGGCTGCTATCGCTGGACGATGAGGTGTTGATCTCACAAATCGAGGGACTGATGCAAGCCGCCATGAGCGAGCATGACTGGTATGACGAACTTTCGGAAATAGAAAAGGCTGAACTGGATGAGGCGGATGCAGACATAGCTGCAGGACGGGTGCTCACCAATGCGCAGGTGATGGAAAATATCATGGCAAGTCTCAATCGGTAATCTGGTCGGCCCGTATGATCAGATTGACTCGCTCGCTTCTAGAAAATGTGGACCCACCCAAAACCCCGCATACACTTTGAAAATCTCCGCTACCCTCCTCACCGCCATGCTCATCTCCGCGACGCTTGCTGCAGGCACAGGTTGCAAGACCAAAAAATCCAATGACGATGGCAATAAACGCAATCCCAACCATGAACGCCACCACGGTGGCCAGGACTGCCCTGGTTGTGGCATGGGTTGATCGGGCTGAGGGTGACCTCACTTGTCACGAAAAAAGATTGATGTGGTTCCAACCCTTCACTCGGCAGCTGCATCAAACCCATATCATTGATCCTAAAATTCTACATGCTATGAAAATTCCCTCCAATCTCCTCGGCGCCATGCTGCTCACCGCAACCCTGGGTGTCACCGCTACGAGCTGTACAAGTTCCAAAGTGGTCTCCGCGCCTGGTGAAAACTCCCAGATCCAGATCAGCCCGATCCAGACCATCGTCGGCAAGGTGAACACGCTCTTTTGCCCTCGCCAAGAACCATGCCCAACCTGCGGCATGGGCTAAGTGATTGGAAAATCATCCTGAGAACATTGGTATGCAGCGCACATTCACTGCTTGGATGGCTCTTCCAAAAAGACCTGAGATCCAGCGTCATTTTCCATCTTCAAAAATCAAGGTCATGAAAGTCCCTTCAACAATCCTCCACGCCATGCTCATCACCGCTGCCCTCGGCGGCACCGCGACAGGTTGCCAAACCCTGAAGCCACAAGCTGGTGACAACAAGGAATTCCGGATCCTGCCCGCCAATAGTGGCGGCATCATCGGCAAAATCAAGGACATTTTCCGTCCGGCCCCAACTCCAAGCCCCGGTTATTGTGGTTTGTGCGGCATGGGCTGAGTCTTTGATCCATGTCTGAAATCCATGCCTCCCTGTCCTTCAACCTCGACGTCGGCCTGATCCAGGCCGCGGTGCCGCTGTTTGCCGCAGAGGAGGTCGAGGGCCTGGAATGGTCATTTGACACGCTGTTCCAGCATGCCGAGCTGCCCGATTGGTTTGCAGAGCTGCTGCAGACTTACGGCGAGGCCGAACGACTCGTCGGGCATGGGGTCTTTTTTTCGCTGTTCTCAGGCAAATGGCTGCCTGAGCAGGCTGCTTGGTTGCGGGAACTCCGCGCCCTATCGCAGCGCTTTCGCTTCGACCACATCAGCGAGCACTTTGGCTTTTTGACAGGCGCTGATTTTCACAAGGGTGCGCCGTTGTCGGTGCCTTACAATGCCCAGACCCTCGCGATCGGGCGTGACCGCCTCCTGCGCATCGCGGATGCCTGTGGCTGCCCGGTGGGTTTGGAAAATCTGGCCTTCGCCAGCAGCACGCAAGCCGCCAAAATCCATGGCGATTTTTTGGAGGCCCTGCTCGCGCCCGTGAATGGTTTCGCGATCCTCGATCTCCACAACCTCTACTGCCAGCTCCACAATTTCGGGTTGGATGCCGGGGAAATGCTGGATGCGTTTCCGCTGCATCGCGTGCGCGAAATCCATATTTCAGGTGGGAGCTGGGAACCCTCGGCGCATCGCCCTGCGCCGGGTGTGCGGCGCGATACGCACGACGACCGCGTGCCCGAGGCGGTCTGGGAACTGCTGGCGCAAACGATGCCGCGCTGCACTCAGCTCAAATTTGTGGTGATGGAGCACATGGGTTTTGCCTTGGCGACCGCGCAAATGCAAGAAGACTACCGCGCCGATTTCAGGCGGATGCGGGCAATCGTGCATGCCGAGCAGGCGCGACGTGATGCGCTGGCGCACTTCCTGCTTCCCGATTCGTTTTTGCCCTCACAGCCCGGCCTCCTTGCCGAACCGCTGGAAGATGCCACGCTCTACCAGCAGCAAGAACTCCTTTCCAACATTTTGGAGACCAGCGATTCCCTCGCGGCTGCCGAGATGGCCATCCGTGCATCGGCGCTCGCCGACACCGATTGGAACCTCAACACATGGGATCCAGCCATGCTGGAGACCGCGTGGTTGATTGCGCGGAAGTGGAAGGATGGTTTTTGAGCGGTCGAGGAATGCTGGACATGGCACGTCTTGCCAATTCCGTCGAAAAACCCTATTTTTGAATCATGGGGAATCCAGAACCAGTCCGATTCTATACGGTCGCCGAATACTTGGCGCTTGAGGAGCCTGCTGAATATCGCAGCGAATACTTTGAGGGAGAGATTTTTGCGATGGCTGGGGGATCACCCAATCACGATCGCATTGCGAGTGATTGCGATCGATTCATTGGCGATGCCATCTTCGGGAAGGGATGCGAAACATTCACAAGCAACATGAAGGTGCGCATAGAAAATTCCAAGGCCTACTATTACCCCGATCTTTCCGTTGTCTGTGGGAAGGCTGAGTTTGAACAAGATGGTATTCTCACCAACCCTGTGGTTCTTTTTGAAATCCTATCTCCAAGCACCGAGGGCTTTGACCGAGGCAATAAATTCCGTCGCTACAAGCAGATTTCATCTTTGCGTGAGTATGTATTGATTTCCCAAAATGAACCCCAAATCGATGTCTTCTTCAAAACAGATGACGGGAGCTGGCGGCTCGACAGCTATGAGGGCCTTGACGACCTGATGCAATTGCGCGCCATCGGCATCCATATCCAGCTTGCCGACATCTACCGTCGGGTGGAGTTTGCCTAAACCGTCGGAAAGCGCTATTCTTGAATCCATGGGAAATTCAGGTTCCGTCCACTTCTACACAGTCGCCGAATACTTGGCGCTTGAGGAGGCTGCTGAATATCGAAGCGAGTACTTTGAAGGGGAGATTTTTGCGATGGCGGGGGGAACAGAAAATCATAATTTGATTGTTGGCAATAGCATCACGCAATTGAATTTGCACCTGGCGGAAAAACCTTGCCGCGTTTATCCGTCGGAGATAAAAGTCAGAATCGAAAATTCAAAAGCATACCATTACCCCGACGTCACAGTCGCTTGCGAACATTTTGAGTTTGAGGATGAGAAGCGCACCCTTCTCACCAACCCCCTTATTCTCATCGAAGTTCTCTCTGACTCCACTGCCGATTTTGACCGCACTAAGAAATTCACACGCTACCGCCAGATTTCATCCCTGCGGGAATATGTGCTGATTTCACAAACCGAACCCTCAATCGACGTATTTTACAAAACCGACGGCGGCTTTTGGCGCTTCGACAACTACACTGGCTTGGACGAAGTAATGGAATTGCGCGCTATCGGCATCCAAGTCAAACTCGTCGATATCTACCGGCGGGTGGAGTTTGCCTAAATTGACGAAAAACCCTATTTTTGAATCATGGGGAATCCAGAACCAGTCCGATTCTATACGGTCGCCGAATACTTGGCGCTTGAGGAGGCTGCTGAATATCGAAGCGAGTACTTTGAAGGGGAGATTTTTGCGATGGCGGGGGGCACGATTGAACTTGACTTGATCGCTGGGGAGTTTTCTCGCTTGCTGCGCAACTCCCTGCATGGTGGATCCTGCAAACCACTCACCAGCAATATGAAAATTCGCATCGAGGATTCCAGCGCCTATTATTACCCAGATCTCTCGGTCGTCTGCGGGAAACCTAATTTGGACGATAAGAACAGACACATCCTTACCAACCCGCTCGTGATCGTGGAGGTGCTGTCTGATAGCACGGAATCCTTTGACCGCAGGAAAAAATTTCAACGCTACAAACAAATTTCCTCATTTAGGGAATATGTCTTGATCGCACAAGATGTGCCCCAGATCGATGTGTTCTACAAGGCAGAAGACGGCGTTTGGTATCCGCATACTTATGTGGGCTTGGACGAGGTGATGGAATTGCGCTCCCTGAGCATCCATTTTAAGCTCGCAGATATCTATCAGCAGATCGAGTTTGCGTAGCCAGCCCCCTTACTCAACCTCCGCATCCCCTCTGATCTCCTGGCACAATTCCACCAAGACGCCATTGCTGTCTTTGGGATGCATGAAAAAAATGAGCTTGTTGTCGGCGCCCCGCTTGGGTGCCTCGTTGAGTAGGCGATAGCCTTGGGCTTTCATGCGCTCCATTGCCGCATAGATGTCGGGCACTTCAAATGCGATGTGATGCATGCCTTCGCCGCGCTTTTCGATGTGCTTGGCGATGGCGCTCTCAGGGCTCGTGGCTTGTAGAAGCTCGATCTTGCTGTCGGCGAGCTGGAAAAAGGAGACATCGACGTGCTCGCTCTCGACGTGCTCGTCTTTGTAGGGCGACTGCCCGAAAATCGCCGCAAAAAGTGCCTTGCTTTTTTCAAGGTCTTGGACGGCGATGCCGATATGTTCTATTTTCATGGGAGTGGCAAAAAAGGTAGCAGTTAGCAGGTAGTAGTTAGCAGTTGCATCACCGCACATGCTAACTGCTACCTGTTTTTCATTCCAAAACAACTAATTTCGCGGATATGTTGCAACGGGAGATTTTGGTGACGGGCGCTGCGGGCTATGTGGGCTCGGTTTTGTGTCGGCAATTGTTGGCGATGGGTTTTCGCGTGCGTGGCTTGGATGTACTGTTGTTTGGAGGCGAAGGTTTGCGGGAAATCTTGGATGATCCACATTTCAGCTTCCTAAAAGGCGACTTGTGCGATGCCGCTACCCGCAAACGTGCCCTTGCGAATGTGCATGCCGTGATCCACTTGGCGGCCATTGTCGGGGATCCCGCTTGCAAACAATTTGCCGACGAGGCGACAGCATTGATGGATGTGGCGAGTCGGGCCTTGTTTGAGGAGGCCGAAATGGCAGGCGTGGAGCAATTTGTCTTCGCGAGTACTTGTAGCAATTATGGGCAGATGCAGGAAGGGGCAACTTTGCTGCACGAAAACTCACCCTTGTTGCCGCAAAGCCATTATGCGCGTCTCAAGGTGGGTTTTGAGGAATACCTGCTGGCAAGGGTCCCGGTCAGTTCCGTGCAAGTGAGCATTTTGCGCTTCGCGACGGCCTACGGCTTGTCACCGCGCATGCGTTTTGACCTCACGGTCAATCACTTCACGCGCGACCTGATGCTGGACAAGGAATTGCTCGTCTTTGGGCAACACCAATGGCGTCCCTATTGCCATGTCGCAGACTTGGCGCGTGCGCTCTCGCACCCACTCACGCTGCCGGCTGCGCAAGGCTGCGGCATCTTCAACATTGGGGATAGCCAAGAAAACTACAGCAAGGCCATGATCGTGGATCAAGTGCTACAGCAAGTGCCGCAAGGCAAGGTCGCCTATGGCAACCAAGCCGATATCGATACGCGAGACTACCGCGTCGATTTCTCCAAGGCAGCCCAGCAACTCGGCTTCCAAATCACCCACCGCGTCCCCGATGGCATCCAAGAAATCAAGGAAGCATTGGCCAATGCAACTTTCAAAGACCCATTCTCCAACATCTACCAAAACTGCTGAACAATGAAGCCCAAAAAATCGCTCCCCAGCCATCAAAAAATGGCAAAAAAAAAATAAGCCCCTAGAATTCAAAACCCAGAATTCAGCACCAATAGTGATTCTATAAATTCAGTAAATTCTGCTACTGTCAAGTGATACAGCTCTCCATCCCCAACATCTCCGAGACCGAACAAATGTCGGTGGCCCGGGCCATCGAGTCAGGTTGGGTCTCTACAGCAGGTCCCGACATCGGCGACTTTGAGCGCAAGATCGCCCAGCTCTCGGGCGTGCGCTTCGCGATCGCTGTCAACAGTGGTAGCGCAGCCTTACACCTGGCCTTGCTCGCCCTGGGCGTGCAAAAAGGCGACTACGTCATTTGCCCCAACCTGAGCTTTGTCGCCACCGCCAATGCGGTTGTGCATGCAGGCGCAGAGCCGATCCTGATCGACGCCGCGCCAGACAACCTACAGCTCGACCTCAACCTGCTAGAGGCATTTTTGCGCGACGAGACAAGCTTTGCCGACGGGCAGTGTTACCACACAGCCTCGCGCAGGCCCATACGGGCGATCGTGCCCGTGCATGTGCTGGGCGATTTTTGCGACATGGACCGGCTTCTAGAGCTGGCGCGTAGCCGGGGCATTGCCGTTTTGGAGGATGCAGCGGCAGCTGTCGGAGCGAGCTATGACACCAAACCCGCTGGCAGCATGGGCCTCATGGGAACGCTGAGCTTCAACGGCAACAAGATCATGACCACGGGCGGCGGCGGGGCCGTGCTCACCAACGATAGCCGCCTCGCCGACCATGTGCGCCACCTCGCGCACCAAGCCAAATCATTCCCTCTGGAGTACATCCACGACGCGGCAGGCTTCAACTATGGCATGCCCAATCTCAATGCGGCATTTGGCCTCGGGCAACTCGCACGCTTGCCTGAATTTTGGACCAACAAACATGCCATCCGCACCGAATATGAAGCGGGCTTCATCGACGTGCGTGCCCTCACACTCGCACCTGCGGGCGATCTCAAACGCAACTGCGGCTACTGGCTCAATTGTGTATTCACCACCGAGGCCCGCCAATTGGAAGCCTACCTGGAGGCCAATGAAATCCAGACCCGCAAGCTCTGGGTACCGATGAACCGCTTGCCGATGTATGGGCAATGCCTGTACATCCAGCACGAGGACCATAGTTTCAGGTGGTATGAGGAGTCGCTGTGCCTGCCCTCATCGACCGGCTTGAGCAGTGCCGATCAAGCGGTCGTGATCCAGGCAGTGCGCGACTTTTTTCGCTGACAGCAGCCACATGATCCGCAGCAGCGATCAGCGCGATTTCTTGGCGTTGACCAGCCAATATTTGTCTCGCTTAAATGTCGTCGCTGGGGTATTGTCATTGAGCAACACGACAAAGGAAAAAAACAGGATCGCCACACCGATAAATGCCGTGAGGGACCCGAGCAAGGCGATCAAAACCCCAATCGAGAGGCTCACGCCGCTCAATACCAGCAATCCCACGATGAGTACGAGCAGGCCCATGCCGATGGGCCACGCACTGCGCCGCGCCCAAGTCTTTACCTTTTTGACCCCCAATGGCTTGGAATAGGCCCTCAACTTGACCACCGAGGTCATCGGAATCTCTTGGGTGCCGATGACAAAGCTTGTATCCTTGACCTCCTTGAGGCGCGCAGTGTATTTTTTGCGATCGCTGGTCCAGACCCGCATCGGTTGATCGACCTGCACCTCCGCAGACAATGTGCTGTCGCTTTTGTGCTCCAAACGCAGCGCATCACCTGCCTGCGCCTCTGACTGGGCAAGGGCTACAGTCGCCATGAGTTGCCAACACATGGCCAGAAATAGGTGCTTCACTGACATTCTCCAAGGATTCATGCGGCAAATATCTGGATGTATGATGCTCGAATGCAAGGTGAAGCACCTCCCCTTCTGAAAAAAACGTGATCATGGTCGCTTGACCCGCTTGAGACGCCATTGCCCATGAACCTTGAAAGATCTGCCCACGGCCTTGCCAGCCGCATAGGCGACCATGTGCCGATGATCCAAAGTTGATGACCCAACGGTGATGACCCGTTCGTCGGGCCTCCCCACAAGTTGTGGGGAG
>JANORP010000070.1:0-18078 GCA_031415375.1 Bacteroidota bacterium | reverse complement strand
CAAGGTTGCAGCGACAGCCTCACGGCAGTCTTGCGCGGCTTGCCAGCGCCGAGGCTCACCGCGACGGTCTCGACAGCCGAGACCAATGCACTGGGTTCATCCAGCGTGGACATCCAGATCGCGACCGACATCGCGGGTACGGTGGTCGATTGGCTGGCCATCGGCACCAACCTGCGCGACATATCGCCTGATTCGGGCAGCATTGCGGCCTTTGGCCCTGCAATGCCAGCGAGTTTGGCCCTATCGGCTACGTTTGTCGCGCCATTCGAGCTGGGACAGCTCATAGTGCTGCTATCGCCCCGAAATGCCTCCTGCGCTGGATTCCCCGACACGGTGCGGGTGGTGTTGAGTCCCGACACCACCCGCGTTTTCATCCCCGAAGTCTTCACGCCAGACGGCAATGGCCAAAACGACACTTGGATGATCACCTGCCTCGACGGCGTCGATCCCGCTGCCTATAGGCTTTACCTCTTCAATGAGGGCGGTGGCAAGGAGCTGGAAATGGATGGGCTGCACCAGAATTTTGATGGTGGGAACTTGCCCGACGGGGTTTATTGGTGGGTCTTGCAAGATGCTGGGGGCCGGGACTTGCAGATGGGGGGATTGACTATACGGAGGAAGTGAGGTAGTAGTTAGCAGTTAGGAGGTAGCAGTTAGCAGTTAGGAGGTAGTAAATAGCAGTTAGCAATTGGAAATTGGGATGGAAGATTATGGTGGGACATTGGAGAGAATCTCGGATTTGGGACTGCCCACGGGGCAGGGCGAATTCGACGATAAACGCAAGTTCAAGTTCAGGGTGACTTTCAGGGCCATGGTTCGGGGGGACGGTGATCCAAGGGAAACCAGCTTCTCCTACTACGACCTCGTATCAGCTCGGAGGTGCTACCGCGACATCCTCCTTGCCTTCTACAAGGGCAGGGAAATCGAGTCCTTTGCTATCTGCCTGAACCACCACGGTTCGGGCAAGTGGAAGAATCCGATCCATACGGAGGCGTTGGGCAAGGTGGATGGATGAATAGTAAATCTTAAACTGCATGAATATGAAAAGATTAGTTTTGACTTTCATGGCGGCTGCGATGGTGGCCGCGACGGGTTGCAAGCGGGAAGTCCCCGGCTGCATGGACGCCGACGCGATCAACCACAATGCAGGGGCCACGCTCGACGACGGTAGCTGCCGTTACGCCGCCGACGAATGGGCGGGCAGCTACGAGGCCCACGACACGGTGGCCATCACAAGCCAGGCGGGGCAGGTGCAGACGACAATCACCGCAAGCGTGATGCTCGTGGAGCGGATCGGCACCAACCGCGTGAGGATCGACGCGATGCTCGGCTCGATACTCACTGGCCGGGTCACCCTCGGGCTGTTCACGCCCGACGACGACCCGACATTGGAGCTTGCGCCGCTGCAATGCAGCCGCGTCGGCACCGACATCCGCTACACCTACTTCCTGGGCAGCGCGGGCGGCTCGGAGGAAATCAGGGGGATGGCGGTCAGGCAATGAAAATCCGCACAAGGTCATGTGCATGAACATCAGGCATGTTTGGTGGCAATGGAATGCATTCCTCGACAAGGCATTCGGATACCCAAGGGCAAGGTACAGGCTTGGGTACAAGTACAGATTGAGCAGCATTGCCAATTACCGGGGCAAGGCAGGGCCGACGGAGGATCACGAGGGTTTCCACAGCCTTAAGAAGGCGCAAGCGGCATACAAGGCCGAACTCTCGTTTTTCCAAGGTTACGGGCGCGTGGAGTCTTTTGCGCTCTGCCTGAACTACCACTCCTGCAAGAAGTGGAAGGAGCCGATCCACGCGGCTGCGCATGACGGGACGACGGCGACAACCAAGCCCCCCGACGAACAGGGCGGTGTGAAATGCAAGGCTTGCGGCAAGCGGTTGCGCCGGAAGTGATCGTGTTGATGTATTTCAAAGCCCCCGGAAGGGGGCTTCTTGCTGTTCCCTGGTAATTGTGGGGCCATGGCGTGTACAGGGCGGCGGGATTTGCGGCTCTACAAATCCGTTCACGAACGCTTTACCCTGCGTTCGCGAACGGATTTGTCAATTTTACCTCTAGCCCTTGAACCCAAGACCGCTACATTGCGGCATGAAAGCAGAAGTCGTGGCGTTGCCTGCTATGACGTATCGTGCGTGGCCGACTGGGTGCCTTGGCTTCATTTGAACTGCCCGTTCGTCCTCCAAAACGACCACTTGGATGAAAGTTGCACTTTGATTTCTTCATCTGCCCGTTCGTCCGTAGGACTGCCCGTTCGTCCTCCAAAACGACCAGGTGGTGTGGAGGTGCTGCATGTGGCTTTGCTTGGACAGCGATCACCGCAGCGATGGTGGGTGCTGGTGCTAGATCTGCATGCCTCAACCCCTAAACCTTCGTTTCTGCGCCATGGGGGCTGATTTGTGGTGTGGGGAGCTGTTGCTGTTGCCTTCTTTTGCTGCATTTTGGCCCTCCTCTTGGATGGCTCAAACAAGCCTCGTCTTTTATAGGCGTTTCTGCCCGTTGGTACATCCAGACTGCCACTTCATCCTCCAGGACTGCCCGTTGGTACATTGGTGCTGCGCGGACGTTTTTGATTTTGTATGCTTGCATTGTGTTGCGCGATTGCCACTAGGTGGCTTGCGCAGCTCCTTTTGAGAATTGGTTTGGAGAAAGTTAGGGATAACTGGCCACCGGAGTAGGGAACTGGTGGCATATTCTTCCACGCAGGGGTGCAAACCGTTGGGTGTTGTTTGGGGCAATTGCTCTTGGCTCATGTGGTCTGTACATATCGATTGCATTGCTTGCGATGTTGCATGACTTGTTTTTGCGATCTGCTCCTGGAGGAGGGAATTGGCAATGGGCTTTAGTGGCCTGACCGATGACCTGCTTTCGGGATCGGCGTGGAAAATATTATGCTAGACACTGGCTTTTATTGCGGCGCCCTTGCCAAATATTGCATTGTAATTTCCCGCTCAATTTGCGAAGTAATTTTCGCGTGTGAATTCTATTTTATTTATTTGCGGATGGCAGCTAAAAAAAATAAAAATATTTTCTCACAGGGCTTGCATTTATGATTTTGTCCCACATATATTTGCAGAAGACAGCTAGGAAAAATCACCTGCTGCACTTGTTGCTTGCGATTCTATATTTCAAAACCTTCAAATACGTTCTTATGCAAAACATGATTCCGACCTCCGCCCCAACAAGGACTAATGTTTACCCAGCAGCTTTCAAATCAAAAGAATCTCTCTAAAAACCCATGATGCTTTGTTGATCCGTTTTTTGATCGCCTTATTCGAAGCAGTAAGCATCGACTCAAAGAATGAACTTCTTCCTCGCATTGGGCTATGATACCAACTGTGCCTAGTGCGTTTGCAGACGCATCTAAAGTTGCTGAATTTCAATGCATAGAGGTTCCTAAAAGGAAAATGCATGCCCGATTTGCATCTTTAAACCATCGCCTTGTGCGGAGGTCAATCTTCCCGAAACATCTCGATAGGTGAATACTTTGTGCTAATTTTTCAACATCCATTGGCATGAATATTCTTCAATATCACTGCTATCGCAATATGCGATTTCAATCCAGAAATTTTCTATTTGAATCAAGGTATTTGCATGCTAATCGTTCTTTTAATTCCTAGGATTGTGGATTGCTTATTGTGCCCAAATGTGGTCTCGCGAACTTCGCTCGGACACAAAAGCAATCAATTTTTCGTGAGCAGTAAAGCTCCTTTTAGTTCTTTTTTCACCTTTAATATTGGATGACTTATGAGTAAGTATTCATCCCTGTTTGAAGTACAGGGCAAAATTGGTGCAACTACTTTCCAGAAACGGAAAGGGCAATTGATCATCGGCAAGACTGGTGGCGTAAGCAAGGATCGAATCGCGAAGGCAAGCGAATTCAAACGTACCCGGGAAAACAACCGTGAGTTTGGAGGTAGCGCGAATGCTGGAAAATCCTTGCGGGTCGGGCTTGCGAATGTGATGAAACGCTTTGCGGATGATGGCGTGACGGGCCGACTGACTGCGGTGTTTCGTCAAATGACTAATGGCGCGAGCGGCATACGTGGGAAGCGCCCGATTGAAATCGTGCCCCAAAAGGCCGGATTGATCGGGATCGACCTCGATGCTGGTGCGCAACTGTCAACCGCATTTGTGGCCGACTACCTTGTATCGGTGAATGTGGGGCGGAACGAAGTGACGGTCGATGTGCCAATCTTTAGCATCGACGACTTGGTGACTGCGCCCGAAGGGGCGTCGCATTGGCGCCTGGTCCTTGCCATCACTGTGCTTTCTGACCATGCCTACGATGAGGTGAAGAAAAAGTACCTGCCTGTGGAGCCTGGGCTGAATGGCAAGAATGCTAAGGCCGAGTCGGGTTTGATCCCTATCGAAGGGGTGATGACGGCACCTTTGCAACTTGTTGCGACGCTGCCCAATAGCCCTGCGATGACGGCGAACTGCGGGCTCATTGCATGTCTAGGGATCGAATTTTCACAAGAGGTGGCTAGCTTGCCTTATGTGTTTGCACAGAGCAATGCCATGTGTATCGTGGACGTATTCTGATATCTGACCTCGTTTCTTCCTGCGAAAGAGGCTCCCCAAGGGGGGCCTCTTTTGCGTTTTAGAGGGGTATTTGAAAACACTATTCACAATAGGCCGATCGATTGGGTATTTACGCCGACCCATCATTAGCGAAGGAAATACTGCGGGACACTCTCCAAGCTACACATTTTGAATCCACTAAAATGACATGCTTCAAAATTGTTTGGCCAATGCCGTTTGCTTCTCCTGGGTTCAAGTACTTACTCATCAACCCAATTGACTTGCAAATTTCCCACCCAGCCTCTCTCCTCTTATGTGGATCACTCGTTGGTGCTATCTATAGATGGGCCGATGAACGAAATTTTCGTTCCATTTTACATAGCTAGGATTTCCAATTTAGGCTACAATGATCGTTTGTCGGCCAATCTGCCTTTGAGGAATCGAGGGTAAAGCGGCGCAAATTTCAGATAGGATTGGTGAGGACCAACAAATAAGTGCTCCCCCCAACTAGAAGGCGATATAGGACGCAGACAAGGTTATTGCTTGTTTCCCCGCATCATCCCTCGCTTGTTTTCAAGAATTCTTCGTAAATTGGGCCTAGATTACGCTAAGAATACCAGAGATTTAGATGAGACGATCGATTGCATTGGCCCTGATTGCTACCTCGCTTTTGGCTGTAGGCTGTAAAAAAGACGATCCTACGCCCCCAACCAAGGATCGTACTTACCTGCACATCATGAGTGCGGTTCCCAGCGACACGTTTGACCTCACCTTTGACTACTTCAATGCTGACGATGTGGTGATCGATGACTTTCTCTATCGCCGCAACTTCCCGATCGTGGGCTATGCGGACTTGGAGGCAAGCGGCACCCCCGACGAGTTTGGCAATGGCAAGCTCTATCTAAGTGCTAGCCGTCAGCGCTTTCTCAACGTGAAGCCCGATACGCTCATGCCGCCCCGCGAGATTGTGCTCGCCAAGGACGAAAAAAATACGATCTGCCTTGCCGATAGTGCTGGCAAGATCCGCTTCTTAAAAATCAAAGACGCGGTCGAATATGCGACCGACACGACGACTGCGCTACGCTTCATCAACCTGAGCAATACGCAGGCAACGGCTTCGCTAGGCTCCACTGACGGCAGGATCAGTATTTCCAACATCGCCTTTTGGAACAACTCGGCCTACGTGAACCTGCCCCATGGACAGTATGATGTGGAGCTGCGCGATGCATCGGGCACGGTCATCAATACCGTGAGCCTATGGCTGAGCGGCCGCACAGCCTACTCATTTTTTGCGGTGGCGAATGGCTTGGATTATTTTATTCATTGAGCCGACCCTGAATCACTTTGCGCTTGTATCAGAAGCGCGGGCATAAAGCAAACGGATCCCATGCAGTGCATGGGATCCGTTTGCTTTGAAGGTGGGTCGCACCGAGAAGCAGGTTGCAGGTGCATTGTGAATCATCGTTGCCCCGCTAGGAAGCTGGGACGTGGGCCCGATCCAGTGCTGCATGCTGCTACTTGATGGGGTATTTCTGCGCGTAGGCTTTGGCGGTGGGGATCACTTTGGTGAGCCGGGCAATGCGCGTGGCATGTGCTGGGTGGGTGCTCAGAAATTCTGGGGGGGCCTGGCCACTGCTAGCCTTTTCCATGCGTTGCCAAAAGGGGACGGCCTCCTCAGGATTGTACCCTGCCATGGCCATGAAGATGAGGCCCATCTCGTCGGCCTCTGACTCATGCAGACGGCTAAAGGGCAGCATCGCGCCGAGGTTGGCACCGACGCCGTAAGCTTTCATGAAGAGGTTTTGGGTGGCCGGGGACTGGTTGCTGACGGCTACCGACAAGGCTGCGCCACCTGCTTGCTCGGCAAGCCCTTGACTCATGCGCTCATTGCCATGGTTGGCGATGGCATGGGCGATCTCGTGGCCCATGACGACAGCCAAGCCGTCGTCATTGAGGCTCACGGGTAACAAGCCTGTATAAACCACCACTTTGCCCCCTGGCATGCACCATGCATTGACCAATGGATCCTCGACCAGCTTAAATACCCACTGGTAGCCGGCCAAATACTTGGTCTGCTTTTTTGCGGTGAAATAGTTGGTCACTGCCTTTTGGATGCGCTCCCCTACCCGTTGCACCTGCGCTGCCTTGGTGGCGTCTGTGCTGAGCGCGTGTGTCGCCAAAAACTTGGTGTACTCTTGGCTGGCCATCTGGTTGAGGGTGGCATTGGGCAGCATTTTCATCTGCTTGCGGCCAGTAATAGGCACCGTCGCACAGGCGGCAGCGAGCAATACCGTGGTGATCAACATCCAAACAAGGTTTTTCATAGGACTATCGTGTTCTTTTTTCTATTCCCGCAAAGTTACCAAAATTGGAAAGGCACGCTCTGGGATTTGCTGTTTTTCGATGCAAGGCGCAATCTGCTGGATGAATGCGGTATATACACCTTTCATTTGATTCCTCCTGCTTTGCGAATTGGCTGCCAAGGTAGGGACCATGGAAGAAGTAGCCTGCAAGGCCCACTTTGGCCGAGCGCCGCTGGAATGTAGCAAGGAACGGGGAATTTATTGTCCCAAGGAATGAAATTTCAATTCTTGGGAAGCCATTCTGGCCCCCGCAAAAGATGACCAACAATTAACAAAAGCTTAACACCCTAGGCATACAATCACTAAAAGGCTGAGCGTCCTTTGCATCAAATCTAAGAAGATGCAAAAGACGAAGGTATTGATTGCGGACGATGAGCCAGACATCTTGGAAATGCTGTCTTATGCACTTGAAAAAGACGGTTACGAGGTCATCACGGCCCACGATGGTGACGAAACACTCAAAAAGGCGCTGAAATATCAGCCAGACATCATACTGCTCGATATCATGATGCCTAAGCATGACGGTATCGAGGTATGCAGGACCCTGCGCCAAGACAAAGCCTTTGCCGACAAGATCATTATGATCCTCACAGCACGGTCAGAGGAATACTCAGAGGTTGCGGGATTTGATGCGGGTGCCGACGACTATGTCACCAAGCCGATCAAGATCCGCTCGCTGCTGTCTCGTATCGAAGCCTTGCAAAGGCGGAGACAAAAAGACAATCCCTCGGCGCTGCAGGTGGGTCCTTTCAGTATTGATCGCGAGAGGTACCTGATTGTGCATGGCGCTGAAGAGATCAAATTGCCCCGCAAGGAATTTGAGTTGCTCTACCTGCTGGCATCGATGTACAACAAGGTGGTGACGCGCGAGCGCATTTTTGATGAGATCTGGGGCAAGGATGTGATCGTGGTCGATCGCACCATCGATGTACACATCCGCCGCATCCGCATCAAGATCGGCGAGCAATATATTCAAACGGTCAAGGGCGTCGGGTATAAGTTTGCGATTGATGAATAAAGGGTAGGTGATGCCGACCAAAGTGGAATCGACAGCATGCCGTTTCGGGATCAGCAGCTTGGGTAAATGTAAACCATCGGCGCAGGCCGCTTGAGGCATTTGCTGGTTTGCGATGTGCACGTGGCTTCGTCACGGCAATTGGGAATGAAATTACAATCACTATTCCTTGCGCAATGCGATTGTCCATTCCTGATTCTATTCCTAACTTGCGGGGATGGAAGCAGTGACATTGATTTACAAAGCCAAAAAATCGCGTCTGGTGGGGCAAGCCTTGGTCTCAGGTGCAGCTTTGGGGCTGAGCGTGTGGATGATGGGCAATGCGGAGATCGTGATGCACCGCGAGTTGAGGCTGGTTGTATTCTTTGTGGCCTTCATCGGCTGCATTGTATTTGGCTACACGACCTTCTACAATTTCCTGCGCATTTTCAACAGCGAACCCCTGCTCAAGGCCGACGCTGCGGGGCTGTGGTTTCATGGCTCGCCGATGTACAATGGCAAGATATTGTGGAGCGACATCGCGGGCTACCAGGTCGCGCAATATGGACTCTCCAAGAAGGTGCTGGTGCAGCTCAAGGACCCTGTGGCATTCACCACTAAGTATGCCGATTTTCGCAAGTATGTCTTCCAACGCATGTACAAACGCTATGGCACGCCGATCGCATTGCCCTACAACCTCTTCCAAGACGACGTGCTCCAGATGATCGCTGCCATCAGGGACGCTGGGTTTTGAGCACAGGGATGGGCTTGGTGAAGTACGGCTTCTATTCAAGTGGCGGCCCCTGGCTGGAAAGCGAGCAGCGGTGCCAATAGGGGCCGTTCGTCGGGCCTCTCTCCCGACGATGTCGCATGTGGGTCAACTTAAGCGCTTCAATTTCTCATGTTCAATCTCTACGAAGCGAGGCGGGCTTCTGCCGATTTCTAGGGGGTGTGCATAGCCTTGTATAGCGTCCACGGCATGGAACTCGAAGGAGCGTTTTGTCGGAACGGAAGTGGGCGTTGCCAGGGTAGTATGTGTGGAGTATGTGCGGAGTTTATGCGGAGTTTATGCGGTCAAAGTGCGGTATTGGCCTAAATCTGGTCTAGACCCAGCCTAGACTCAGCCTAGGTATGGCCTAAGTCTGGCTTAGGTCTGGGCTAGGGTTGGCAGTGTCCATCCACCAAGGCGAACAAGTCTTGGGAGCTTCAGAGTTTGGGGTTTGGGGTGGTGCCGCGTTGCTTTTGCGCAATGCGTATTCCTTGCCCATGACATAACCTAGCTAGAAGCCTATTCATTCCTTGGATGATCAAAATGGTGATCAACAATGGGTTTACGCAAATGCGGCGATGTCGGGATGGGGTGGCCCGACAAACGGATATCACAGCGGGTTGTGGCCCTACAAAAGGATCGTGTCTGGCAAGCACCGCAAAAAAGGGCCACCCTTATGGATGGCCCTTTTCGAAACGAGATCTAGTACGAGCGGGTAGATTAGCGCATCACAGCAACACGCACGCTTTGTGAGATGCCATCGGCATCCAACTTGGCGATGTAGATGCCTGCTGCCAATTTGCTCAGGTCGAGGACCAAGGCATTGGCACCAGCACCGAGGTCAGCAGATTGAACGCCCACGACCTGGCCGGCCAAGGTCATCATGCTCACCGTCACAGGTGTGGCGTGGTCGAGCACGAAGCTCAAGCGTGTCTGCTGCGTGGCTGGGTTGGGGGTGAGGCGCAATGCAGACACCACAGGGTTTTCTGAGGATACAGTGACTCTCAAGTATTGGCAAAAGTCGTCGGTGCAACCATCAACGGTGGTCACCGTGAGGCATACGAGGAAGGAATCTGCAGTGGCATACGTATGGACAGGGTTTTGGAGGGTTCTCGTGCGGCCGTCGCCAAAGTCCCAAGCCCAGCTCGTTGCACCACCCATGCTCAAGTCAAAGAAGAAGTATTGTGGAAACACGCCGCCACCTGAGAAGTTGGCGGTAGGAAGTGCATTGACGGTCACGGTGATCGCTGCAGATTGCGCCTCACAACCAGCGCCATTGCTGGCCGTCACGGTATAGGTGCCAGATTGTGTAGCACTGATCGTGCTTGTGCTGCCACCGTTGCTCCAAACATAGTTGGTAGCGGTAGAGGTAGCGACCAAATTCACAGAACCACCATCGCAGAAGGTCGTGGGACCAGCAGCAGCCACGGTCAAAGGCAAGTTGTTGATGCCAGCGCTGGTGTAAGGTGTGTTTTGTGGATCCCAATTGGCCCAGCAAGCGGTCCAGTCGTTGGTGCCATCAAATGCGCCACGGTAGGTGGTCGGGGTGATGAAGCTGCTGTTGAGGTTGGGAAAAACTAAAAGGGCCGCCTCATCGAAGCAGCCCTTTTCGCATTTAGTGAATTTTTCTTTGGCTAAACCAACAAGGTTGGTTTTACCTAGCTACCGTCAGTTTGAGGGTTTTGCTGGACATTTCCGTGTTGATGCGCACAAAGTAGAAACCAGCAGGCAGTTGCGCAACGTCAAGGATCATTTCCTGAACTCCGGAATCATATTGGTTTTCAATCTTATTGATAACCTGGCCGGCATAGTTCAGAAGAACCACCTCTACTGCGGAGGAACTGCTCAGTTCATACACAAGGGTAACGGCATCTTTCGCTGGGTTGGGGCGCAGCATTGCTCCCATGAACATATCCGGATTGGTCACGCTGACGAGCACATCAACCGACTGGCAAAGAGAGTCAGTACATCCGAATGCATTTCCTGCCACGAGGCATACCTGATAATTGCCCGTAGATTGATAAACGTGTGCAGGATTGGCTTGGCTGCTGCTATTGCCGTCGCCAAAGTCCCAAGCCCAGGTAGTGGCTCCCATACTGGTGCTGGTGAAGCTGATGGCAGGGAAATTGCCCGAGAAAGTGTACCCAGCGACCGGGGTAGGATTCACAGTGATGGTTACATCTGCGCTCAGTCCGACTCCATCGCACTGGTTCGCGTTGGTTACGATGACATTGTAAGTGCCAGCAGAGCCCACGGTGATGCATTGCGTCGTATCGCCATTGCTCCACAGGTAAGAATCTGCCTGGCTGCTGCAAATATCAACGGTTTCTCCATCGCAAAGCAGGGAATCACCCACCACGTTCACACTAGGAGGCGGAGTTGCACTCACATTCACGTTCACATTGTTGGAGGCAGTCGAGGTGCATCCGTTGGCATCGGTTGCCTGCACTGAAAAAGCACCTGATGCGAAAACCACGATACAATTGGAGGTTGATGCATTGTTCCAGAGGTAGCTGGTTCCGCCTGACGCGCAGATTACAACACTGTCGCCCGTGCAGAAGGATGTATTGCCATTCGCAGTTGCGATTGCGGTGGGAAGCGGATTAACCGTCACCGAAACCGGGGTGGAGGCATTGGTGCAGCCATTGGCATCAGTCACCGTGACAATATAAGAACCCGTTGAATTCACCAAGATGGATTGCGAGGTGCTGCTGTTGCTCCATGAGTAGCCGTTGGCAGAGGAAGAAGTGAGAATCACGTTTCCGCCTTGGCAGAAGGTGGTGAGACCCGAAGGATTAACTGATACCGAAGGAGCTGGATTCACGGTCACGGTGATGGGCGTTGAAATCCCTGTGCATCCGCTGTTGGTGGCAGTGACTGTGTAGGAACCCGAAGTGGTGGCGGTGATGCTGGAAGTGGTTGAACCGTTGCTCCACTGGAACGTTGAACCTGAAGAATTGGCAGTCAAGGTTACACTTCCGCCCTGGCAGAAGGTGGTGGAGCCCGAAGGAGTAACTGATACCGAAGGAGCCGGATTCACGGTTACGGTGATGGGCGTAGAAATCGTTGAGCATCCGCCGCTGGTGGCAGTCACTGTGTAGCTACCCGAGGTGGTGGCGGAGATGCTGGAAGTGGTTGAACCATTGCTCCACAGGTAGGTTGCACCTGAAGCATTGGCAGTCAAGGTTACGCTTCCGCCCTGACAGAAGGTGGTGGAGCCCGATGGCGTAACTGATAGCGACGGAGCCGGATTCACAGTTACTGCGATGGGCGTTGAAATCGCTGTGCATCCGCCGCTCGTGGCGGTCACTGTGTAGGAACCCGAGGTGGTGGCAGAGATGCTGGAAGTGGTTGCACCATTGCTCCACAGGTAAGTGGCACCTGAAGCAGTGGCAGTCAAGGTTACACTTCCGCCTTGGCAGAAGGTCGTGGGGCCTGCAGCATTTACTGCAAGCGGAAGATTATCAATTCCCGGCGTCGTGTAGGGGGTGTTCTGCGGATTCCAATTGGTCCAGCAAGCCGTCCAGTCATTGGTACCGTCAAATGCACCACGGTAGGTGGTCGGGGTGAAGAAGGGATTGCTAAGTTTGGGCGAAGTGAAACTGGCGCCAGTCAAGGCAGGTGAACCTGGCATCGGCCGGAAATTGGGGTTGGTAAAGTTGTAGGGATTGGTCAACATCACGTCGCTCACATTGGTAAGGGTGGTGTTGCTATTGGCATTGTACCAGGGCAGGAAGAAGGTGGTAGGGCCCGTGGTGAGGCCAGCCGTATCAAAGGGCTGTGGGCAGCCTGCAATGATATTGTTTTTCCATTGCAAGGAATTGCTTGCGGCGTTGTTCCAGGTGGTTTGGTTTTCGACCTTAATGCCTGTGGGGTAACCGACGAGGATCGTGTTATAAACAGATTGGCTTGTGCTGCGGCGCAAGTGAGCAGCGCGCCTGTAGTTGGTGTTCACGGTTGTGCTCGAGGTGCGCCTGGGACCCACGATCGTCAAGTTACTGATGACGGCGTTTGTCAATGGAGCGTTGGTGGAACCTGTTGCATCGTTGTCGCTTTCAAATCCGTTGGATCCGGAGACGTCGGCAATCGAGCTATCGCGCAATGAAACGCAAAACTGCAAACGGCCGCTCCATCCATAATCCGTGTCAAACTCGTCGTCCAGGCCACGGTAGGCCACCAGGTATTTTGCATTGACAGTACCGCCAAACCACTCAAAGCTGTCGTCACCACCGAAACTCACTTGCACGTGGTCAATGGTAGTTCCCAGGCCCACTGCGCCGCAAGTGAGGCCGTTGGTCTCATTGTTGGGTTGGAAAGCGATGCCTGCAAACTCGATGCGAACATACTGGAATACGCCTGAATTGTCGTTGACATCTGTGCCGCCATAGAGGCCTTTACTCGGATCGATGCCACCTTCAGCAAGACGGAAACCGGCTGGATCATTGATCGGCGCTCTGCCAAGGATCAAAACCCCGCCCCAATCACCTGCGGCCCGGGAGCCGGCTGGCTGAAATGAGGTAAACACGATGGGTCTGGAAGGCGTGCCTGAAGCTATGATTCGGGCTCCGCGTGTGATCACCAAAGAGCTTGCATTTCCCTTGATCAAGGTGCCAGGCTCAATGGTCAAGGTCGCATTGTTGGTGACATAAATAAAGCCACCCGTAAGTTGATAAATATTGTTGCTGGTCCAAGTTGTGTTGGCGGTGATGTCGCCAGTCACGGTGATTTGTGCACGCACACTCACTCCGAGGCAGATTAAAACCAGAAGGAAGAATAGATTTTTTCTCATAATAGATTTCATTTTATCCCGAGATCAGATCCCTAAGAAACTGATGCAAAGGTCTGCAAGCTTTATTGCCTTGGAGTTATGCCTTTGATATGCTTTTGCAAACCTTTTCTGAACTTAATATGAACAAATATTCACCCCAAAACTGCCCCAAAAACACGGCAGGCGCTGACTTTCTATGAAGCCAGCGCCTGCCGTGTTACATTTTTCTATTGGCCTTAAAAATTCACGCCAAATCCCAAGGATATATTGGATCCAAACATGTTTCCATAAAACTGTGTATCAATCCCTTGATCAAACTTTCCATTCTTGTTTTGATCTTGGTAGAATACATTTTTTTGGTTCAAGACATCCGAATAATTGAGTTTGATTTCGCCCCTGCGCAATACGCGCACCGCGACCTGAAAATCCAAGACCGAGCGGGGTGCCTCATAAATATCCAAAAACCCATTGCTACCCACTTGAAAGATCCTGCGACCGATGCGGTTGAAGAGTGCAGACACCGATATACCATGCACGACATCAAAATATTGCAGACCAGTATTGATCAGGTAGGGTGACTGACCTTGCAGCGCACGCAGCGAATCACCGCCGACTTGTGTGGACACCCCTGCGAGATCCACTTGGGAGCGAATGTAGCTCAAGTTGGCAAACCAGGTAATCTTGTCCCAACCTTTCCAGTGTACCAGCGAGTCCAAGCGATTGGCTTTGACGCGAAACTCCAACTCAGCACCAAAATTGTTTGCGCCGCGCACGTTTTGATAAGTATAAATGCGTGAACCAGAGCCAGAGGAGGCATCGATGACCTGCTCAATCGGATCCTTGAAGTTTTTATAAAATATCGTTCCTGAGATCAATTGACCCGCTTTGGGATAGATTTCATAGCGCAAATCCAAGTTCAAGATATGTGAACGCACCAAGGTATCGTTGCCATAAACCGAGGAGCTCGTGTTAAAATCATAAAAGCTGAACGGAGCCAACTCCCTAAACTCGGGCCTGCTGACGGTACGGGAGGCAGCGGCACGCAAAAACATGTTGGAGCGCATTTCCCAGCTCAGATTGATCGAGGGCAGGAAGTCGGTCACGGTGGTGTCGAGCGCAATCGTGTCACCACCAAATGTAATCGTATTCAGGCGCTGACGGTATTGCTCTACGCGCAATCCCCACACGGCACGCAAGCGGCCAGGCAGGTGATTGTCGCTCAAGAAGTAACCGGCCAGCAGCTCAGAACCCGCTGTGTAGGAGTCGCTAGGGTTCGTACTCTCTGCTAGGCGGAAGCCGTCTGTGCCGATGGCGCTCTCGTCAAAGATGGTGTCTTGGCTCTCGAGCAAGCGCGTCCAGTCAAACGTCGCGGTGCGGCCAATCACATAACCAAACACGCGCGAGTTGAATTCACGATCCCTGATCTGTGACGAAAAGCCGGCATGTATCTTTTGGTTCACTTTGCCGATATTGTAAGGCACAGCCAGATTTACGTCCGCACCATAATTGTTCTCGGCGAGGGCACCATAATATTTACCCGCATAGTTGGGCGAGGGAGCGCCCGGCGGCACGTAGGCTTGGAAGACCGTATCTCCAATATTCTGCACATAATACATGCGGCGCAGGTTGGGCACCGTGCGATTGAGTTTACTATAGCTCCCACCCCAGCTCAGTTCCAAGCGAGACTTGAAGAGGTCGTGCGTGCCATTGAGTTGGCTCGAAAGCAGACTCGTGCCCGTGTATTGCATCGAGGTAGCCCTGATGTTTTGCTGGTTGATCACGTCCACACCCGTGCGTTGCACAAAAAGGTCTTCGCCAGACTGATTGTACATCGTCTTGAGCGAGATTTTTTGTGTGCTGTCATAGGAATAAGCCAGATTCACGAGGCCACCCAGTTGGGCATCCTCGCGGTGCTGGTAATCCAGAAAGGAAAATATGCGGGTCGTGTCGAGGTTGAAGTCGCCGCGCTCAGACACGATGAGCTTGCGTTGATACTGGTAGAGCCCGCCGACGATGAAGCCGAAGTCGCTGCGTCCAGAGGTCTTGTGGTCGCCAAAGCCCAGGTTCACGTTCATGCTCGGGGCCGCGAGATTTTTGTTTTGAATCGCCCAGTCATTGGGCATGAGCTTGGAGGCCGTGTAGCGCGTCTCGACAGCTGTCAGTTGTGCCTTGTATTCATCGGTGCCGGGGATGGCTGTGGGCAATTCGCGGGCAGGGCCACCATTGCCTAAAGCATCATTTTTGCTGCCTTGATAGGTGGTGAATGGCCTGAAAGTGCTTTGTGAATTGTAGTTGCTGGAGATGGATGCGTTGACGAAGCGTTTTTCAGGAATGTCGCGGGTGTTGAGTTGGATCACGCCGCCAGCAAAGTTGCCAGGCAGGTCGGGCGTCGCCGTCTTTTGGATGATCAGGTTGTCGAGCATGCCCGCAGGGAAGATGTCAAAGGAGAATGCACGACGGTCAGGCTCTGTGCTAGGCAGGGCCATGCCATTGACCTGGGCGATGTTGTAACGGTCGCCTAGGCCACGGATCACAACAAACTTATTTTCTTGGATGCTGGCCCCGCTGATGCGGCGCAATACCTGCCCCGTGTTGCGGTCGGGTGAACGGGCGATGTCCATCGCAGATACACCCACGACCATGCCGTCGTCCATTTTCCTGAAGGACATCACGCCTACATTGGAGTTTTTGAGGACGGTGGTGGTGATCTTGACGGTATCCATGGTCGATCCAAAGACCTCCATGCCACGGTTCACTTCTGTTTTGCCGCCCGCAGGCACTACGACATCAGAGATGATGAGGTCTTTGTATTCGATCAACTTGACCACCAGTGTGTAGGTTCCAGCAGGCACCTCGATCAAGAAGATACCATCTGCATCGGTAAGCGCGCCCTTGGTGGTGCCTTGTACAAATACCGTCGCAGTTTCGATGGGCCGTTGATTGGCTTTGTCAGTGATTTTGCCGTAGATGGTGCCGTTTTGACCCAAGGCTGTACTTGCAAAGGCGAGTACAAGAACAAGGCTCATGATGAGCGTATTGAGCATACGTTTTTCCATACGCAAAGCAACAACCCGATTGTAAACAAGATATTTCGTCTGTGTTAATTCTGGCGAAACAATCCCAACCACCTCAAAAACTTTAAAAACAAGGCCCTAGGGTACATGGATCGCGATTCTATACCAATGGAGTAGATCTATGGAAAATGGTCTTTTGATACATTTTCCGCCTCCAATGTTAATGAAAACGAAGCGTTTGTTAACATTGGAGGGGCGATGTCGATTTCCTGCATTTGGAGGTGGATGCGGGCGGCATTCTCGCCTGAGAAACTGCCTCGGCTCCCGATTGATCCAAGCGATCCCTCGCGCCGACGGCGACATTGGACGATGCCGACTAGTAATCTGGACAAATCCGAGGCTTCTGATTGTTGGCATGGCAAGCGAGGCCCAAATCCTCGCTACTGCTGAATCGGTTTAGGCCATTTGCGCCCTATCGGTGGCACTGAGATTGAACTATCGGTTTCAGAAAAATGCTTGATTCACCTTTTAGTTCCTGTGTTATGAAACCAAATTTTCTCTCCGCCCCTTTTGCGATGCTGTTGATGCTCGCAGTCATCCTCACCTCTTCAGGCTGTCTGGTTGAGACTTGCACCGACTGCGCGCCGCCACCTTGCACCAACTGCAATCCGCCACCCCCTTGCAACAATTGCAACCCGCCACCCTGCACCTATGGCCCCAATGGATATCCTGGCCCGGCATTCTTTGGTTTGGACTGGACGGGGGTGCAGCCAACCTTTCTCTGGACCAACAACACGGCCATCCCGCCGACCTTTCACTATGCCGACTACTACAACAGCATGCCCGGCAACTACCATCTGTACTATGAAGGTAGATTTCTCAACGGCTGCTGCTACACCGAGTACTTTTGGGATGTCGATTTTGTCGTCTGGATCAATTCTGGCACTCTTGGCGGATGTGGCTATGCTGGTGCCAACGGCTTACCAAGTTACCTGATGATTGTATGTGGCCCCAACGGACCTGGCAACATCCGCACCAACAAGCAGTTGGATGAGCAAGGCATCACCACCACTGTGCTCTCTGAGAATGCCAACGAGGTGATCGTGCAGTATGTGAAAGGCGACATCAACGTGCGCGTCACCTACCATCGATTGCCGAGCAGCAAAAAGCGCACCCTCGACCCTGCGGGCGTCGTGAAGGCCAAATGAAAGGACTTGTTTGAATGATTGAGATACTTCCTTGGCAAATGGGGCCTTCCAAATTGGAGGCCCCATTTCTTTGGAAGATTGGTAGAAATTGCGAATTTATCATGCCGTTCGTCGGGCCTCCCCACAAAGGCAGTCACGGCCCCACAAGTACTGGGAGGCCCGATGAACGGAGTGGCTGAATTTGGTCGGCACGCAATTTCTTTGGGGCAAACGCATTAAAATCGAACTTTGAGTAAGTGGCCCCGATCGTGGACCATGCGCAGTATTGTGCAGATTTCGCCCGATTCCTATAAATGCAATATTGAGGACCCGTTCGTCGGGGCCCCCCCCAAAGTATTGGGGGGGCCCCACGAAGGGATGGAAACCCGGGTGGTTTAATGCCCCCCCGACCGGTAGGCTAGGGATGTAAAGATGGCCCCAAGGGGCGG
>JANORP010000069.1:0-11339 GCA_031415375.1 Bacteroidota bacterium | reverse complement strand
GTTGTCTGTGATCTTGTTGGCTTCAGCGTAGAGCTTCACGGCCTTGTTCACATACATCGCACCCAAATTGAACCAAGCCATTTGCTTGGAAGGATCGATCTGGGTTGCTTTTTCATACACGCCTGCTGCGTCGTCGAGCTTCTCGACTTTCTCTAGCAATTGTGCATAAGCCACGAAAAGGACATAGTTCTTGGGCTCCTTTACGGTCGCATCTTTGAACTTGTCGATGGCCTGCTGCAGCTTCTCAGGAGCATTGAGGAGCAAGTCGAGTTCAAATTTGCCCAGATCTTCTTTGCAATCTTCATATTGTTTTTGGTCTTTAGCAAATTGATCAGGCTTGGCTTCTGCCTTTTTGGCTACAAGTTTCGCCCATTCTCTGTCGAGTGCCTTTTTGCCAGCATCGACGGTGGCCAATGCAACATCGACATTGTGCTGGTTGTAGCGCTCAATGATGGCTTTGCGGTAATAGGTATATGCGATCAAGAGGTCTGGACGGGTGTGGGTATTGGCCTCGATGAGCCTGGCGGCTGATGTGAAATCTGCATGTGCCCCTACAGAGTCTGCAAGGCCCAATTTGGCTTGGCCACGCAAATCAAATGGGAAATAGTTGGTCGCGTCGATTTCCACAGAATAGTTCATTGCTTCGACTGCGCCTTTGTAGGCCTCAGTTTTCTGCTCTGGCGTGACGCCTTTGCCATAGGTCATATTGATGGCCATGAGGCCAGACTGCAAGAAGGCGACATTCACATATTGATTCAAGGCATCGGTGACTTTTTTGCCCCATTTGCCATCGTCGGTTGCTTTGGATTGCTTGAAGTCATCATTGGCTCCCAAAAGGTGTGCTTCGAGGGCTTTGGCTTGCTCCTCGGATGGCTCTTTTCCTGCCATCGCACGCGCTTCCTCGCCCATGACTTTGAGATGCGACATGCCACGGTAGTAATAGGCCCGAGGAATATTCTTTGCGCTCAGCTCTGCCTTGTTTAGGAGCCCCTCATTGAAGTAATCGAGGGCTTTCTTAAACTCGTTGTTTTGGTAGGCGATGATGCCAGTCTCGATTTTCGAGTTTTGTGCCCAAGTGGTAGTGCCCAGCGTCAGCATCAGGAGCACGATCAACCAAATCGATTTTTTCATGGTAAAAAAATTAGAATCAAATCTATGTTTCAAAATTCTAGAGATATTCAGTCTCATTCACAATGTGTGCCAAATTCAATCAGCAAGTGGGGAAACGCAGTAAAAATCCTGCATTTACCCACTTACTGCTTCAAAAGAACGATTCTCAGGGAGAATCTTGTGCACAGTCTTATTCGACAGCGCTAGCTTCTGGACCGGATTCAGCAGCACCGCCTTCGGCTGGGCTGCCTGTGATTTCCATTTCGTCGCTCTCTTCCTCATCGGCCTCCATCACTTTGGTCACGGCTGCGATTTCGTCACCTTCATTGATTTTGATCAAGCGCACGCCTTGGGTAGCACGTCCAGCCTCACGGATGTCGGCCAGTTTCATGCGGATCGTGATGCCATTTTTGGTGATGATCATGAGGTCATTGGTGGTGTCAGTCACCGACATGATCGAGATCAGGTCACCCGTTTTGGCGGTGACGCTGATCGTTTTCACGCCTTTGCCACCACGCTTGGTAATGCGGTAGTCCTCGATGCTACTGCGTTTGCCATAGCCCTTCTCAGAAACGACCAGCAAACTTGCATTGGGCTCGCGCACAATCACCATGCCGATGACGGCATCTTTGGCACTCGCGAGTTTCACACCGCGCACACCGGTCGAGTTGCGGCCCATGTTGCGCGTCTGGTCATCTGGGAACCTGATCGCACGTCCTGATCGCAGCGCCAACACGACTTCCTCACCTGGCTTCACCAACTTGGCCTCTACCAATTCATCCTCATGGTTGATGTTGATGGCATTGATACCATTGGTGCGGGGGCGGCTGTAGGCCTCTAGGAAGGTCTTTTTGATGATGCCTTGTTTGGTGACCATGATCACCGAGGTATTGTTGAGCAAGTCCTCGTCTTTCAGGTTGGGCACGGTGATAAAGGTTTTGACCTTGTCATCGGCATCGATCTGGATCAGGTTTTGGATGGCTCTACCTTTGCTTTGACGGCTGCCTTCGGGCACTTCATAGACACGCAGCCAGTAGCACTTACCTTTCTCAGTGAAGAAAATGAGGTAATTGTGCGTCATCGCGGTGAAAAGGTGCTCAATAAAGTCGGTATTCTTGGTACCTGCGGCCTTTGCCCCACGTCCACCGCGATTTTGTACCCTGATCTCGCTGCTGAGCGTGCGCTTGATATAGCCTTCGTGTGAGATGGTAATGATTACTTCATCGTTGGGGATGAGGTCTTCCATGCTGAGGTCACCAGAGGTAAACTCGATGGAGGTGCGGCGTATGTCGCCATACTTCTCCTTCATTTCCAAGAGTTCATCCCTGATGATACTCATCCGCAGGGTCTCGCTCGCCAGGATTTCTTTGTAATAATTGATGGTTTTCATCAATTCATCATACTCCTCCCGGATTTTGTCGCGCTCTAGGCCTGTCAAGCGCTGCAAGCGCATGTCGAGGATGGCGCGTGATTGAATTTCGCTCAATCCAAACTTGACCATCAGGCCTTCGCGCGCCTCATCAGGACTTACCGATGCACGAATCAATGCGATGACCTCATCGAGGTGATCCAAAGCAATGAGCAAGCCTTCCAAAATGTGGGCACGCTTCTCGGCCTCGGCGAGCAAAAACTGAGTGCGACGCACGACCACCTCATGGCGGTGGATCACATAATACTTAATACAATCCTTGAGGTTGAGCATTTGAGGGCGGCCATTGACGAGCGCCACATTGTTTACCCCAAATGTCTGCTGTAGGGCAGTGTACTTATACAACTGGTTGAGTACCACATTGGCCATGGCGTCGCGTTTGATCTCAAACACGATGCGCATGCCGTCACGGTCGCTCTCGTCGCGCAAATCGGAGATGCCTTCGAGCTTTTTCTCGTTGACCAATTGCCCGATATTTATAAGGAGATTGCCCTTATTGACTTGAAAGGGGATCTCTTCAATGATGATCCACTCACGGCCATTGGGCTGCTCCTCAATGCGTGCACGTGCCCGCACGACCACACGTCCACGTCCTGTTTCGAGTGCGCGCACCACGCCTTCCATGCCGTGGATGATACCACCGGTCGGGAAATCTGGTGCTGTTACGATTTTGCACAACTCACCAATCGTGATTTCAGAGTTGTCAATATAGGCGATCGTGGCGTTGATGACCTCGGTGATGTTGTGAGGGGCCATGTTGGTGGCCATGCCCACGGCGATGCCGCTAGCACCATTGATGAGTAGGTTGGGCACCTTGGCGGGCAGCACACTCGGTTCCTTGAGTGAGTCGTCAAAGTTCGGACGAAAGTCCACCGTGTCCTTGTCAATGTCTGAAAGCAGCTCCTCGGCAATTTTGCGCAAGCGTGCTTCGGTATAACGCATGGCGGCAGGAGGGTCGCCATCGATCGAGCCAAAATTTCCCTGGCCATCGACCAAGGGGTAGCGCAGGCTCCAATCTTGAGCCATGCGCACCATGGCATCGTAAACAGAAGTGTCGCCATGGGGGTGGTATTTACCCAAAACTTCCCCGACGATCCTCGCCGACTTCTTATAAGGCCTGTTCCAGCCAAGACCAAGTTCGGTCATTCCATAAAGTACCCGGCGGTGTACCGGTTTGAGTCCATCGCGGACGTCTGGCAAAGCACGGGATACGATCACCGACATCGAATAGTCGATGTAGGCGCTCTTCATTTCCTCTTCGATGACCCGCTGAACAATTTTTCCAGCCATTTTCTCAGATTCTTCGGTAATTAGACTATTGAATAACGCGGCAATTTACGGAATTCGTACCCCATGGCGGTAATCGGTATCAACATATTTTTGTGGAAAATAACCCGCTGAATTGTGCAAATTTGAGGCGTTTTTAAATGTTGTCCACACTCAATTTCAAGCGGTTGTAATCCGCGCCCGATGATCCTCTTTTCAAATATCATTGAAGCCTTGCGCTCCATCAAAGGCAACCTTTTGCGCACCATCCTCACGATGCTCATCATCGCATTTGGACTTAGTTCATTGATCGGGGTATTGACTTCTATCGACGGCATCAAATTCTGGTTTTCCAACAGCTTTGTGCGGCTAGGAGCAAATACCTACCGCATTGAAAACTATGCATCAACGTTACGATCCAACAAGCAAGGAAGTCAAGGTCAAACGCACAAGCCAATTACATACTCGCAGGCTATTGCCTTTAAGGACGGCTTCAAAACACAGGCTCCTGTAAGCATCGTTGCCATGGGCAGCTTTGCGGCTGTGTGCAAGTTTCAAAACAAGAGCACCCAGGGAAACTTGCAGTTGTTTGGAGCAGATGAAAATTACACGCTTACCGACAACTATACGATTGCCAGTGGCCGCGATCTCAACATCGCAGATGTGCGCTATGCGCGCAACGTGATCGTGATCGGGCACGAAGTCGTGCGCGTGCTCTTCCCGAGCAGCAATCCATTGCAGCAGACGGTGTATATGGATGGCAAAGGCTATGAGGTGGTCGGAACCTTTGAGGAAATCGGTGCGCAAGGCATGGTGGGGGGCGATCGCATCTCGGTGATCCCAGTGACGACCCTGCAAAAGGACTTCTACAATGCCGACCGCAGCTTCAGCCTGCACGTCTATGCCGCCAAGGTCGAGACGATGGACGATCAGATTGCCGAGGCCGAAGGCTTGATGCGACGCGTGCGCAACCTCAAACCGACGGTCAAGGAGGATTTTGGAATCATCAAACTGGAGGCTGTACTTGGAAATTTCATGGAAAATTTGCGGTATCTCACTTGGTCGGCAACCCTCATTGCGATGATTACTTTGGTGAGTGCGTCGATCGGGCTTATGAACATCATGCTAGTGTCGGTCACAGAGCGCACCAAGGAAATAGGTCTTCGCAAGGCTTTAGGAGCCACCAAAGGGCAGATCATGTTCCAATTTCTCACCGAGGCGAGTGTTATTACGCAATTGGGTGGCGTCTTGGGAATCGCATTCGGGATTTTGGTCGGGAATATCATCGGTTGGCTTTTGGGAAGCGGCTTTGTTGTGCCTTGGAATTGGGTTTTTGGCGGATTCTTGATCTGCTTTGTCGTCGGTGTAGCTGCGGGGTTTTATCCAGCGCGCAAGGCTGCGAGGTTGGATCCGATCGAGGCATTGCGCCACGAATAAGCTAAAGAAATAGGATTTATTTGTCAGGCGAATATTTTTCGCATCATTTTGCTATCAGATTCGATTTTTTACTATCTTTGCTCCTGTCATTGAGGAGAAGGGAATGCAGGCTGTGATCAAACAATCTCATTTTTTGCAACAAGTTTTGGGAATTTTTGTGGGTGGTAAATACTGCTTGATGTCCATGTTGTGGGCTGCATCGTTGTGACCGTCCAGGAGGTGGGTGAGAGCAATTGATTCGCGCTACCTGTAATGTGCGATTGGTATGCATGGATGGCAATGTCTTTGAGGGAGGATGGAATGAGGGCTGGCAGGATCTCAATTTTATTGTAAAACGATCTATTTGACAACGAAATGAATACAAATTCCAATCAAATATTGCTCTACCTCGGTGAGGAGGGTGCGCCGCTCGCGGAGGTGAGGATGGACGACGACACGTTGTGGCTGAACCAGAAACAGATGTCAGTGCTTTTTGGGAAGGATGTGCGCACCATCAATGAGCACATCCGTAATGTCTTGGTTTCTGGAGAATTACAGAAGGATTCAGTTATCCGGAAATTCCGGATAACTGCTCAAGACGGCAAAATCTATCAGACGATAGGGTACAATTTGGACATGATCATCTCGGTGGGTTATCGGGTAAACTCGATCAAAGGCACACGTTTTAGGCAGTGGGCCACGGGCGTGTTGCGTGAGCACCTTATGCAAGGCTATAGTTTGGATCGACACCGTTTTGAGTCCAATGCCAGTGAATTGGAGGCCGCCATGTCCCTCATTCGCAAGACCGCCCAAAGCCCTGAGTTGCGAGTCGATACTGGTAGGGGATTGCTGGACATCGTGACACGCTATGCGCAAACTTTCTTGATCCTGCAGCGCTATGACGATGGCCTACTTGCCCACCCCCATGGTGAGATTGGTGGTCAGTTGGCCAGCATGGAAGCCATTCGGGAGGGGCTATTGCAACTCAAATACGATTTGATGGGACGCGGCGAAGCTACTGATTGGTTTGCAAAGGAAAACGGGACGGGTTTGGAGAGTTTGTGGGGAAATCTCGAGCAAACGGTTTTTGGAGAGGCTGCCTATCCAACTATCGAAAGCAAGGCGGCGCATCTTTTGTATTTTGTGATCAAAAACCACCCCTTTGTCGATGGGAACAAGCGCGCAGCAGCCTACCTTTTTGTGGATTTTCTCAATCGCAATGGCCGTCTGTGCGACGAGAAAGGGGAATTGGTGATCAACGACATTGGGTTAGCAGCCTTGGCCCTGCTTGTTGCGGAGTCTGACCCTTCTCAAAAACCTGTGATGATAAGTTTGGTTATGAACATGTTGGCAGTAGTCGTACCTGAGCAGGAGCGCAACCAACAAGGGCGCAATGCGGGGTAGGAACAACGCAAGATCTAGGAATGCTACAAAAAAAACGGCTGCTCTTGATGAGCAGCCGCCTTATGATCATTCCAAACCAACCAATTACTTGGTGGTGGATGTGACTTCGATTTTCACAATGGCTTTGACCTCTTTGTGGAGATCGACGATTACATTGTAGCTACCAACCTCTTTAATTGGTGTCTCAAAGGCAATGCGTTGACGCTCGATTTCAAACCCTTTGGCCTCTAGTTGACCAGCAACCATGAGGGGAGTGACGGAACCAAACAACCTACCGTCTGGGCCTGCAAGTGTCTCGATCGTCAATGTGATCTTGTCGAGGCTCTCTGCAATGGCGAGTGCGGCGTTTTTGATGTGGTCCTTTTTATGGGCAGCCTGACGCATGTTCTCAGCAAGGATCTTACGGTTGGTTTCCGTAGCCATGATGGCGATGCCTTGTGGAATCAAGAAGTTGCGGCCGAATCCCGGTTTCACCGAAACAATGTCGTTTTTTTCACCGAGATCTTTGTGGTATTTCTTCAGAATTACGTCCATGATCTTACTTGATGGTATCGGTTACGAATGGGAGAAGGGCCAAATGACGGGCACGTTTGACGGCCACCGTGAGGCGGCGCTGATATTTGAGGCTAGTGCCTGTGATGCGACGTGGCAGGATTTTGCCTTGGTCGTTCAGGAATTTCCTCAAGAAATCGGGGTCTTTGTAGTCAATATACTTGATCCCGTTGCGCTTGAAGCGGCAATATTTTTTGGGCATGTTGGCCGACTTGATCTGATTCACAGCCGTGGGCCCGATGCCTCTGTCTTTGCTTTTTCCGTATGACATGATGCGTTCCCTCCTGAATTATTTCTTGACCTCGTTTTTCTTGCCAAAGCCCTGCTCGCGACGCTTCTTGTTGAAGGCAGCGTGGTGCTTATCGACACGTACCGAAAGGAAGCGGATCACAGACTCATCATAGATGAATTCCTGCTCGATCTTGGCGATCACTGCTGTAGGGGAGGTAAATTCCAGGTAGCAGTAATAAGCGTTGTTGCGCTTATCGACAGTGTAAGCCAGTTTCTTCTGACCCCAGTGCTCGATGTTGGTGACTTCGCCGCCGCCCTTGACGATGAGGTCTTCAAATTTCTTGGTGACTTTTTTGTAGTCCGCCTCTGAAAGCTCCGGGATCACCAAAAAGGTGGCCTCATAAGATACTTTCAGGTTGGAAAAGTCAATGCTTAATTCCAGTGCCATTGAAAATCAATCTTTTATGTTCTTCTCCACAGGCGACAGCCCGGGATTTTCGAAACGAGGCACAAAGTTAGGCATCTGATCGGGAATTCCAAGCGACACAAATGAAAAAGTAATGGAGTGGTTGAAATACTGCTGCACCGATGGTATAGTATATAGTGTAAAGAAACATCTAGCCTCGATCGAGGTCGAAAATCAAGGGACTGTGAAAATTCAAAGGCATGCATCGAGATATCCACATTTTCACCAACATTGAACTATCCAAAAGTCATTCTTGTTTTTTTCTTTTAGCTTTGCCCTCGTGGAAGGATTCGTTGTATCAGCCCGCAAGTATAGGCCCGCTACCTTTGATTCGGTGGTGGGGCAGTCCCATGTGACCAATACCCTCAAGAATGCTATCAAGCTTGGGCAGTTGGCACATGCGTTCCTATTTTCAGGTCCCAGAGGCGTCGGCAAGACGACCTGTGCCCGCATTCTCGCAAAGGCAATCAATTGCATGAACCCGCCCGAAGACGGCGAGGCATGCAATGCCTGTGAGAGTTGCGTGACCTTCAATGAAGGCCGCAGTCTCAACATTCATGAGCTCGATGCGGCTAGCAATAACTCGGTCGAAGACATTAGAAAGATCATTGATCAGGTACGTTACGTGCCCGCCGTCGGCAAAAAGAGCATTTTCATCATCGATGAGGTTCACATGCTCAGCTCAGCGGCATTCAACGCCTTTTTGAAAACCTTGGAGGAGCCACCTGCGCACGCGATTTTCATTCTCGCGACCACAGAAAAGCACAAAATCCTGCCGACGATCCTATCCCGCGTTCAAAAATTTGACTTCAAACGCATCAAAGTCGATGCCGTTGCCGAGCATCTCAAAAGTATCTGTGAAAAGGAAGGCATACAATTTGAATATGATGCCTTGCAGCTCATCGGCCTCAAAGCCGATGGCGGCTTGCGTGATGGACTGAGCATTTTTGACCAGATTGTAAGCTTCAGCAACCGTCACCTCACCTATAAAGTCGTAGTCGATAACCTCAACGTTCTCGACTATGCCTATTATTTCAAGGCAGTCGAAATGATGCTTGTTGCCGACTATGAAGGGCTGTTGGTGATGCTCAATGAGATCATTGAGCTTGGTTTTGAGGTGAAAGATTTCCTCGTGGGCCTCACTGAACACTTCCGCAACCTCTTGGTCTCGCGCACTCCCAAGACCATACAGATGCTGGAAACCAGCGACAATGTGAAAAAGCAATACACGGCGCAGGTGCTCACCGTGACCCCGACCGTGTTACTCAATGCCTTTAACCTCGCCTCTTCTGCCGAGCAAGGCATGCGCAACGCGGTCAACCCACGCTTGCATGTAGAGCTTGCGCTGATGAAACTCGCGCATCTACAGCACGCGATCGGATTGGCTCAGGACCAAGAAAAAAAAAAGTCTGACCGGGTAGGAGCGCAGAATCTGAGCGTAAGCGGTCCTAGTGCTGTCTCGGCTGAGGTGCCTAGGGCTGTTGTTGAAGACAGACCCTTCAATCCCCTCAATCCTGAGGTCAAGCGCTCACGCATCATGAAGGGGCCCTTTGTGATTCCCAAAAACCTCGACGAGGTCGATCTCAACAGCGCGGTGGGCTCGGAGGCAGAGGAGGAAGTTGAGGCTTTTGTAGCCTATGATATCCGCGTCGTGATCCCCAAAGAAGTGTTTGATGCGGCCTACCACAAATTGTTGGAGCATCTTAGCGCAGACGGCCGTTTTAGGATTGCCTCTTTGTTGCGTCAAGATGCCTACCGACTAGACCACAACAAATGGATACAATCGGTACCAAGTGAGGTCGTGCGCCGGCAACTTGCCGACGAGCGGCATGTGATTGACTTTATGCGCGAGCACACCGGGGTTTCCAATCTACTTTTGGAAATGGAAATCGTGGAGTTGGGACAAAATCCCAATGACAAACGGCCCTATACCAATGAAGAGAAACTCGATCTCATGCTCTCCAAAAATCCGTCGCTACGCCAATTGATGAAACGATTTGATGCCAACGTGAGGTACGAATAAGGCAGAGATGCCCGAGTTGCCTGTCCAAGGGCATGGTCTTTCCATTGGTTTGCTGGCTTTCTTGAAGGAGATATTAGATTCATTGACAGGGTATTGGGTGGGGAGCCTCGACCCAATAGTGAATACCTTGATCCCACAGTGTAAACCATGGCACTGCTCTATCGTTGTCAAAATGCGGATTTTCTCAAGGAAAGCCCTTGCCATTCATCCAAAATCACTAATTTATTGCCCAATTACCTAGGAAGATGAATTTCAAGATTGCGTCATTTGAAGAATACCAGCGTGCCTATGCGCATAGCGTAGCCGATCCCGAGGGGTTTTGGGGCGATGTCGCATCCAATTTCCAGTGGCGTAAGCCATGGGACAAGGTGCTCGATTGGACCTTTGAGGGACCCGATGTCAAGTGGTTTCAAAATGCAAAACTCAACATTACGGAGAATTGTCTCGATCGGCACCTAGCCAATAGAGGCGAGCAAACGGCCTTGATTTGGGAGCCCAATGACATCACTGAACAAGTCAAGCGCTATACCTATCGGCAATTGCACACTGAAGTTTGTCGGTTTGCGAACGTGCTCAAGCGCAATGGCGTGCAAAAAGGCGACCGTGTGTGCCTATACATGCCCATGATCCCCGAGCTCATGTTTGCAGTGCTCGCTTGCGCGCGCATAGGGGCCGTGCATTCCGTGGTATTTGCTGGATTCTCAGCGACTTCCCTTGCCGATCGCATCCAAGATGCAACTTGCAAGGTCGTGATCACCAGTGACGGTATCGCTAGAGGGGCCAAGCAAGTGCCCGCCAAACGTATCGTCGATGAGGCGGTGGCTACCTGCCCGACGGTCGAACGCGTGATTGTCGCCAATCGCTGCGGTTGGGCGCCCTATATGGAAGTTGGGCGTGATGTTTGGCTTCATGAAGAGCTTACCCACGTCGGCGATGACTGTCCTGCCGAGGAAATGGATGCTGAAGACATGCTCTTTATTCTCTATACCAGTGGTTCCACGGGCAAGCCTAAGGGCGTCGTCCATACCTGCGGCGGCTACATGGTCTATGCAGGCTATACTTTTCAAAATGTATTCCAGTATCAAGAAGGAGAGATTTTCTGGTGTACTGCTGACATTGGTTGGGTGACAGGGCACAGCTATATCACCTACGGCCCGCTGCTTTGTGGGGCAACAACATTGATGTTTGAGGGTGTGCCGACGCATCCCGACCCCGGCCGCTTTTGGCAGGTGATCGACAAGCATGGCGTCAATATTTTCTATACCGCGCCGACCGCCATTCGTGCCTTGATGGCATTGCCACTCGACCATGTGCTGAGTTACAGCTTGGATTCGCTGCGGATGCTCGGCACGGTCGGCGAACCCATTAACGTCGAGGCTTGGCATTGGTACCACGTCCATATCGGGAAGGAGCGCTGCCCGATCGTCGATACTTGGTGGCAG
>JANORP010000068.1:0-11943 GCA_031415375.1 Bacteroidota bacterium | reverse complement strand
TGCGGTTTTTACCCTCTCAGCAGCTTGCTTGGCTTTGCGAACCTTTGCGGTCTTTGCGGTTTTTACCCTCTCAGCAGCTTGCTTGGCTTTGCGAACCTTTGCGGTCTTTGCGGTTTTTGCGGTTTTTGCGGTTCAACCCCTCACAACAAAGCTGGCTTCACTTCTTTGCGGTTTTCATTTTCAGCGGTTTCCCTTTTATAGAGCCGGGCAAACAAATTTCTAACGCCGTCAAGCGCCATTGCTTATTTTACCCATACCAATCAGCCTCCATTTTACACCTTTCGGAGCGCGATCAAAGAATTTTTAATGTTCGAAATCCAATTTCGGGCTTTGGTATCCTGATCCTTTCCGAAGATGAAAAAATTACTGCTCCTCCTGCCGTTTCTGGCATTTGCTCTTGCTTTGCGCGCCCAGCTACCCGCACACGACGGCTGCGCGACCGACCGCCTCTGGCAATTGCAACAGCAGCAGGATCCCAGGGCCGCTGCGCGCATGCAGGCCATGGACCGCCAAATCGCGGACAGGATAGCAAGTGGCGGATTTGCACGCGCGGCAGGCATTACCAGCGTGCGCACGATCCCCGTCGTGGTACATGTGATCCACAACGGCGGCCCCGAAAACATCGGCACCCCGGTCGTGCTCCAAGGCATTCAAGACCTCAACGATGCTTTTGCCAACCGCGGCATCTATGACTCACTTACGGGCGTGAATACCGAGATTCAATTTTGCCTCGCCAGCCAAGATCCTTCGGGCGCGGGCACGAGTGGCATCGTGCGCATCCAAAGCCCACTCACCAACATGGTCGTCGAGACCCAAGACATCAGCCTCAAAAACCTAAGCCGCTGGGATCCGACCAAATACCTCAACATCTGGCTCGTCGCCGAGATCACCTCCAATACCATGGGCAGTGGCGTCGCAGGCTACGCCTTTTTCCCGAGCTCACACGGGCAACCCGAGGATGGCATCGTGAACGAAGCACGCTGGTTTGGCAGCAACCCCGACAACAGCAAAGTCCACGTGCACGAAGCGGGACATTACTTGGGGCTCTACCATACCTTCGAAGGTGGCTGCGCCAACAACAATTGCCTTGCAGACGGCGACCGCGTCTGCGACACACCGCCCGACAACAGCACTGCTGCCGTGATCTGCACCAGCACCCTCAATACCTGCAACACCGACGACGATGACCTCAGCGCCAACAATCCCTTCAGGCCGATCGGCAATGGTGGCTTGGGCGACCAGCCCGACATGATCATCAATTACATGGACTATGGCTACCAGAGCTGCCAATCTGCATTCACCCTAGGCCAAAAAAACCGCATGACGGTCGCGCTCACCACCAGTCGGGCGAGCCTGCTCAGCAGCCTCGGCTGCCTGTCACCCTGCACCAACAATATCGTCGCCGGCTTCGTCCCAAGCGGCACCAATGTCGCTGCGGGCCTCTTGGTCACATTCACCAACACCTCCACCGGCGCCACCACCTATGAGTGGCAACGCAATGGCAGCACCTTCTCCACCGTCGCCAACCCGACTTGGGTCCCCAATGCAGCGGGCACCTATACCATCACATTGATTGCAAGCAATGGCGACCCGAGCTGTACCCGCATGACCTCGGTGGTGATCACCGTCACCTGCTCTGAAAACGCCGCTTTCACCACCTCCAGCAGCAGCATCCCCGTCGGTGGCACTGTCAATTTCACCAACACCAGCACGGGTGGCAGCACCAACTTCCAATGGCTCATTGACGGAGTGCCCATGGCGACCTCGACACAGTTTGCGCATACCTTTTCGACGGCGGGTGGCTACAATGTCTATCTCGTGCAAATCGGGGCGACCTGTTCAGACACTTCGCTCTACCAATACATCACCGTCGGAAACTGCAAGCCCAAATTTGCCAATCGCTGGTATTTTGGGCATGCAGGAGGCATAGACTTCAACAGCGGCGCACCTGTCGCCGTGTATGATTGCAATACATCCATGAATGCGACAGAGGCCATGGCCACTGCCTGCGATGCCATGGGCAATTTGCTCTTTTATTCAGACGGCTATAAGGTATATAACAAACTGCATCAAGTGATGCCAAATGGCACCGATATGCTCGGCGGCAATTCATCAACGCAAGGCGCAATAGCGATCCAGAAGCCAGGTAGCAACACGCTGTATTATCTCTTCACGCAAGCAGATTTTGCTGGAATGTTCAGCGGGCACGATGGTCTGTATGTATCCACGATCGACATGACCCTCGATGGCGGCAATGGTGCCGTGACGGTAAAAACCGACTCGCTCCAAAGGATAGCCACCGAGAAACTCACAGCAGTGAATCACTGCAATGGCCGCGACGTCTGGGTCATCAACCATGAATTTGGCACCGATGCCTTCAATGCATTCTTGGTGACGCCCAGCGGCATTCAGCCAGCGGTCGTTTCCAATGTCGGCCTGCCGCATTCTGGTGGGTTTGGGGTCTCTGCGGTACTGGGTGCCATGAAGGCATCGCCCGACGGCAAAAAGCTGGCACTGGCGATGTATGCCCCCCCTCGTGTCGAGCTCTTTGATTTTGACAATACCACCGGCTTGATCAGCAACCCGCAGACCATCGTTTCAGCGAGCCTGCCACAGCCTTACTCGCTAGAATTTTCGCCCGACGGCACACGCCTCTATGTCGATAACGATGGCGACCGCAACAGCGTCCCGGGCAATCTTTGGCAACTGAACATGGCCGCCGGCTCACCTGCCGCAATCGCAGCTTCCTTGACCCAAGTGAGCGGCAACTTCGTTTCCTTTGGCGGATTGCAACTCGCCCCCGATGGCAAAATCTACATGGGGCGCTATGAAGGGGCCATCACTGAGGAATGGCTGGGCCGCATCGACAACCCCAATGCATTGGGGACCGCTTGCAACTTCAACTACAACGGTTTCTACTTCGGGCAAAATGGCCAGCATTGGAGCAGCATCGGGCTGCCCAATCACAACGTGAGCTACTTTACCACGACCACGCCTGAGGTCGCAGGGCCAGATACCGTCTGTGCCAACTCTCAGGGAATCCTATTCCAGCGACCAGTCAACACTTGCAGTGGGGGTGGCACAGTGAGCTACCAAGTCGCTGGAGATGCCCAGGTGATCAGCTCCACCGATACGACAGTGACGCTATCCTTTGGCGGCCCGGGCAGTGTGATCCTTACCATTGTGGAGACGGCACCTTGCGGCCTAGGATCGGGCGACTGGCACATCACCGTCGTGCCGAGCGATACGACGGTCTATCTCGGCCCCGACATCAACTTGTGTGCGGGTGCCAACGCAATGCTCGATGCAGGCGCAGGCTACACGAGCTACCTATGGAGCACGGGTGCAAGCACGCAGACCATCGCGGCGAGCACGCCTGGCACCTACTGGTGCGAGGTCGGGGGCGGCAGCAGCTGCAGGCCACGTGACTCTGTGGCCATCACACAAAGCGCCACGGCGCTCAGCGTGAACCTCGGCCCCGACCAAACGGTCTGTGCGGGACAGGTCGCGACGCTGGATGCAGGCCCGGGCAATAGCAGCTACCAATGGCAAGACGGATCCACCAATCAGACCTTTACGGCTTGGTTTGCGGGCAACTACAGTGTGACCGTCACCAGTCCATCTTGTGTAGGCAGCGCGAGCGACCAAGTCCAAGTCTTGAACTCGCAGTTGTTTGCCGCTAACCTGGGCCCCGATACTATCGTCTGCGCTGGCAGCAGCCTCATCCTGAACCCTGGCAATTTTGCCGGCAATTATCTTTGGTCCAATGGCTCGGGGGCATCAACCCTCACCGTCACGCAAGCAGGGAGCTATTGGGTGCAAGTGAGCAATGCGCAAGGCTGTGCAAGCGGCGACACCATTGTCGTGAGCAACTGCGTCGCGACGGCTGATCCATTCGCAGACATGCAAGTGCAGATCTGGCCCAACCCTACAGATGCTGAATTGCATTTCGCCCTCGTGACAGCGCAGCGTCCTCGATGGCTGCACCTAAGTCTTTGGGATCTCACTGGGCGCGCACTTTTGCAGACACCTGCGCAGTGGAACGGAGGACGCGCCGAAGGTATGCTTGACCTCAGCAGTTTGGCAAAAGGGATGTATTTTTTGCGGATGGAAACTGAGAAAGGCATGCGCAGCTGGAAAGTGGAAAAATGGTAACCAATTGGTGCAAGACCGAATTTGTCGTACACGCGTCGATTTCCAGCGTGCCCAAATTCTGAGAAAACTGTAAATTCTTACCCCGTATTGCTATTCTCCCAAAAAGGCGCCATATTCACAGCAGGAAAGTCTAAAGCCAGAATTCATCATGAAAAGTGTACCGCAGCAAGTTCGTCAAAACAAGAAGCCCGAAGCCGCTCTTGAGGCTACAGGCAGCAATTCCAAGCAACCGCCAGCATTTGCGCTCTCCGCAGGCGAGAAGGAGGCCAGCAAGCCCGAGGGTGGATCGGTCGCCAAGCTCAAATTGCATGCGGATACAGAGACTGTAGATCGCACCAAGCTCTCCTTGAAGGAGTTGCTCGGCGCACAAGTCGGGCATACCTGGATCACGATGGCCTACAACGATCCGACCAAAATTCCAGCCGATATGGCTGAGCCCAAGCGCTCCCTCATCGAGGCAGGCTATGGCTCATGGGGTTTTTGGCCACTCATCAACCGCACGGGCGACCACACCTATCCTGAGCAAAGCCAGAAAATGGTGGATGCGGGCCTCACACCAGGTGCGGGCACGAGCAACGATCCTGCGCATGCGGGCTTCTCCAAAAACCCCTTCAAATGGGTGCCAGGCCGCGTAGAGGAGCCAGACATGGCCCACCAACCCAAAGGTACGATCGAGTATGACTTGACCCAGCCGCAAGTGGATTCGTTGATGAGCTATATCGACACCAAGCGCAACGCCAAGTACAATCTCTACTCTTTCAACTGTACCACCTTTGGCATCGACGCCGTGAAGGCAGCCGGCAAAGACGCTCCTAGCGGCTCTATGATGGGCATTTGCCTCCCAAATGCGCTCTACAAAGACATGTATGAGCAGTCTGAGGCTGGCGACAAATCAGTAACCCTCGCCCCATTGACCGCAGGCGAAACCCAAGGTGCGCCGAAGAAAAAATAATCCCCGCTGGGCAATTAACTTGAACCATCGCCCAAGATACCTCACATTGGCAACCATGGCCCTGCGCAACAGGCTGCTTTGGTTGCCAATTTTTTTGTTGGCCGCCTGTCATCCGCAACCTTCATCCGCTCCTACCCACATGGCAGAAAGCAAGATTTATATCGTCTCGGCCAAGGTGGTCGGCATTCGGCAGCAAGACCTGAGCAAGATGCGCGGCAAGGTGAATATGTACACCTACCTCGATCTCCAAATTCTGGAAAGCAAAGGCAAGGCCGACCCTGCGGCTCACATGCCCGCCGACACATGCCACATCACCCGTCGCGCGATCGCGGGCGACGAGACCATCCACGTGGGCGATCAATTGCAGCTGGAACTCGGCATGGCAGAGGCTACCTCTCCCCAATATGCAACCTGGATCAAGCGCTTGGATTGAGCAAAGGGCACAGCGATGCGGTCCACCAAAATCTATAAGCTGCTGCATGATTTGCCCGAGGATACCCGCAAACAGTTTGCCCTCTTTGTTGCATCGCCCTACTTCAATCCTATCCCGCGACTCGTGCTATTGCTGGAGATTCTAGCGCAGCACCTCTTGCGCTACAAGGTGCGCAACCTCTCTGAGCAAGATACATTTGCCTTGCTGCTCCCAGATCAGCGGTATGATCAAAACCGCCTGCGCAAAGACTGTAGCGCCCTCGTGAAATTGCTGATGCAGTTTCTCGCGCAGCAACAATTCCAAAATGCACAGCACCTGCAAGGGAATTTTATGCTCAAGGGCCTTTACCAGCACGCGCTCGATGCATTTTTACCCAGCTATTGGGAGCAAGTCGATGCCGATTTCATCCACGATGCCACACCCGCTGCGGAGCTGCACGAGGCCATGGTGGAGATGGGCTTGATCCGCTATCGCTACGACCTGCGGCAGCCGAGCCGCGACTCAGACGTGGACATCGATGGCTTGATCACGCAGCAGGAATTGGCGCATCTCATCCGCAAAATGGAGCTTTGTTACATGCAGCTCAACAATCGCCTGGTCACGGGCAAGGGAATGCAACGCGACGACGCGCCTTTTTTGGCCGAGGTCGCCGCACACTTGCCGCTATTGCCACCCAAGACCCAAATGTATTTTCATCTGCACCGCTGCACGATGACCCCCGCATTGGAGGAGGCCTATCTCGCCTTCAAAGCGCTGCTCACGGCGAGCGCACTCGACCACGATGCCCAAGACGAGATGTACACCGCAGCGCTCAATTATTGTGCGCGGCAACTCAATGCCGGCCAGCAAAAATACCTGCGAGAGACGTTTGACCTCTACCAGGAGCTGCTGGGCAAGCAACAGGCTGGTGCAGCCCCTTCCTTGCTGTCGAGTCATTTCAAGAACATTGTCGTCGTCGCAAGCCGCTTGGGCGAATTTGAATGGGCGCGGCAATTTGTCGCGCAATATGTCCCGCATTTGCAGGGCGAATTCAACCGCAATGCCTACCATTTTTCACTGGGTTACATCGCGTTTATGCAGGGGCAATTTCCGCAGGCCGAGTCCTATCTCTACCGCGTCTTGCAAGACTACGAAGACATTTTTTTTGGGGTGGATGCCCGCGTGACCCTGCTGCGCATCCATTATGAAACCGAGAATGTGATCGGTTTGGACTCCTTGGCGGATGCGTTCAGGATGTATATCCAGCGCAGCAGCCACCTGAACGGTCAGCGCAAAGCCAACCTGCAAGCCTTCATTCGTTACCTCAAACGACTCGCGCAAATCCCGGCATTTGACCAAGCAGCCCTCAAGAAGCTCCATGCAGAGATCCTGGAAGGCCGGGAGATGGTCAACAAGCAGTGGCTGCTTACGAAACTGGAGCAGAATTTTCAGAATTTGTAGAATTCTATTGGCATCGAATTGTAGCTATACTGTATTCGGGCATAATCCCACTTTTGTCATGTCGAGTGACCACAAATAGGATTTGCCTTTTGATCGAATGACAAACCCCCCGTGTCATGCCGAGCGGAGCGCAGCGAAGCCGCTGTGTCCCGCACAACGTGCGGGGAGGCATCTTCAGTGCAGATACACCTCCTACTCAGCAGCAGCACTGTCCAACTAAAGCGATTTTATTCATTTTTTCAATCCGCTGATTATCTGCACAATACATAGCTTGCCATTGGTACCGAAGTCCTCAAGGAGCGAAGCGACGAAGAGGACGTAGCGGAGACATCTAGCTAACTCAGTAGCACCTTACGCTAGCTAAATGGGTAAGTGCAAGGTGTATCACAACGCGCTAGATGTCTTCCCGACTCAAATCGGGACTTCGCCTACGATCGACATGACAAACAGAAAAAGGGATTATGCCCGCGCAAAGTATAGTGTGCTACATTCCTATTCGCGCAAAATGATGCATTGTGTACATTTTGATTCTGGGGGAAACAGAGAGCGCGGCCCCATGCGAGGCCGCGCCCATGAAAGAACGAAAACTCAATTCTTTCTAGATTTTGAGGATTCGGTCTTGGTAAAGGCATTTGCCAGCTTGCCACACGATGATGTGATAAGCCCCGGCAGGGAATGCGCCGATGTCCACACCCAATCCTTTATGGAGCGGATGCGCATCCAGCAGATAGACATGTCCATCAGCTGCGACGAGGGTCACTTGCAGGCCCGCATCCATGCGCAGGGGCAGCTGCGTGAGCCCTTGCGTGGGATTCGGGAAACAATGCTGTGGCTTGTGCGGCGTAGGCTGGGCATCCGAAATCAGGGTCCTTCCATTCCCATTGAAGGTCGGCGACAGTGGCCTTGGCGCCCATTTGCAATCGATGTTCTCGACGATCACCACCCCATCGATGGCGGCGATCATGTCTGATGTCGCCACGCTGTCTTGCGCAGCGATGAGTTGGAAACTGAAAACGAATCCCTCGCCCGACGTGGAGCTGCTGTCTGCCGACCGCAGGACCAAATTGAGCGTGAGCGGGATATCGACCGCGCTCACTTGCGTGTAGAGATTGGCGGCGTCAAAGCACCACGACCCCTCGGTCGAGATGCCGACATCGTTGGGGATTTGGGCGAGGTTGCTCAGTGAGAGGGCGAGCCGCATGCCCATGACATGGTTTGCAGGCATGTCTTTGTCGCCCAGCGTGACCGTAAAGGTGGCGGTATCGCCTTGCATCAGCAGCTCATTTTGTGTCTGCACAGCATGCACAAAATCAGACAGGTCATACTCGGTGAAGGTTTGGGCGTAGAGGTCGAGCCGCACAAAGGCCATGCACAGCATCAAGAGGCCCATGAAACGGGATGACGGAAGGGCATAGTTTGCCCGTGAGGCGCAGGCTATAGCGACCTGGGCCACAAGTTGTGGATGAGATTTCATAAAATTTCCTTTGGTTTAAAAATGATACTTCACAAAGACTTGGCGTGTGCGACAAGCATGGTTTTCCTGGTCGAGCGGGCCCACTCGATCCTGAACACAGGATGCCATTTCAGCAACAGCGACCTTCAGCCGCGCAACGCCGACAATTGTACTTTAGATCGTTTTGAGAGACATTGAGTTTTCGTTCGCTGGGCCGTGACGCGGCTGCCAGCATGTTTCATGTTGTAAAGATGGGGTGGTGATTGGCGTTGCAGAAACGAAGTTTGGGGGTGGGATTGGGTTTCATGTGGGGTGGGTCTGCTTGGAAAATGCGGGTTTGAGCGGCCTTATGGCCGCTTTTTTGGGGGTGGGGAAATTGGGTTTCTGGGGGGTTAGCTAATCTTAATTCTAATCCCAGTCAGAAACGATAGAGGTCGGACGAACGTGTTCAGCGAAGCTAAATCCGACAACCACTCGCTGCCCTCGCCGAAACGATTCGCCGATCATTCTCTCAGGCAATCCTTACTTTGGGATTTGTGAGCGTGTAAAAATTGAAACGAACGGTTTCGCAGTTCTAATTAGAATAGATGGATCTCCAAGGGGACTGCCATTGCCATGTTTCAGGATCGACAGCTCCACATATTCTCCATTGCAAAACCACGTCATACGCCGTTTACTTGTCTCAGCATTGGGAAGTTCATCGACAATGTCAACCGCTCCTATTCCATCGAGTACGTTGTATCTATGATCAGCAGGAAAACCTTCGAGGCCCAGTTCCGCTTTTCCTGCTTGGAATAAGAATTCGAGGCGATGCCTTCTGTCAACAATGCTGTCCATTGGCCAAAGTTCGTAATGATAGCTAACCAACAATGAGTTGTTGTACTTACCTTCCAAAGTATCTGCCCCTTGCGTAATTGTAAGAACGTTCCCATTCAGCAGAAGAAGCGTATTCGGAATAATTTTTTTCAAGGTGATATTCTCTGGTGAATCCTTTTCTATGATTACAATACTTTCATTTTCAACAAAAACACGGTGGGAAATCAAATTAACTGAGCTAATTGCAAGTCCAATCTGAGTTTCAACTACTCTCGGCCTTTCTGGTAAATCAGGTATTGTCCCAGGAAATTTCATCACCAATTTCACAGGCAAAACAATATTTTCCCATTTCAGAACTCGCGTCCCAACAACTTCTGTATCACTAGCCCCATACCATAATAACTTATTGCCATCAACCGTAAAGTCCTTTGTGCCTCCACTCCCAACAACTATGCCAACAAGCTTTGCCCCAATGTCTCCAGTAGCCTCAACATACTCAAATACTGGCCCTCCAGAACTTCCGGTATTGACATCAAGGTCTGCAAAGAAGTAATTCCTATTACCCCAGTGGTCAAACATTCGATCGAGATAGGCTCCCTCCTCATCAGCGATCATGGGCATCCCCAAGGCATGTCCAGAAGTAAAAAGTGGCTTCCCGATCGACAAGCCCGTACTGGTATCTACATCAATTCCAACATCCTGGATATGTTTGGCCAGTCGAATAACCGCGAAGTCTAGTTCATTCGGACTTCCACGCTCCAAATGAATAACCTCGCCTTTTGAGACGGAAGCAACTGGGATTTCGAGATCATCGAGCTTTTCATCGGGCCGAAAATAATTAGAGATCACTACGACACTTTGATTTTGCGACAATCCATGTCCAGCCGTCACCACCCATTGCGGTTTCAAAGGATCGGAATCTTTGAGAATGACTCCAGATCGAGTCCCAGAATCAAATATCTTTTCGCCAACAAAGAGCTGATCTGAATTCAAATCTCGACCAAATCGATTCGCAAAACTTCTGAGCACAGGCTCAAAATTTGTCTCGGTAATTGCACCAAAATCGTCATTGTCTGGCACGACCAGAACTGTGCTTTTGATAGCTAACCTCTTCAAGGACTCCTTTGTGAGTTTCCAAATTTCCTTGCGATTGTCTTTCCCGATGGCCGAGATAAGCTTCGATAAAGACCATGCACGACCTAAATTATTCCGATTTTCGAATTTTTCGATTACCTTTTCGGGGTCTAGCTCCGACCTCTCCAATGACTTCTTGATCAGGAGTAATACTGACGTATCTATTTCCCTAAGGCTGGCAAGTTGTCTTTGTCCAATCATTTCACGGCTTTTCAGCTCACGAACAAGTTCCCAATAGTCAATCGTATTGAAAAAATAGCTTATGAGGTCTTCCTTTTCCATAGTTCGATTCATAACATTTGATTGAAAACAAATCCTCGCTCACCTTTCAGCGATAGAGTTCTCAATGAATATGAGGAAAAATTTCAGCAATTCAAATCTCAGGACAATTTTGGCGCAAAATATATGCGTAATCTCTGCATATTGTCTATGTATTTAAACAATTCGATTCATGCCCTCGACCCCACCCCTAGAATCCCTCATCCACGCCCTTGATCAGGCCGAGCGGCGCTACTTCACCGTGCAAGCCAAACGCCATGTGATGGGTGACAAAAATAGCTATTTGAGGCTGTTTGAGACTATAGCCAGCCAAGCAAGCCCCGATGATGAAGCTTTGAAAAAGATCGTGCCTGCCGAGCAATTGGCTTCGCAAAAACATTATCTCTTTCAGATGATCCTCAAGGCCATGCGTGGCTATGAGAGCGGCAAAGGAACCCGCGTGGTCCTGCGTGAATGGCTCCAAGACATTGCTTTTCTGGAGAGCAAGTGCCTCTACGGCCCTGCCGCGAAGCTGCTCGCCAAGGCCAAGAAACTCGCGGAGCAGTATGAATGCTTTCAAGACACCTTGGTCTTGCTGGAAATCGAGCGGAGGCTCGTCAAGGTGGTACTGCGGGACAAATTGGCGGAGTCGCTTGCCCAAATCGACCGCGAACGAATGGAGGCGATGCGGCGGCTCGACGTTCAATACCAATATATAGAACTTTACGACCGCCTCTTCACGCAAGTGCGGCAACAATATCGCCTGGAGCGGCAATCTGCATTGGAGACGATTTCCAAGCTGCTGCAATCACCGCTCCTTGCCGACGTGAGCCATCCCACCTCCTTTCATGCCAAGAGTTATTTTCACCTTTGCACCGCCTATTGCCATCAACTAAAAGGCGATTTTGAGCAAGCCCAGCGCTGTTATGAGGACAATATCGCCCACTGGGACGCGCAGCCGCAATGGGGCAAAGAGGAGCCCTATCAATTTCAACGGGCACTCAGCAACTACCTCGCGCTTTGCCATATCACGCGACAAACGGCATCTGTGCCGCAAATCCTACAGCGCATGGCATCCCTCCAAGGTCATACCTTTCAAGAACGCGCCGAGCATTTCAGCAACTACCATTTCTTCCATTTCCATGACTGCATGAACGCTTGGCGCTTTGAAGAAGCCATACAAACCGCGCCACAAATCGAAAAGGGCCTCCTCCTCTACGGGGACATCATCCCCTACTCGCGCAGCATTGTCTTCATCTACAACCTCATGGTCATGTTTTTCTTCCTTGGCAAGCCCAAGGA
>JANORP010000067.1:0-6263 GCA_031415375.1 Bacteroidota bacterium | reverse complement strand
TACAAGGAGCCTGTCGCAGTAGCCGAACTAGTTGTTGAGGCAGTCGTCGCAGCACCAGTTGCCGAGCCAGTTGCCTAAGCTTCTTGGGCACTTGTTCCTAAAGCCCGTCGCTGCGTTGGTTCGCTGCGACGGGCTTTGTTTTGGAAGAACCTTGCTCAATTAGAAACTGAGCCCCTGACGTAGCGATTGCGATCAATCGTGTGCAGCGATTATGCAAGTCGCCACTCAAAGCGGGAATGATGACAAGGCCGCAAGGTGCTGCATCCGCCAGCAACTGATCGGAGCGAATGATCACCGCGCCTTCGTTCAAGGCGACCTCGCGTGTGAGTCCCACGAACTGCACCTTGAACAATGGCGGCTGACCAGATTGCTGCAGAAACTGGTTGACTGCTGCAAACATGTAACTTGGATCGACGATGGCCGCAGGCACGGCACCTTCCGGTGACGGCATCGGGATGATCCTGATGCCGCGCGTGGCCTTGCGATTTTGGCGAATTCCTATTTCCTTTGGAAGAAGCTGGGAATCACCACTACGGCATAAAATCCTCAAATGCCCCATCGGCCTTTTTTTCGCTCGTTTTGATACATCACCTCATATTTTCAAATTCTCAGAATGCGCCTCGACCCTCAAGTAAATGCCTATATGGATGCCTTGGAGCATCCTTTGAAAGCCGAAGTCCAATTCCTGCGCGAGATCATCGTGCAGGCGCATCCCAAGATCGTCGAGCGCATCAAATGGAATTCTCCGAGCTACTATCATGGCGTCGATATGGCGGCTTTCAACTTGCGTGCCAAGGGATTTGTACAGCTCATTTTTGTCTTCTACAAGGGCGAAATGATCCACGATCACCAAGGACTCCTGCAAGGCGAATGGAAAGACCGTCGCGAGGCACGTTTCATGAACATGGAGGATATCCTCGCCAAAAAATCTGCGCTTGAGCAGGTGGTTCGGGATTGGGTGGCCTTGGTACAAGGATGAGAGTGCTAGTTTCGCACTGATTTTAGTTCTTTGCCAAGATTCCATTTAAATTAGCCATTGCTTCTCAAGTTGATCTCTCGGAATGGCCGCTAGCTCCAATAGATTGCTGACGTTGCAACAGTTGATGCTTCTGAACTACCTTTTGGGCAACCATATGATCCACACATAGATCGATCAAAGATGAGTGTACACGCTGAAAAGGCCGAAGAAAACAAGGGTTCTGAGATGGCCCATGAGGCAGCTCCAAAATCGAGCTACCTGCCATCTGCAATGCAGCTTGTTGAAAGTGGATCGCAGGCAAATCATGTTCAGAAGTTGCAACACCTCGCCAACAATAGTTTGCGTGTGAAACAATTGAAGGCATACCAAGACCTGGCCAAGGCAAGTCCTCGTGTGCAGGCACTCACACAGCTGCATGTACCTGCGCAGCGGTCGATTGCTACTCAGAATCCTATCATTCAACGCTTTAAAGGCGCCCCTCAAACCGCCGAAGCTGCGGCCGATGTTCCCATTACTTTGAATGCGAGATTCACCCTGAATCATGTGGCGGAAGATGAAGATGAAGCCATCGCAAAGACCGAAGCACGTATTGCCACCGGCCAACCACCAGCAATGGTTGCGGGCATATTGGCGAATAGCCTCGCTCCTGCTCAGACCTGGCTCGATGCGATGAATGCAAGCGAGGTGGTCTTGCCGTCAGCCGATGATTGGGGCGACCCATACGGATTTGAGGACGCAAATGGCTACAACGTCGCGCTCGATACGCTCGAAGTGCAAGGCTGGGAAGCTAGGGGCTTGGCAAACAATGTGGCCGCAGAAGCAAAAGAAATCACCAAATCCGTGGGTGGCACATGGGCTGTTGCAGGTTCTGAATATGTGGATGAAGATGACAATCCCAACCCGCAAGACACGCATGTATCCGTCGATATCGACCATTGCGGGGAGTAATAGGAAGCCAGGATCAATCTCCCCACCTCAAGGTTAAATGCCATGAAAACCAAAGCTTACATCGTCTATCTGAACAATCTTTTCTACTGTCATTTGCAAGATTCGGATGCCTACGGCGACCGACCCGAGCCCTATCGCATGCACGAAAGGGAGCTTTGGACACTGTATCAAATCATGTATTCGGGGAAGCACAAGCTTGTGGTGACCGATGCCCAGAAGCATGTAGCGTGCGAAATTGGTTCACAAAGCGAACTGCGTAAATGGATCGAAGAGGTTTACCCCGATTTCGTGGGCCAACTAGATCAGCCCCATCCTACCCGCTACCCTCATCCAAATGACTGGCTCATACGTTGATGCGCATGAACTAGCCTATCTACTCGGCTCCATATAACGGATGTGTCGATCAGGTCGCCGCAGGACTTGTACATTGCGACAAATCCTTGTAGGTTTGAAGCTCAGAAACCGAGGCTAGAGGCCCGATTTTGGCGTTCTTCCTCTATTTTTGCAAATCCAGTCCCTGGTGCAAAACGCATTCGTTCAAATTCACTATCATCGTGCTATGGATACCACTGAATTGAAACAACTTCTGGAGCAAGCTGGCTTCCAGCTCCAGCCAATCCTTGAGGAATCGCTGCAAGATCTCCCGTTCTCTGAAGACGATATGGCCATCATGACCGAAGTCGGCTTTCCAGTCGCGGCCGCGCCTGGGCCTATCCTTTTTGCACAAGGCGTGCACCCAGAGGAAGGTGCCGTTTTGCGCCGCCTTTCCGACGAATTCGCGCAGTTTAGCACAATCAGCATGGCCAAGATGATCTGGGTCTTTGCACGTGACGGCGCGGGAAATGTCTTTTGGATTCATACCATGTCGGGCCACCAAATCACGATGAAAGATGAGGCTCACAATACCAATCGGTATGTGAACGATAGCCTGAGCAGCTTCATGCAATCCCTGCTTGTGTTTCGACAATTTCAATTGAAATATGCCGATGCTGAGACGCAAGACGCTAAAGCAATCATGGCCGCAGCTGGTGTGGACGCAGTTGCGACGCTCAAAGCAGCGCTTGAGACCATCGATGCAGAAGCCTTTTCTGATGAGGACAACTTTTGGAATTTTACGATTAATTCCCATGCATAATATAACCTTCCCCATGATGAAAAGATGCCTCTTGCTTGCATTGATACCCATGTGTTGCCTGCAACTGCTTCATGGGCAATCGACTGAGCCGATCGGCAACGCTGCTCACCTGCCGAGCAATGCACATTTGCTCGAAACGACGCCTTTCATGGTTGGCGTGATCGATCATCTACAATCGCAGTCACTCGGCGAAGACCGCATATTGAACATCTACCTGCCGCAAGCTTATGGCGACTCGGCCAATCAACGCTTCCCTGTGCTCTACCTGCTCGATGGATCTGCCCATGAGGATTTTTTACATATTGTGGGATTGGTGCAATTCCTGAATATGATTCAGGTCATGCCGCCGACGATCGTGGTCGGCATCGCCAATGTCGATCGCAAACGCGACTTCACGTTTCCAACCACCATTGCCAAGGATTTGAAACAATTTCCAACCACAGGAGGCTCTGAGAAATTCATCGCCTTTATCGAATTGGAATTGCAACCCTATATTGTGCAACACTACCGCGTGTCTGCGCAACGCACATTGATAGGGCAGTCGCTCGGGGCGCTGCTTGCCACCGAGATTTTGCTGAAAAAACCAGGCTTGTTTGACCGCTACATCATCGTGAGCCCTAGCCTTTGGTGGGATGACGAGTCGCTCCTGCGTGCAGCGCCCGCCCTCTTGCGTACCCCCAAGCAGACGCCTATACGCGCCTATGTGGCGGTAGGCAACGAAGGTAAAGTGATGGAAAAAGACGCTGCAGACCTAGCCACGACTTTGAAAGCCGCCAAGGACAAGAACCTCACCGTCGATTTCGTGACCTTTCCTGAGGAAAACCATGCGACGATCTTGCACCGCGCTGTTTACAAAGGCTTTGAAGTGTTGGAGAAGAAGTAGGGTGCCTTATGGCAAAAGACGGCAGCAATCTTTGGTCTCCTTTTCGGGTGGGATTGGTGAGTTGCAAGCTCTTTCGTTGTTTGTAACGATCACCGCATCCTGACGTTGACGCAGCACAATATCACTTGGGACAACAGGGCATCTCCAAAAACTCCTCAGGCACTGCGTCCTCCCCGTTTTACGTTGCGCTCTCGTGAAACGGGGAGGGTTCGGCGTGCAACGGGGAGGCCCTTCGTTATTTTTGATCTTATGTTTACTGCTACAAATCAGGCTATTAAAAAAGCGGAGCAACGCAATATCATAGGTTTCTAAGGTGCGCCTCATTGCATGTGGTGCTGATAGATAGCTTGACAAGGTTGGGAAAAACGGATTGTCATTTGCTGACTTGCGGCGCTGAGTCATCGGCACCCCATCGTCGGATAATGAAAGAAATGCGCAAATTACCATAGGCTCCCAAGTAGTCGAGGGAGCGTGGCGACAGGGCGATCAAGCGCTTCCCGCTAGGCAAATAAAAAAGCTTCCCCACCATCCAAAAGAATCGATTTAGGCGAGAAATCTATCACCCCGCTTGCGTTGGGGCTGTAACCAATCCCAGATTTCGCGTATTGGAAGTATGTCATCTTCAACGATACAGCTATGAAACTGAAAAACTGGATTTGTGGATTGCTTGCGCTAGGGCTGGTTTTGCCTAGCAGCGCCCAAAATGCAACGGCGGGAGTCACCCGCTTTGCCCATGTGAACCGGGACAAAGAGGCTGTGAGACGGCTCTATACAACGAATTACGTACCCGCACGTGACACACCTACATCCTGGAAAGACCTCGGCAATTGCAATCCTGGCAGCCTCTCCCCTGCCACACTCAAGGCGCGGCTCACAGAGCTCAACTATTTCCGCAAAATGGCGGGGCTACACGCCGTCACCTTGGATCCTGAATCCAATAAAAAAGCACAGGCCGCAGCGTATCTGATGTTGCAAAACAATGCACTCTCGCACTCCCCACCCACGAATTGGAAATGTTATACAGAACTTGCCGCAGTTGGCGCCGGTTCCTGTAATCTGGGCTATGGCGGCGGTGTTTTCACCTATATTGAGGACTTTGGCGACAACAATCGCGACTGTGGGCATCGCATGTGGATCCTCAAAAGCAAAACAGAGACGCTCGGCTATGGTGCCACCAATGGCACAAGCGCTGTACACGTCTTTGGCCCGACGACCACCTATGATTCCTTGCCACAATATGTCGCTTGGCCGCCAGCAGGATTCATTCCCACTGAAATCCTCACCTACCGCTGGACCTTTGCTGTCCCTGGCGAATCTGCGAGTTTTGCCAAGGCGACGGTGCAATTGACCTTGGATGGGGTGACGATCCCCTTGGCTTACTGCAAACCCACCGATTATGGCGATGGCGGCATCGCATTTGAACTCGAGGATTGGGCTGCATGGTCTCAAAAAATCGTGGACAACAAAGTGAATGTGAGCATCAAAAACGTAAAGGTCGGCGATGAAATGCGGTCCTATGCCTATCAAGTTGCGCCCTTCAATGCTGTGGAATCCACGCCGTATGTGTACAATGACCGCGACGATGTCCCTACCACGGCCACGACCGAGACCGAAGTCGCCGATGAAACTGAAGTAGCCGAAGTGCGCTTTGCCGAGCGCAAACTGATGGCCCTTGGGGAACTCGTGGAACCGTCGGAACTGCCTGCCATCACCGTCGAGCAGCTGCGTGCCAATGCTGTCAAAGACCTCGTGTTCAATGCAGCATTCAGCAAGTTTGCGACGCAAGTTTCCAATTTCCGCAAGGCCAAAAACCCCGATCCTACCCAACTCAATGCATGGGCAGCTGCAAAAATCAAGGGCTATCTTGCTCGCCAATCCGGCCTCGACGAGCCGGAAATGCAGGCAGCTCAGACCCCCAAGTTCTTGGTATTGGAGATCCGAAAAATGATTCCTGTCAATGGCCAAGAAACCTTTGGCGAGATCGCCACCGAGTTCGCTGACAAATTTGCTGAAAACCCTGAGCTCAAGACCTTCACACTCAAATACAAACGCGTTCGCCAATGCGGCATGGGTCTCGCGGTCAAGCGCATCGATCGCAACGGGCAGACCTACGCGGGCGTGTATGCAACGCTGGTGATCGCACCCACAAAGCTTGTCATGGGGAGCTGAGCAGCTTATTTTTTATGAGTATCCGGAACTTTGACAGTAGCAAAAAAAGCCATGTCATTTCGACCGAAGTCTTGGGGGATTTGCAAGGCTCTGAAGGAGCCGAAGCAAATGCACCAAGACGTAGCGGAGAAATCTAGCGCCTCACGATA
>JANORP010000066.1:0-2011 GCA_031415375.1 Bacteroidota bacterium | reverse complement strand
GGACGAAGTCTTTGATCGGGTCGTAAGGCGTGGCAGGGTTGATCGCCGGGTTGGTGGCCATCGTGGAAACCGAAGACATGAGCAGCACATAGCCGTCCGCTGGCGCCTTGGCGACTTCCGCCGCACCAATCCCGCCGCCGGCACCGGCCTTGTTTTCCACCACCACGGTTTGACCCAGCGCGGTGCCCATCTTGTCGGCAATGATCCGGGCCAGCAGGTCGGTCGTGCCACCGGGCGCGAACGGCACCACCAGACGGACCGGTTTGCTGGGGTAGGCCTGCGCAGTCGCCAAGCCGGGCAGCGTGGCGGCGACAATGCTCCATGCGAGAAGGTAGGTGCGACTGCACGTCATGGGTTCTCTCCGGTTGGGGTTGACGATGCAGCAGGTGCCATCGGAAAACCAGACTAACGCAAATCCACCACGTTTGGCAGTCGCTGCTCGGTGAGCAACCCTTGCACGCCAAACACGGGCTCGCCACTGCGCGCCCTCAGGCTGTCACCGTAGGTTTATCGCGACTGCGTTGTGCGCGGTGAAGGTGGTTCGCTCGAACGCGGTTCCTGAGATCGATGGTGGCCGTCGAAGGTGGATGAACCCGGCCGCACACGCTCAGCGGGGCCCTCGCAGGTTCAACCCGACGACGGGGCGACGGCTTGTCGGCTGGTCTGCGCTATTCAGCCGGAGGCAGCTCTGCACAGGCGCGCCGAATGCACCCCCGAAGCCAACGATGTGCTGGGTCTCCATCCAGCCGAGGATGCCAGAGCAACGAGACCGTGAACGGCGCGATGGAAAGGGGCAGGGTGAAGCTGTGCATCCCTGCGTACAGAACGCCAGTGTGGCGTTCGTAAACGCAGGCCACCAGATCCGAGGCACGGGCCAAAGCCAGCGCGGCTGAAAAGCCGCCGACGATCGTGGCGACTTGTCGGCCCAGCCCCATGCCTGCCAAAGCGTCGTCGATGGGGCCTTTGTCGCTGTCCCGTCGCGATACGTGGACATGCCTTGCCGCTGCCAAGCGGGCCGGGGTGATTTCTCCCTGGCTCAGCGGGTGACCCGCCCGCACCACGCCGACATAGCGGTCTCGGAACAAGGCCTGCGTGCGCACTTCCGGTCCGACGGCTTGGTCCACCACGCCGGTTTCCAGATCGACAGATCCATCGCGCAGCGGCCCGCTGTTCTTTTCAAGCTTGTGCAGGAAGTGCAGGCGAACGCCCTGAGCCTCCTGGGAGACACACGACAGGAGTCTGGCCCCGAAGTTCTCCACGAAGCCCTCGCTGGCCCGCACCGTGAAGGTTCTTTCGAGTTGCCCGAGATCGAGCTTGCCGGCCGGTCGCAGTGCAGCTTGCGCGTCATGGACGAGTTGACTGACGCTGTCGCGAAGCTCGAGCGCTCGAGGCGATGCAACCAGGCCGCGACCCGCGCGCACGAGCAGCGGATCGCCAGTCGCTTCGCGCAGTCGCGCCAGCGCGCGGCTCATCGCCGACGGGCTCAGCTGCAGTCGCCGAGCGGCGCGCGCAACGCTGCCTTCTGCGAGCAACACGTCAAGGGTAAAAAGCAAATTGAGATCGGGTCTGGCCAAGCCGTCGCTCCAAGCGTGCTGGTCGTGACATGGCGTCGGACGCACATACTCAATGCAGATCATGCGCCTTCCGCCATCGCGGGCGAATGACTATCTTCTGCTCATGCGCTTGAAGGGGTCTCGTTCGACCGGAACTGGATTCAACTTCTGGATGCACACGCCGGGCGCCTTCACGCTCTTGACCAAATGTGCGGCTCCCCACTTCTGCAATCACCCCAGATAGACACGCCGCTGGCGACAACTGGCGGTCGGTTCGCACTTCCCGTCTTCGCTTGGTCGCAAGTCGGGTTGTTCTCTCGCAGTCCGGCTCGACACTCGGACACGACCTAACAATTTGGAGCACCCCATGACCCGCCTTTTTCGCCGCACCCTGGCCTCGTTGGCCACCCTGCTCGTCGCAGCACACGCGCACGCCTTCGACGCCGGCTGGATGCAGA
>JANORP010000065.1:0-1612 GCA_031415375.1 Bacteroidota bacterium | reverse complement strand
GCCACATTCGACAACGTAGTCGATCGCACAAACACTCCCGCCACCGGCGCACGAATGGTCTCCACCGTATCGCCCCAGATATCGACAATCGTCGCCAGCAACTGGTTGCGCTCCACCACCGCACCAAGTTCAACCTCGGTGCGCAACAAGCCACCCTTGCTGGCGCGCAGGCCCAGAAAGTCGCTCATCATGTGTTCGACCGGCGGCAGCTTGCGTTCGCCTTCGATCATGCCAAGCCCGATCAGCGCATTGGTGATGCAGCGCGCGCCTTCGTCGGTCACGCTTTGCTCCAGCCGCCCGCCTTCGCCGATCTCGAACGTGAAGGCCGGCACGCCGGCGGCGGTGGCTTCGACGCAGGCGATGCCGCGGCTGACATACATGCCGCGCTCGCCGCGCACGATGAAGCCGGTGGCGCACTGCTCGGCCAGCCACAGCGCGCGTTCGGCCGACGGGCCCAGGCTCATCGAGGGCAGGATGGCGATCGGCACATAGCGCCCGCCGCGCGTAGGCGTGTGGATGTCGATCGCGCAGGAGCATTCGCGGATCAGGGCAAACAGTTTGCCGGCGACGATTTGCGCCAGGTTGCCCTTGACGTCGCCGGGGAACACGGTCCAGGCGTCGATCGGCGCCTGGTCGAGCGGTGACTTCATGAACTGCGAAACCGGGAATCGGTGGTCGGCGTAGAAGGCCAGCGGGTGCTGCACCGGCACGCAGACGATGCTGCCGGCCAGTTGCGCCGGGTCGATGGCGGCGATTACCTTGGCCAGGATGGCGATACCGTTGACTTCGTCACCATGGATTGCGGCGCCCAGATAGAGGCGCGGGCCCGGTTTGGCGCCGTTGACCAGCACGACCGGAAAACGCACCGGTGTGCCGTCGGCCAATTCGACCAGGTCCATCTGGCCGCGCACCACGCGCCCTGGGGCGGCGCTCAAGGGGCCGGCGGTCAAGGTTCCGACGGGAAAGGTCTTGATGGCTTGCATCGGTGAATGGCTCCGGGTTCAGGCGGCCTGGCGCACGGCGGTGTCGGCCGGCAGGTCGTAGGTATCGAGCAGGCTGTCGACCAGTCGGGTGGCGTCATTCCAGTCGTAGGTGCGGTACTGGTGCCCGGCGGTGAACATTTTCGGGCCGCTGTAGAACATTTCGTATTGCGTGTGGCGCGAGGCGAACTCGGAGCCCACGCTGTCCCAGGCCAGCTTGAACATCTTGACCCGGCCATGGGCATCGGTCACCGGCGAATGCTGGGTCTTGCCGATCAGCGCGGCGATTTCCGGATTGTTGAAGTCCTGGGCCGAGGAAGGCAGCATGATCATGCCGCCGCCGGCCAAGTCACGGATCATCTCGATCACCTGCGGGTACAGGCGCTGCGCCAGCACGTTGGCGCTGTAGAGCATGGCGCGGTCGGGGATGAAGAACTCACCCTGGTCGAGCGGGCCGCTGCCGCCTTCCATGCGCCCCTTGGCTTCCATCGCATGCACCAGGCCGTCGATCATGCCGGCCTGCGCGGCGAGCAGGCCGAGCTGTTCGCGCACCTGCGGAAAGTCGATTGTGCCGATGGTCTCGCAGACCCGCCGCGCCAGCCCGGTGAGGTAGCGCAGCTTGACCGCGAGGC
>JANORP010000064.1:0-40046 GCA_031415375.1 Bacteroidota bacterium | reverse complement strand
ACGGTCTTTGCCTTCAAAGACTTCTGTGCTGCCTGCTGTCGCGGTCCAAGCGGTGCTCATGTCCAGGAGGTTCACAAAGAAATCATTGGACAGGGTGCCCGGTTTGGCGGTGAGGATGCCATGCTGAGAATGGTCGTAATTGCCGTCCAAAGCCCGCATGCCACCTACAAGCGCGGTCATTTCTGGTGCGGTCAGGTTGAGCAGCTGGGCTTTGTCCACGAGGAGGGCTTCGGTCGGGAGCGTGTACTGTGTCTTGCTGTAGTTGCGGAAGCCATCGGCCATCGGCTCCAGCACGGCCATGGACTCCACATCCGTTTGTGCCTGGGTCGCGTCGGTGCGCCCTGCCGCAAAGGGCACGGCAACTGTGAAGCCGGCATCTTTCACGGCGCGTTCGACGGTTGCTGTGCCGCCTAGCACGATCAGGTCGGCCATGGACACCTTTTTGGTTTTGGATTTGGTGTTGAAGTCCTTTTGGACTTTGCCCAGTGCTTGCAGCACTTTGGCGAGCTGCGCAGGATTGTTGGCGGCCCAATCTTTTTGGGGAGCCAATTGGATGCGGGCGCCATTGGCACCGCCCCTTTTGTCTGAACCACGGAAGGTCGATGCCGAGGCCCAAGCGGTGGCGACCAATTCACCGACGGTCAAATCGGTCTTGAGGATGGCGGCCTTCAATTCTGCAATCTCCTTGGCGTCGATCGCAGGCTGCGTGGCAGCAGGGATCGGGTCTTGCCAGATGAAGTCCTCTTTGGGGACTTCGGGGCCCAGGTACAAGGGGCGTGGCCCCATGTCGCGGTGGGTGAGCTTGAACCATGCACGCCCAAATGCTTTGGTAAATTCCTCGGGCTGCGCCAAAAACTTGCGGGAGATTTGCTCATACACGGGGTCATAGCGCAGCGCAAGGTCGGTGGTGAGCATCGTCGGCAATTGTTTTTTTGCGGGGTCAAATGCATTTGGAATGCTGGCCACGGCATTTTTGGCGACCCATTGATGCGCTCCTGCTGGGCTTTTGGTGAGTTCCCACTCATTGGCAAAGAGAATGTTGAAGAAGGCGTGGCCCCATTGCGTGGGTGTATTGGTCCAGGTCACTTCCAAGCCAGATGTGATGGCATCTTGGCCCTTGCCCGAGCCGTAGCTGCTTTTCCAGCCCAAGCCTTGCGCCTCGATCGGAGCTGCCTCGGGTTCGGGGCCCACGTTGGATGCCGGGCCAGCGCCGTGCGCCTTGCCAAACGTATGCCCGCCAGCGATCAGCGCGACGGTTTCCTCATCGTTCATGCCCATTCGCCCAAAAGTCTCGCGGATGTCTATCGCAGAAGCAAGGGGATCGGGATTGCCATTGGGACCCTCGGGATTCACGTAGATCAGGCCCATTTGCACGGCTGCCAATGGGTTTTCCAATTTGCGGCCCTCGGCATAGCGCTTGTCATCCAACCACTTGGTTTCCGAACCCCAATAGACATTGCTTTGCGGCTCCCAAGTGTCGGCCCTGCCGCCGCCGAAGCCGATCGTGGGAAATCCCATAGATTCAAGGGCCACATTGCCCGTGAGAATCATGAGGTCGGCCCAGGAGATTTTGCTTCCATATTTTTGCTTGATCGGCCAGAGTAGCCTACGTGCCTTGTCCAAGTTGCCATTGTCGGGCCAACTGTTGAGCGGCGCAAAACGCTGCTGTCCCTCCCCTGCACCGCCGCGGCCATCGCCGGTGCGGTAGGTGCCCGCGCTGTGCCAGGCCATGCGAATGAAGAGCGGCCCATAGTTTCCAAAATCGGCTGGCCACCAGTCTTGCGAAGTGGTCATGAGCGCACGCAGGTCTTTTTTGAGGGCCTCGTAGTCCAGGCTAGCAAAGGCCTTGGCATATTCAAAACCTGCACCCATAGGGTTGGACATCGCTGAGTGTTGTCGCAACACGCTCAGATCAAGCTGGTTGGGCCACCATTCATGTGCATTGGGCTCGCCCGCCATTTGCACATTTGCTGGATTTGCATCGACAGCAGTATTCGCCGTTTGATCGGCGTTGGGATTGATATAGGGGCATTTTTCCATACTCGTTACGCCATTTTGCCCGCTCACCGTGTAAGCCACGATCATGAGGGCAGCTAAGATTGTATTTTTCATTTTCATCGACCGATTGAGATTACTTCCACCAACAAATTTACCACAAGCCAAATTTACTTGATGGATCGAAACTGTGATATTGATTGTGTTTATAGTGATATAGATCATGCCTATATGGATAGCGAAGGTGATTTGATAATCGCGTGCTTCAACTGAGATGACCAGTTGATGCTGAGCGTTTGTCCAGCTATCGGCCTGGGTGCTGGCCAAGACCTAGCCATCCCCCAAAACCGACGGAAAGGCTTCCCCCAAAATCGCGAGACCAAATTGGAATTTCTCCCTGAAAATGTTCAGAAAAATCGCCCGCCAAGGTTCGATGTTTGTAGGGTCAGGCGATTGAGTGTCTGGCACAATGGAAACGCGCTATGGTTTATCACAATGAAAATAGAAGATCACCCATCAGGCCCCCGCAAAGGCAGGGCCCATGCTTCGCCAGGCAAGCTGTACAAGCCGACTTTGGGCGATGTCGAAATGATCGACACCCGCAAATGCCTCGCGATGCTGCGCCGCATCGTACGCAAAAATGCGCTGCCTGAGGTTCCCGAGCACCCTTGGGGGCCGTTTCTGAACTGAATTCATACTGTCTGATAACCTTTTTCTAGTTAGTCCTTTAGTTTTCTCTGTTTTGTTGGTCGGGAGGCGTGCCATAGGGGGCACGCCTCCCATTTTCCTTTCAAATTGCGTGTCTTTTCGACCGGAGCCTTGGTGCATTTGCAAGGCTCCGAAGGAGCCGCAGCAAATTCACCAAGACGTAGCGGAGAAACCTAGCTCGCTACGATACACCTGATGCTTGACCGTTTTGCAGATGAGGTATCACTGAAAATGCTGGTTGTCCGCATTGTTGTGAGGCAGGAAGTGCTATTGGAGGTGCTACCATGCGCGCTAGGTTTCTCCGCTACGTGGTCGGCTCGCTTCGCTCCCTCGACCACTTCGGTCGAAAAGACACGCAATTCCCTGATTTTGGATGCGGGCGGTCTCTTAGAAGTTTATCCACATTTCCCCATGTCGCGGCTGTGGGTTAATTGCCCTCTCCTTACGGGTGTCATGCCTTATATTTGCATCTGATAGAGGCAAAATGAATTTTATTTCCATCTTGTTGCATGCACTGTTGGGCCTCACCCAGACTGTGGATAGTCGCACGGCTGCGGTCGGCATCGATCCTTGTCATCTGCAGGGGATCGTATTTGTAGAGGAGGTGGAGAGTTTCGCGACGTACAAGGTTTTTGTGGAAGACGTGGAGACCTTTGCCGAGCTGCGTGTGTACAAGGAAACGATGCGTTCCTTTGCCGACAAGCCTGGCCGATGGTACTTCACCGACAACCGCGCCATCGCCGACTTCACCGTGGCCTTTGTGCCCATCAAATCGTTTGCCCAGTTTTCCATTTATTACACTGAATTTCAAAGCTTGGCGGGTTGCCGCTGACCATGGTAAAAGAAGCTTATATCGAGATCGACCTCGACATCGCGCGCGATCAGTATGACCTCATGGTCGCTGTGCTATCCGAGATTGAGTTTTATGCGTTTGAGGAGACGCCTGCGTCGCTCAAGGCCTACGTGATGGAGCGTGACTATGATGCGGTTGCCCTGCAAGAGACGATCGCGACCTATTTTCCAGATCAGATAGTTGCGACGAATATGCAACTCATCCCCGCCAAAGATTGGAATGCGGAGTGGGAAGCTAATTTTCACAGTGTGCGTGTCGGCGATTTCTGTGAGGTGCATCCGCCGCACCGTGCTGCCGACCCTGGGGTTTCGTACCACGTGATGGTGGCGCCCAAGATGGCGTTTGGTACGGGTCATCACGCGACGACGTGGCTCATGCTCGACGCTTGCAGCCGCCTCGATTTTCAAGGCAAGACTGTCCTGGACATGGGCAGTGGCACGGGGGTGCTGGGCATCCTGACCCGGCAGCTAGGGGCTGCGGCGGTGACGCTCATCGACGTGGATCCCTGGAGCGAAGAAAACTGCCGTGAAAATGCAGGTCTCAATGGCATAGAGGGCTTGGAAATCATCTTGGGAGATGCCACGGCGATCCCAGCTGTATGTTACGATATTGTCTTAGCCAACATCAATAGGAATGTATTGATGGCCGACCGCGACAGCTATATCACATCCCTCAAGGCTGGTGGCACGATCGCCATCAGCGGTTTCTATGATTTTGACGAAGCGAAATTGGCAGCCCATTTTACTGCCGCTGGCCTCATTCCTGTGGAGCGCCGCGACAAGGACAACTGGGTGATGCTGGCATTTGAGAAACCTATCTCCCCTGGTCTGGATTCATGAATATGCAAGGAATTTCATCCCCAATGACATCTCGGTCCTCCCTACATTTCGGCAGCCGCTTCCAAAGCCTGCTCACTACTGCACTCACACTCGTGTTGCTCGTGGTGGGTGCACGCGGCCTGCAAGCCCAAAACTCCAAGACCCTGAGCGACGACCCAGCCAAATTCATCGCAGAGTTTGAAGAGCGCGTCTCCAAGTTTGGTGACAAAAACACGCAAAACTACCTCAAGGCCCTGCGCCAAAACTGGACGGTGGGCAAATACACCCGCAGCGAACAGGAGCGTGTGGTGGCCCAGACCAATATCATGTTGCTCAAGAACTACATCATCAATGGTGAGGTGCTGAGTTATATGAAGGCGTTTGAGGTCTTGAAAAGCGATACAGCGCGTGCCAAGCTCAATATCGATCAGTTTTTTGACGTGGCCGATTCCTGTATTCTCACGATGGACCGCATCCAGAGTGGTCGCTTCTACACTTTCATTCATCAATATGCTGGCACGGGCAGTGTTGTAAAGACTTCAGGCTCCACTTGGTCATTTTCGCAGGCGAATCCCAAGCTGGAATTCATCACCAAAGTGAACCCTGAGACCGGCAAAGCAGCCCATTTTCCCAACCTGATATTTGACGCGACCGACCTGATCTATCGCAACCCCAAAGACAGCACCCGCATCTACGGCACCCAGGGCGAGCTCAATGTGATGAATAAAATGTTCAACGCCAAGGGTGGCAAGATCGACTGGCGCAAAGTGAAGCTTGATCCCAACGATGTCTATGCAGAGTTGCTCGATTATGGCTTGAATCTCAACTATAGCTTTGTGAACATCGACACGGTCGTGTTTCACTACAATAGCCTTATTGGCAAGTCCCTCAAGGGGCGTTTTGAGGACATGAACAAGGGCTATACCGACATCAACAAGGCCAATTATCCTTATTTCAGGAGCTATGATGGAGGTGTGGTGATTGAAAACTTCATCAAAAATGTGCGCTATGAGGGTGGTTTCTCCTTGCGTGGCATCAAAAAAATCGGCTCTGCCTACTTCAAATATGTGGACATCCCCAAGGTCGTCAAAAAAGAGGAACCCAAGAGTCTGGGCAGTGAAGAGGCCCCAGACACCTATGAAGAGGACTTTGGATATAAATATGATGAAAGCGCCTTTTTCTTTGAGGATTCTGAGATCATCGAAGAAAACGGGGAAGACAATCCCGAAGACATGGAAGACCCGCTGGAGTCTGATGATCCAACAGAGGGTGGCGTCTTTGATAATTTCGATCCCGATTTTTTGAACAAGGAGCTGAAGCTCTTCAAGGCGCAGATCACCATCTTTCGCAATGGGCAACCTGCGATGAACCTGCGCGCCAATGAGTTTGTGCTAGATATGAAGCGTCTTGTGTCTCGGCGCACCGAGGTCGCGCTGTACCTGAGCAAGACAGACAGCATCACACATCCCAGTGTCGATGTGATCTACAATGTGGATTCGGCAGAGGTCACACTGGTCAAGGACGTGAAAGACAAGCTTTCCCACCAAGCATTCCTGAGTCCCTACCACAATTTCTTCCTCTATTTTGATGCGATCAAGTGGAAGCAGAGCACAGACATCATCGAATTTACGTCCATCATTGACAAGGAAAATCAATCCTCGGCCATCGAATCCAAGGACTTTTTCAAGATGCAGCGTTGGAATCAGTTCAAGGGCGTGCTGCCCTTCAATCCGATTGGAGCCATTTATCGCTATTCACAGCTCCATGAGGGGCAGCCCATTTTTCCCGAATCAATCACGGAAGAATACAAGCTCAAAGATGTCATCGACGCATTGAAGTTTGCTTTGATCGACGTGGAGGGTTCTGGGTTCATACAATACAATCGGCAAACAGGGGAAATCACGCCCTTGCCCAAGCTCTTTGACTGGGCCAAGGCAGCCCGTGGTCGCAAAGATTACGACGCCATCCAAGTGATCTCTGCTGTGAAAAGCGGGAACAATGCCGAGTTGGACCTCAACAAGATGGAGATCGCCATGAAAGGCGTTTCATTTTTCCCCTTGAGCGATAGTCAGTTGGTGCGGGTGCAGCCCAACCACAAGGAAGTAACGGTCAAGAAGAACCGCGACCTGCAGTTTGACGGTACCGTCGCTGCTGGCAAGCTCAATTTTTATGGCCGCATCACGCCCGACAGTGTCGATATGTCGGGGCTGCCGGGCAAGTTTACCTTTCAGTATGAAAACTACAAGGTGCTGGTCGATTCGCTCGATTCTCTGCGGTTTATCCTCGTGCGCAATCCAGAACTCGGCTATGTATATTCCCCCTTGCAGCGGGCCTTACGTGCCACGACGATCGAGGGTGTGACAGGTGCGATCTACATCAACAAGCCGACCAACAAAAACGGCTTGGAGCCCTATCCTGAGTATCCTGTCTTCGACAGCTATACAAAATCCTTTATTTATTGGGCCAAGTCGGGCGTGCGCGACGGCGTCTATAGCAAAGACAAGCTCTATTTCTCGATCGATCCATTTGTGCTCGACTCGCTCGAGGACTTCAAGGAGTCGGCACTGAGCTTTGAAGGCGAATTTTATTCCTCTGAAATCTTCCCCAAGATCCGCCAAAGGTTGGCTGTGATGGAAGACTATACCTTGGGGATGAAAGACATCACACCGCCCGATACAGGGTATGCGGCCTACGACAACAAAGGGCGCTTCATCGGTGAGATCAAGCTCGATGGCGGTGGTCTCAGTAGCAAGGGCGAAATGGATTTCTTGCATACGGTAGCTAAGTCAGATAGCTTTCAAATGTTTTTTGACTCGGTCAAGGCAGTGACCAATCAGTTTCAAATGCCTGGGGGCATCCACGATGGGGCCTACTACCCCGAGCTACAAGCGAATGCTGTGAAGTACAAGTGGCTCACCAAAAAAGACGAAATCGAATTGGAGACGCTCGACAAAGGCGAACCCATCGTGATGTTTGGCGGTGAAGGTACCTTTCAAGGCAAGTTGCGCATCACCAAGGAGGGCCTGCGTGGCTCGGGCAAGGTCACACTCGGCAATGTCACTGTCGAGAGCGACGACATCGTCTTTGGCGAAAAGGATTTCATGGCCAACAAGGGCGTGTTTACGGTCACGGACCCCAACAAACCCGACAAGCGGCTCTTTATCGCCAAAGACAGCAAAATCTCTTATGATGTGAGCAAGCATCACAGCTCCTTTGTAAGCGATGTGGGCAAGGCCAATTTGGCATTTCCCGAGCAGAAATACCGTAGCTCCCTCGGCAAAGGTGAGTATGACCGCGCAACGAACGACGTGAAGCTTCAGAGCCTTTCGGTCAATCCGACGCAAAACTATTTCTACAGCTACGATCCCTTGCAGGATAGCCTCGCCTACCAAGCGACAGATGCGCACTACAACTTTGACCAGCAACGCATCGAGATCGAAGGGGTAAAGTACATTTATGTGGCCGACGCCAAGATCCTGCCCGACAGCGGCAGTGTAGAGGTCAAGAAAAATGGCTTGATGCAAAAGTTGGAGAATGCCGTCGTAGAGGCCAACCAAAAGACCAACTATCACCGCATGTATGAGGCGACGGTCGAGATCACGCACTCCAAGCGCTACACGGGCAAGAGCAAGTATGACTACCCGCCAGTGATGGACAAAAAGCAATACATCAACATGGCGCAGGTGCTGGTGCAAGGCGACTCGATGACAGTCGCCAAAGGTGAGATCCCCGAGGAGCAAAAGTTTTACATCACCGACCGCATCTTCTTCAAAGGCACCACGCGATTGGAAGCCGAAGACAAATACATGAAGTTTACCGGCGAGGTGAAGATCGATTCCGAAAATCCATTTTTCGCCGACAAGTGGTTCAAATTTGACGATGTTGTGAATCCTGACTCCGTGTTTGTTGCGATCGACAAGGCACAATTGGGCAAGCTCGTGGTCGGTTTGCACTTCCTCAAGCGCAACCGCGTCTATTACTCCACATTCTTGGGTCTCAAGAAAAATGTGGACGACGTGGATGTGACGCTGGCCGAGGGTGGGTTGACCTTTGACCGCACGACGGGCGAGTTTCGGATTGGCCCCAAAAAGAAACTCACGGGTCAGGAATACCGTGGCACGACGAGCAGCTTGGATGACAAAAACAACATCATCACCACGGTGGGCCGTCTCAAATTGCCTTACAATTTCACCAAAAGCACGATCGAGATGGAGTTGGCGGGTAAGTGGCGCGACGATGTGGACAAAAAAGAGGTCATGAGCGACTTGGTGGGTAGTTTTAACTTCAATTGTATTTCCAAAGATGCCTGGGCAAAGCTTGCCGACAAGGCGCGCGTGGTGACAGCGATCAATCAGACGGTAGATTGGAGCAATCAAACGTTTAGGGAGGGGCTTGCAGAATTCTTGGATCCCAAGGAGACGCCGACCGACAAGAATATGCAGGAGTTTGTGGCACAGGTCGAGAAGTCGTTGACCTACAATGACATCAAACCCTCCAGGGTGGTCCCTGGCTCATTGTTGCTATCTGGCATACGGTTCCAATTTGACCGCGAACTCAAGTCGCTCTGGTATTCTGGCGAGGTGGGCATCTTGGGGATCAACCAAGAGCCGATCAATAAACTCACGACCTCCAATAGCAAGATCGAGTATGCGAGGGGCAGGTCTTCTCCATCGGGCGCCATCAACCCAGATACCTTGCGCATGTACCTCGAGTTTGACGATCTGAACTGGGTCTATTTTGAGTTGAGCGGGGATGCCTTGTACACGATCTCCAGCGACATCGATGGCTACAATGCAGTCTTGAATGCTGAGAAGCTCAAGCGCAAGAAAAACGATGGCTATCGTTTTGAACTCACCGACGAGGCAGCTAAGGATGAGTACCTGAGCAAGTTTGTCAATACCTATATCTGGCGCACAGGCCGCCTCAACTTGGATGAGCTGGAAGAGGGTGGAGGCAATGATACGATCCCGCCTGGCGGCGGCAATGTCCCCAACGGTGGCGGCAACGATCCCGGCGGCAGCGGTGCCCCGGGCAACAATGGCGGCAACGGTGCCCCAGGCAACAATGGCGGCAACAATGGTGCGCCAGGCGATCCCAAAAAAGAAGGCGGCACCCTAGATGACGGCATGGATGGTGGTGGCAACTGACTCCGTTGCCCACTAGGCTAGGCTTTGCAAGATGCCATGGGTCTTACACACAGCATTTCCATCGATCTCGGTGGAAATGCTGCGTGTAAGGGGTGCAACGATTCTACAATTGTTGGCCGCAAGATCGTGGTCGGGCATGCGATCAGAGGCAACTTTCGCGCGAATTTTTTCGCCAATCCCACCTTGCGATTTGGACGCTGCCTGCCATTTGGTCAATGGCCTAGGGGCAAGCTATTTTGCCACATCTGCATAGGCAAGGTGAGCATCGATAGACTCTGTGGGCGTCTTTGTATTTGTTTTGTGGCACTTAATTCATTGATTGTATGTTTGTGTATTTGAATTTTGTGTATTATTGCTAGGAAGCATCGTCTTTTGGCGAGTTTGTGTGCTGATGGCTTGCCGTCCGAAAGCTAGATGGGTGAACTTGACTCAAAAATACTACGTTCATACAATGCGAAAGTATAGTGCTGCGATGGTGATTTTCATCGCCTATTATGGGGTCGTGCTGGCTCAGGGGGGAGGCGAAGTGAGCCATGCGCAAAAGGAATCACGCATTTGCGTCCAAAACATTGCCGAGTGGCTCAGAATGCTGGAAATCAGGGAATCCCCAGGCCTCATGGAGGATTTGGCTGATTGTTACGTGCGCATCGAGGACGATGCTTCAGCGGCAAAATGGTATGGCGAATCTCTTGAAAAGGGCAACGACGATGCCGATTGCCGCCGCAAGCATGCCATTGCACTCAAATCGATCGGTCGCTATGACGAAGCCATTGCACAAATGGAGCATTATGCGGCGCAGACGGGGATCACGCCGGCGACCGTGGCCTTCATCGCAAATTGCACTAGCCTACAGACCGACCGATTCAGCGAAGGCCGATTTGAAGTCGAGCGCCTCCCGCAACTTTGCTCACGCCAAGCAGAAGTCATGGCGTGTCGGCATGAAGATGAGATCTATTTTTACAGCCGCTCGCCAAGAAGACATCTTGGGAAGTCTCGCCTGCGTGGCGCAAGCCATCGCGCTTATAGCCTGTATGCAGTGCCCGCAAGCGCGTTTGCAAGCAGGCGCCACGTGCGCGTGGTCTCGCGCAACAGCAATCCGATGGAGAAGTCTTTGGGTATGGTCTGGGACCAATCTTGCAAAGATTATTACGTCGTAAAGTCAGAGCGCACAGCTGTGGGTGAGAATCCGCCTGCGATTTTCAGGTCTTGGCTCGATTTCAATGGGCTGGTCCATGAGGAGAAGCTGCTCCTCAATGGCCCTGTGAGCAATAGCAATTTTCATCCTGCCATATCGCCCAATGGGCGCATGATGGTCTTTGCCTCAGATCGTGAGGGCGGCTTTGGAGGTGCTGACCTCTATGCTTGCTACCGCCAAAAGGATCAGTGGTCTGAGCCGACCAACCTCGGCGAACTCATCAACACTGTCCAAGAAGAATGTTATCCCTCCTTCAGCGCCGATGGTCGCTTGTATTTCTCCTCCAACGGCTTGGATGGGTTTGGAAAGCGGGACATCTATTACTCCGAATACAGGGCAGGGGCATGGTCGGCCGCAGTCAATGTCGGTGCGGCTGTGAATTCAGGGGCAGATGATTTTGCAATGGTCTGGAACCCTGCCGCCGATGGCAATACAGGGTATTTCACCAGTGACCGAGACAGCGGCTACGGCTGCAACATCTATACATTTATACGCCACCCCGAGATCGTGGGGAGCGTCCTTGATGCCGCTACAGGAGCACCGTTGCCAGCAGTACAAGTGAGCTTGACGGCGCCGGATGCCGCGAGTTTTCCTGTCGCGGTCGATCCCAAGGGTCATTATTCGGCTTTCATCGATGATGGCCGCAAATATTATCTGGAAGCGCATGCCGATGGCTATGAAGGCAATACTTGGGAGGTGGATGCAGCCGCGATTGGCCAAGGCAATGACCTACATTTTGATTTGAAATTGGATCCGTTGCGCTCCTACACCTTGCAAGGCAGTTGTCGCAATCTGCTCACGGGCGAGGGCATGGACCATGTCTCCCTGCGCATCATCAACGCGCAGACCGGGGAGGTGATACGTTATGACGGCTCCTTGGAATCCGATTTTGAGATCACACTCGCACCTGGCGCCGATTATGCCTTGCTTTTTCAAAAGCCAGGCTTCAATTCAGCCGCACTGCAGTTGCCCCTGAGCGATTTCAAAGGCCGCAAGGTCGAGGAGCGCATGGTGCAAATGAGCCCCGGAAAAATGATTTTATTGGTGGGGATCGTCACCGACGCGGCGGGTCATCGCTTGCAGGGCGTGTCGCGCATTGACGTGGTCAATATGAAAAGCAAGGCGGTGCTCCAGCAAGGCGAGACCGATCAGCAGGGTAATTTCAGCCTTTGGATCCCCCGCGACGTGGTCGGCAGGTATGCGCTATTTGCCTCTCATCCCGGAGTGGCTACCTCACACATCCACATCCTGGCCGATGATGATCAGTATGTGCCATTTCACCTCGATGAGGTCGCGCTGAGCCTGAGCTTTGCCTCCAACGAACTCTTGCACGACTTTGGCCAAAAAGGAATTACGGCGAGTTCACAAGAGACCCTCGATGATATCTATTTTTTCTTGTTGCACAATCCTCTTGTGAGCTTGGAGCTGCGCACCTATACCGATGCCCGTGGGGCCGAGCGTGCCAACGAGCAACTGTCTGAGCAGCGTGCCTTGGCGATCATCAACGATCTTTTGTTGCGCGGCGGCATCACACCCGACCGTCTGCGGCATGCCTTTTTTGGGGAAATGCGGCCCAAGAACGAATGCGTCGATGGCGTGGATTGCCCTGAGGAAAAACATGCTGTGAACCGTCGCACCGAGGTCTATTTTTTCAAGGCGGCGCCTGCCGAGGCTTATCGGTAGGAGAGGTGAGGAAGATTCATTCCTCAGGCATTTTGAATGGGTGATGCGTGCATTGGCCGTTTGAATCTGGGTAGGAAGGCAGCTGCCCTTCCTGTTGCGAGGACACCATCTAGACCTAAAAAAGGCCCATCGGGAGGCTATTTGAGCATTTTTTCATGCACAAGATCCGAGTAGGTCCACTCGTGCACAAGCTTACCATCCTTGAGTTCCAAGATACGGTTACAGTTGCGCAGGGTGGTGATGCGGTGCGCCACGACAAAGATGGTCATGTCGTCTTGCAAATGCTGGATAGATTCGGTGATGGCGTTTTCGGTTTCGGAGTCGAGGGCACTCGTGGCCTCGTCAAATACCAAGACACTGGAGCGGTAATACAAGGCTCTTGCGATCCCAATGCGCTGTCGCTGCCCGCCACTCAGGCGAGCACCCATCTCACCCACTTGCGTGTCGAGTCCATGTGGGAGCGACTGGACAAATTCTCTGAGGCTAGCCTGCTCGATGGCGTTGATGAGGCGTTCTTCATCAATTTCTTCAAGACTCTCCCCAAAGGCGATGTTTTGGCGCAAGGATTCATCGATCAGGAAAACGTGTTGTTGCACATACCCGATTTTGGCACGCCAACTCGCCGTGTCCTCGGCTTCGAGCTTGACGCCATCGACATAGATGCCCCCTTCATTTTCAGTCAAGAAACGCAGGAGTAAATTCATCATCGTGGTCTTACCAGATCCCGACTCACCAATCACACCTATCCTTTCCCCTTTCTTCACCACGAGGTTCAGCGCTGCCAGGGCTTTACGATTGCCGCCATGAAAGCTGAAGCTCATGTTTTTGAATTCGATGGACTGCTCAAAATCCATAGGGTGGGTCGTCATCTTGGTCATTTCGGTTGGCAACTGACCTTCCTCGAGCACTTCCAAGGCAAACATTTGGCTCTTCATTCCCATTACAGCTGTGAGGCAGCGGTTCAAAGAGGGCAACACGCGTGTCGCTGCGGCCGCAAAGATGGTCACGAATTCAAAGACGGTCGTGCTACCTTCAGATGTGAAAAATGCATGAATGAAGATCACCACAATGCCCAAGACACCGATCACTTCCAAGGCTCTAGTCGGGATCATGTTGATCACATGCTTGGTCTTGTGCGTTTCGTTCATGAGAATCTGCTCCTTCACGTAGGCATTCATAAAAAAGGATTCCTTGTTGGTCAGGCGCACATCCACATAGCCAAAGACGGCTTGGTTGATGCGCTGCAAGGTGATGTAGCCGAGTTGCAATTGTTTCTGGCCGATCGCATACAGGCGATTTTTGGTGGCGCCGTAGATCATGAAACCGCAAGGTATCAAGACCAGCAACAGTGCACCAAACAATTGGATATTGGCGATGGCCACACTCACAATGATCAAGATCAAGACCGTGAACTCAGACAGGAAATTGATGATCGAAGCCAAGACCCCGCCAGCAAAAAACACGGGGATATTCAGGACATTGTTGGCGATGTCGGCGGAATTTGTGTCTTTGAAATAGCTGTATCCCCTGTTGTAGTATTTCATGAATTGCCGCTGGGCAAGGCTGGTCGCGATATCGTAGATGAACCGCGACTGCAAGGCATTGGTGAGCAAGACGATGGCGTTTTTGCCGATAAAAGTGAGCAACAACAGGATCGCCAAAAAGACCATGTAGGACTCATAGGTCTGGAAGCCCGAAAACAACATGAACTCGTGGAGGGGACCTGGGCGCATCACCAGGCCGGGGTCATTGGCGGCCATCATCACAGGAATGATCAGCGAGAGGCCAGCGACATCGATGATGGCCCCGATTAAGGAATAGGCGGCAATGGTAATGGACCGATTGCGCTCCATGGGCGTGAGGAGCCTCCCAATGCGCCTGAGCGTCAGTAATATGAGATTGTTTTTGAGGTTACTGAAGTATTTCAAAGTAGGCCACAATCGGTGAGAATAGTCATGATTTCGTTTTTGTCGATGGTGCGGCCCAAGCCCATTTGAATGATTTCCGCTGCATTCTCATTCTCGACCTTGAGCGGATCAAAAGGAGAGTTGCGGATCACGAACATGTCGTCGGTTGCGACGATGTGTGGGGCTTCATCTTCTGTAAAGAGATATTCGTGGGTTTTCTCACCAGCGCGTTTCCCTATGTATTCGATGGCGATATCTTCCTTGCGGAAGCCATATTGGGGTGCGAGCTTGTCGATCATCACCTCTGCGATATCCATGATGCGCGCGACGTCCATTTTCAAGACAAAGACCTCATGACCCGTCATACGTTCGGCCGCGCTGAGGACCAGCCGCACTGCTTGTGGTATCGTCATGAAGAAACGCGTCATGTCGGGGGTAGTGAGCGTGAGCGGTCCACCCTTGGCGATCTGCTGCCGAAACATGGGAATCACCGATCCGACCGAACCTAGGACGTTTCCAAACCGCACGCACGAGACTTGAATGTCGCTGAAGCCGACAGGGGCATTCACGATCAAGCGCTCGCTCAGCAGTTTGGTGGCCCCCATGGTATTGATGGGGTTCACAGCCTTGTCGGTGCTGATCCCGATAAATTTTTTCACGCCTTTGGTGATGGCGGCATCGACCACATTTTGGGTGCCGATGACATTGGTATGGACTGCCTCATAGGGATTGTATTCACAAAGCGGCACATGTTTAAGTGCAGCCGCGTGAAAGACATAATCGACGCCCTCCATGGCCCGGGCCACACGCGCCCGGTCGCGGATGTCGCCGACAAGGTTGCGCAGGATAGGTGACTCGATCTCTTGGCTCAGTTTCCAATGGCCTGTCTCATCGTTGTCGAGCACACGCACGCGCGAAGGCCCAAACCCAATGAGTTGCCGCACGATCTCGGAGCCGATCGAGCCGCAGCCGCCAGTCACCAAGATATCTTTTCCTTCAAAAATATTCATCTGAGCTTGTGCTTATGCAGGGAGTTGCAATTGTGCTAGGGCAGTTTGGAGTTGCTGTTGCACATACTGCATCTGTTCCTCGGAAATCGAGGTGAAAAACGGGAGTATGATCGTCTCTTGGCTCAGGCGCTCGGCGACGGGAAACATGCCTTCGGTATAACCAAAGTCGCGCATGTAAAATTCTTGGAGGTGGATGCAGGGTGAGAAATAGGCTTTGCTCTGCACGCCGTTGGCATTTAACAGATCGAGCAATTGATCTCTGATGCTGGCATCGACGCGGATTGCGAACACAAACCAGCTATGGGAAGGCTGGTCCCAGCCTTCAGGGATGCGTATTCCCGGCAGGCCCCCAAGCATTTCCATATAACGCAGTGCTTTTTGATGGCGTAGGGCCATGATCTGCGGGAGTTTTTTCATTTGCTCCGCGCCGATGGCTGCCGTCATCTCACTGATGCGGTAATTGTAGCCAAGGCGCACATGTGTGAGCCATTGCATGTCTGTGGCGCGGCCTTGGTTGCGGGCACTCAGGCAATAATTGTAGATCGCATCATCGTTGGTGACGATCATCCCACCCTCGCCAGTCGTGATCTGCTTGTTGGGATAGAAGCCATAGACAGCCACGTCGCCAAATGTGCCTACGGTTTGCCCTTGGTAGGTGGCTTGAATGGCCTCACAAGCATCCTCAATCACGCGCAGGCCATGCTTTTTGGCGATGGCCATGATCGGTGCCATGTCTGCACTCTCCCCAAAGACGTGCACAGGCAGGATGGCCTTGGTCCTAGGTGTGATCGCAGCCTCGATGAGACTGGGATCGATGTTGAAGGTGCGTTCATCGGCATCGACAAAGACGGGTGTGGCCCCTTCAAACAGGATGCAATTGCTGCTGGCTACAAAGGAGAATGGGCTGGTGATGACTTCGTCACCCGGCCCAAGGTCGAGTGCGCGCACCGCAAGGTGCAGGCCAGAGGTTCCGCTATTGACTGCAATGGCATATTTGGTGCCGATGGCCTCTGCAAAGAGTTGCTCAAACTCGGCAGTGCGAGGGCCGAGCGCCAACCTGTCTGAGCGCAAGACTGCGACGACAGCTTCGATTTCTTCTTCGCCCAGGTAGGGCTGTGACAGCGGTACGATCATTTCAGTTCCTTTACGACTTTTGCGGGTTGTCCCATGGCGACGACATTGGCGGGGATGTCTTTGTTCACGAAGCTAAAGGCTCCAATGATGCTGTTTTCGCCGATGCACACACCTGGCATCACGACCGAGTGTGAGCCGAGGCAGGCCTTTTTTCCCAAGGTAACCTTACCTTGTTTGCCGTCGATCGTGCTCAGGGAATAGATGGAGCAATGGGATCCGATCTGGACTTCGTCGCCGATCTCGACCCCATGGAGGGCATTGATATAGGTAAATGCACCGATGTCGGTGCGTTGACCCAGTTGTAGCCCTGCCACGCCCTGCACCACCCAGTTCCACTTGGTGGGCACTCCCTCTTCAATCAAGGGGGGCTTCCATTCCCTGAACCGATCTTCAGCCATGTATCAGTAGGTAATCTTCTTTTGGATCAAGCGCTTGTTGAGCTCGACCGTGGCGAGCACGGCGACGATGCGGCTGCTGGCATTGCCATCACCGTATGGATTCACGATGTTTTCCAAGCTGTCCATGAAATCATCTGCGATCACTGTGTCGATGGCGGTCTCGATCGCCATGCGGTCATGGGGCACATCCACTACATTGGCAGCACGCTCGCGGCCTTCTTGGCGCATGCCGATGTTCACAACAGGAATTTTGAACGAGCTCGACTCAATGATGCCGCTGCTGGAGTTGCCGACCATCACAGAGCAATGGTTCATCAAGCTCAAAAACTCACGGTGGGGGATGGAGGCAAACACGTGATTGCCTGGCTCTGCCTTGAGGCGCTCCAGCAAGGCGATGATCTGCAGGCCACCTGCATCTGAGTTGGGATAGATGAAAATCTTCTCCACGTCAAAGGCGTCGAGGGCAGAGAGGGTCTCCGCAAATTGCTCGCCCGAGATCTCTGACTCTGTTGTGATCGAATGTTGCAAGACCAGAAACCATGGGCGATCTTCTGGCAGGTCAAAGCGGCGTGCCAACTTGGCGCGGCTGAGCGGTGTGACGTTGAGGATGGTGTCGAGGGCTGGTGCCCCGACGATGTGGATGCGTGATTCCTCCTCGCCCATTTTGAGAATGCGCTCGGCACTCTTGGGGGTGGCTGGAAAATGGATGGCTGCCATTTTGGTCACGGCATGACGCACAGACTCATCGGAGCCGCCACGGGTCACATCGCCGCCATGTATGTGGGCGATTGGTATGTTGAGGGACATCGCTACGATGGCGCCAGCCAAGACTTCGCTGCGGTCGCCGAGGACTACTAGGATGTCGGGCTTGATTTTGGACATGGCTTTGGTCATGCCACGAATGCCGTCTGCCATCGCAAAGGCCATTCCCTTGCCGCTGTCTTCAGGTGGATTCATCGGAACGCGGGCAGAAATCGGGAAGCCTGCTCCTTCGATGGCGCGCACGCTCATGCCAAAAAGGGGTTCCAAATGCATTCCTGTAACGAGCACTTGCAATTCGAGATCGGGATGTTTTTGGATAGCTTCCATGATCGGGCGTAGTAGGCCAAACTCGGCCCTGGTCCCTGTAAGCACACAGATTTTTCTAATACTCATTTTTCGTTCTTGTTTTGAAACAACAAACAATTTTCAAACAGGCACCTCTCGGAAAAAGAACAATATGGAGATTGAATTCGCCTATCAAAGTGCCCATAGCCAAGGGATTAGGCCTCGTCTAGCATGTCCCATGTGATGATGGTATCTGCATCGATCGTGACCTTGGCCCTTTTGCCCAACAAATCTTGCATTTTTTTGGGAGAAATTCCTGTTCCAGGTCTTTTTATGTCTAGCATTTCTTCCACAATCACGGTCCCGTCTGGGATGCGCTGGCTCGAAACGATGCTTTTGCGTGCGGCTTCCATAATGCGTAGTTCGCTCGGATTGGGTTCCTTGCGGCCATGGCCCATAATGACCTCGACCTGCCTGATCATTTCGACCATTTGCTTGAGTTCATGGGGCTCCAGCGATGCTTTATGGTCAGGGCCCTCCATGTTGCGATCGAGGGTAAAGTGCTTCTCGATCACACAGGCGCCCGCCGCGACCGCTAGTTCGGGTACCCTGAGGCCGTCGGTATGGTCGCTGTAGCCGACAAGGCATCCCAAAGTATGGGCGAGGGTTTCCATCGCCCGCAAGTTCACCTCGCCCTCGGGGCAAGGATAGTTGGTCGTGCAGTGCAGGACGACCAATGGCGGGTCGCCCGCTGCACGGATTGCTTCGACGGCCTCGCAGCATTCCTCGAGCACCGACATGCCCGTGGAAATGATCATGGGTAGCCCTTGTCGCGCCATTTTTTGCAAGTAGGGGAGATTGGTGAGGTCACCCGACCCTGCCTTGAATGCCACGATCCCCAGCTCGCGCAGGAAGTCGATCCCGTCTTGGTCAAATGGGGTGCTCATAAACACGAGCCCCAATGCCTCGGCATAGGTTTTGAGGGCGGCATGGTCTGCATATTGCAGCTCGAGCTTGCGCAGCATCTCCAACTGAGAACTTTCCTGACCGATGTTGGTGACTTGGTAGTCGGCCATCCTGGCAGACTTGGTCACCAGTTTCTCGGCTTTGAAGGTTTGGAACTTGACGGCGTCTGCCCCAGCCGCCGCTGCCGCATCGATGAGCTTCATAGCCAGCGCTGTTTGGCCATTGTGGTTCACGCCCGCCTCTGCAATGATGAAGGTTGGGTGGCCCGGGCCGATGGGCCGGCCCGCTATGGAGATCGATTTCAGCATTCTATTCTTGTTTTAGCAACTTCCCGTGCACCTAGGCGCTCCCATATATCGCCCGACGGCGTGCATTGGGCATGGCCATTGGGTAGTAGGAGGGGGGGGATTGCCAGCATTGTAGCGAGATTGGAGTACAAATTATCAGGTCACAAATTTGCTGAAATCCGCACTGAAATGAAAGCTCTGGGACGCGCATTTTTGAGAATGGGAACCTATGGTCTTGGACGAATTTAGTGACAGGCCTAAAGGGCATTTTTGGGGGTCTAGGCAATAAATTCGCACCTCAACGCATCGAATGGGTGAAAAACTTGGAAAAACGCCGAGGCGATGATCCCGCGTTTCTGTCTGTCGATGGTTATTGGGGCCATTATCTTTGGCAAAAGTGCCTGCAAATCAAACATGCTCCTGCTCGATAGCATATTCGCTCTCGAAAAATCCCTATCTTGCATCGGTGATCCATAAGCTGTAAGGCTACAGCTAAATCACTGTGCGTCGCCAGCTTGTGCAGCGCCACGTTGCAGAATATTGTTCGCAGAATTATCAATCTATTTCCACTCAAAAAAGTATGAGAAAAGTTTACCTATTCGCATTTCTTTTGCTTGTAACACTGTCGGGATCTGCTTTGGCCCAAAACGTGCTCGTTTCGGGCGCGCTAGTGGGCAACGGCTCCTATCCCACGCTTGGTGCAGCCTTTACTGCGATCAACGGTGGTGCCCAGACAGGGGCGATCATCATCGTCTCGATCACTGGCAACACTACCGAACCTGTGACCGCTACGCTCAATCAAGGTTCTTGGACCTATTTGTACGTCTCTCCTCAAGGTGGTGCCACGCGCACCATTTCTGGTGCGATCGTTGGTCCCTTGGTCGAGTTCAACAGTGCCGACCGCGTCGCGGTGGACGGTGTGAACTCGGGAGGAAATGCGCTCGTGATTGAAAACACCTCTGTTGGCAATGCCTCTACGGTCCATTTCATCAATGATGCGCGGGCAGTAGGCTTCCAAAATCTCACCCTGCTTGGCGCGAGCACGAGCTCGGTCATGGGCACTGTCTTCATCGATTTGGGAACGGGCACAGGCGGCGGCAACGACAGCCTAGCATTCAGCAACGTCTCGATCGGCAACAGCGGCGCCAACTTTCCTGTGAATGGCGTTTTCAGTGCAGGTACTGTGACTGCTGGACAAGAAAACAGCAATGTCCAATTTCAAAACTGCAGCATCTTCAACTATTTCAGTGCTACCGTATCCTCGCGGGGCATTTTTGCAAGCACTGGCAACACCGATTGGTCTATTGCAGGGAGTAGGTTTTACCAAACCGCAAGTCGCGCCTATACCACTGCCAATACACATGGCGCGATCAAGATCGGTGTGGGCGACAACCACCTGGTCTCAGGCAATACGATCGGTTTTGCCTCAGCGGCAGGTGCTGGCACCTACACGATGACTTCTACGGTCGCGACGCGTTTCATCGGGATCGAAGTCTCAGCGGGCATCACGACGGCCAGCAGTATTCAGGGCAATACGGTCACAGCCATCTCACTCACCACGAGCAGCGGTGCGACTACGACTTATGGCATCCTCTGTGGTATCAGTGTGACCACGGGCAATATTAACATTGGCAACTTGACGCCCAATGTCATCGGTGCAGCTGCCGGGGTCGATCAACTTGTCGCCACACCCTCGACCGCCGGCGGATCCATTGTAGGCATCCATACTTCCTCAACGGGTACTGTGCTGATTCAAAGCAACATCATCGGTGGATTTACCTCGGTGGCTTCAACCGCAACCAATGGCGGCGGCTTGATGGGTATCAGCGTTTCAGGCGTCGCGACGTCGCTCACGATCACCAGCAATACGATAGGCAATGCTACCCCCGACAACATGCGGTCAGGCACACTTGGTGTGACGACAGGTAGTTCGATAGCCTCTGGAATCAACATGACGGCGCTGCCAGTGGCGGTCACTGTGAGCAACAACACCATCAGAAATATCTCGTCTTTCGGTACTGGTACAGGGGGTTATATAAGGGGTATCTGGACGCTGGCTTCGACAACCAATACAGGTGTACCGACCATCACCGGCAACAACATCAGCAACCTCACGACCACCAACGGCAACGCCTCCTATTCCAGCGCCTTGATTGGTACCGCAGGGATCATTCTCGCTGCAGGCAACAATGGTGTGGTCAATGGCAATACGATCACCAATGTGCGCAACAACAACACTGCCACCACAGGGCTTGTCGTCGCTGCGATGAGCCATGGCAGCTCCACCAACGGTACCTTCAGCAACAACACGATCTATGGCATTGGCAATGCGAGCACAAGTGTCACTGTTACTGCACCTGGCGTGGCGGCAGGCCTCGTCGTGCGCTCAGGCACCACTGGTCTCACGGTCTTCAACAACATGATTTCGCTGGGCAATGGTGAGACCTCCAACACCTGCTTTGTAGGCATCTTGGGCAATCACGGGTCCACGCCAGATCCCTTGATGAAGATTTATCACAACACCATCAATATAGAAGGTGTCGCAGCCTCGGGTGCCCAGCCTAGCTTTGGCATCGCACGCACAGATTTCACGATCAGCGCACGCACTGCAGCCTATGATGTGCGCAACAACATCATCACCAATACACGCACCGGCGGCACTGGCCAGCACTTTGCGATTGCCAACAACTATGGTGCGACCGCTACCGCAACAGGTTGGGGCCTCAATGCCTCCAACAACAACGTCCTCAATGCCAATCCCTCCACCGTGGGTTTTTGGACGACGACCTTGCCTTTTGTGGGATGGAAGGCAGCTGCCAATTCAGATGTTGCCAGCTTCAGTGGCGTCGTGGTCACCTATGTGAACAACGCGAGCAACTTGCACCTCAATTTTGGCACCACAGCCAACGCACTTGAATCGACAGGGCAGACCATCGCTGCGGTCACAACCGACATCGATGGACAGACGCGCCCTGGGCCGACGGGCTCGGTCAATGGTGGTGCCTTGGCACCCGACTTGGGCGCCGACGAATTCGACGGCGTGATCGGCGATTTCTCTGCACCTGCGATTACATTCACGCCACTCACATTTACCTGCCTCACGGGTGACCGCACGATTGTTGCGACGATCACCGACAATGCGGGCACACCCACGACAGGCATACTGCAACCACGCATTTATTTCCGCAAGAACCTCGGCGCTTGGTTCTCGACCCAAGGTACCTTGACCACTGGTACAGGCATCAACGGGACTTGGACCTTCACGATTCCTGTCGCCACCCTAGGTGGCGTGGTCATCGGCGACAACGTGCAGTATTATGTAATCGCCCAAGATATCACCAACCCGATCCCCAATATCGGCTCAGTGCCGAGTGTCGGTTTGGTGGCGACTGATGTGAATACGATCACCACTCCACCGACGACGCCCAATACCTACGCCATCAGTGGTACATTGGGTGGCACTTATACTGTCGGCGCGACAGGTGCTTACCCCACGCTCACTGCTGGTGTGAATGCCTACAATACAAGTTGCCTCTCGGGTCCTATGACATTGAGCCTCGTCGATGCCCTGTACCCGACAGAAACATATCCGATCACCGTCACGAACAATCCTGATGCGAGCGCAGTCAATACGCTCACCATCAAGCCCGCCACAGGCATCAGCCCGAGCTTCTCGGGTAGCAGCGCGACCGCGATGCTGAACCTGAGCGGCGCAGACTACGTGACGGTCGATGGCAGCAATGGCAGCATCGCCAACGCGGTCTGCCCACGCGCCACCGCCACGCGTGACCTCACCATCACCAATACCAACGTCTCGCTTTCGAGCTTTGTGGTGGCCATCACAACGACCGCAGGCACCGACGCAGCGACCAACAATCGGCTGCTCAATTGCAACCTCGTTGGCAACAGCAATACAACGACCCAAGGCTGTGTCACCATCAGCGGACCCATCTTGGGGCTTGGCACCGGCGCCAATGCCAACAACAACAATCAGGTGATCAACAATGCGATGCAGAAATCGCAGTTTGGTATCGTTGCGATCAGCACGGGCGCGCCCAAGAGCATCAACAATCAGTATTCACTCAATTCGCTCGATGTCAGTGGAGCCAATGCATTGGGACGTCTTGGCATCGTGATCTTGGGTGAAGATGCACCCATCATCCACGCCAACAGCATTGCCAATATGATTTTTACGGGTTCCAATGACGTGATCGGTATTTCCGTCGGCTTTGGAAACGTCACCAATAGTGCTACTGTAGGTTTGGAAGTGACCAATGCCAGCATCATGTACAACAGGATCGACAACCTGGTCGAAAGCAATACCTACTCTGCGGTCGGCATCGCGGTCGCTAGTACAGCGACAGGCACCACGACCATCGCCAACAACTTCATTGGCAATATCTTTGCCAATGGCACAGGTGGCGACTTTGCCGCAGGCATCTTCTCGGGTGGCGGCGTTGGTCAATTGAACATCTACCACAACACGATCACCATCACCGGCACCACCCTCACTGGAGGCAGCCAGCCCAACATGGCGATTGGCCTCAATGGCACCACGCCTAGCGTCGATATCCGCAACAACATCCTCACCTGTACAGGTGACAATGGATTTGCGGGCAACACGGGCATCGGCCTCGGCTACTCCAGCACGCTGGGCAACTATCTGAACTTGGTGAGCGACAACAACGATATCTATGTCGCTGGCACAGGCGCGGTCATCGGTCGCACAGGCGGCTTGGCCGCTGGTACTGTGCGCACCACCCTGCTCGACTGGCAGACAGAGACTGGCCGCGATGCCGCCTCGGTGAGTGTATTGCCCGTCTTTGTATCGGCATCTGACTTGCACATGGTCAATACCAACTTTGGCCTCAGCAACCTTGGCACACTGATCGTGAGCCAGCCCACCGACATCGACTGTGGTACACGCAGCGCGACGACACCAGACATGGGTGCCGACGAATGGCTACCAGCTTGCAGCACGGCTGTAGCGGGTGCATTGTTGCCAGGGGACCTTTCCAGCTGCTTGGCCGATTCGATTACGCTCTCCTGCGTCACCTATTCTACGGGTATTGGCAGCACTTATACCTGGGAATCATCGCCATTTGGCCTGAATACTTGGGGTGCCGCGGGCGGCTCGAATCCAGATAACTTCTCGACTGGCATCGTCAATGTACCGACGGAGTACCGTCTCGTGGTGGGCTGCGCGACCAACAGTAGCTCGGTCTTTTCAGACACGCTCTCCTTCTACGTAGGAGACTCGACCGACCCAGTGGCTGTGTGCCGCAACATCACCGTGACACTCGGCACCAATGGTACCGTTGTGGTACCATCCGATACCCTTGACAACGGCTCGACCGACAATTGCACCTCCAATGCCTCGCTTGGCTTCACGCTGGGTCAAAGCACATTTACATGTGCACAAGTGGGTGCAAACTTGGCGATCTTGTTTGTGCAAGACAGCCTCGCCAATACCGACAGTTGCAGCGCAATCATCACTGTGCTGCCAACTGCACTCTCAGCAACCATCAGCAGTCCCGTCTTGGCCAATGGCGAGAATGTGAGCTGTTTTGGTGGCAACGACGGCACGGCGCAGGTTGTCGGATCGGGCGGCTGCCCGACCAATAGCTATCTCTGGAGCAATGGACAGACCACAGCGACCGCAGTGGGACTCATCGCCGGTACCTATACCGTGACGGTGACCGACGGCAGTGGGCAGACCACGACACAGTCGATTACCCTCACCCAACCAAGCGCGGCCCTGGGCAGCACCGTGACCACGACAGATGAGAGTTGCGTCCCAGGCAATGATGGTACTGTAGATTTGACACCTGCGGGTGGCAGCCCAGGCTACACCTATGTTTGGAGCAATAGTGCAACAACCGAGGATCTCTCAGGACTTGGTGCTGGCACCATCACCGTTACGATCACCGACATCGCTGGTTGCACATCGACGGCGAGTGCGACGGTGGTCGTCAGCCCGCCACCTGCGACGCCTGTGATCACGCAAAACGGCATCAATTTGGAAACCAGCGCGACCGGCGTGACCTATCAATGGTTCCTCAACGGCTCCCCGATCCCTGGTGCCACGGGTGCTAGCACGCCGATCTCATCCAGTGGAGGTTCCTACACGGTCACCATCACCGATGGCAATGGTTGCACGGCGACCTCGGTTGCCTTTATTGTCGTCGGTGTCTCGGCAGGTAACTTTGACAATGCCTTGCAAGTATGGCCCAATCCCGCACGCGGCACAGCCTATCTGAGCTTGCTCGGCAGCGATGTCACGCCTTGCACTTTGGTGATTACCGATCTGCGTGGACGCATCCTATTCGCTCAAAATCATCTTGACTTGAGCGGAAAGTTTGAAATCGACCTGCATCAATTTGCGGCAGGGACCTATCTGGTCGAGACGATGCAAAACGATGTGCGCCGCACGGTGCGCTTGGTAGTGCAATAGGCCAGCGCTGGGCATCTGAATGGCTGCCTGTGATTGAACCAAAAAGTCGGGATGTGCATGGCACATCCCGACTTTCGTGTTTATGAGTCCCCAAGATTTCGCAGGGCTCGCAAGTTTTGGGAAAATGGATCTTCCGTACGGAAGCGCACAGCTATTTCACCGCCCGTGGGACGAAAAGGGGTTCAATTTGTTGGAAGTGGAAGGCGGAATCATGGCCTGGGGACGCATTGGATCCTTCCACCAAGGAAGATCTTATGCCGACGGGAGGATATTGAAAGAGGGAGCCATAGAGAGGGCATGGCTAGCACTATGGTTGTAGGTAAACATTGGCCAAAATCTTAGGACGATCAAAAAGAAATCCCGCCGACAAACCTGAGGTCCATCGGCGGGATTTCTTTTTGGTGGCGATCAAAATTTGATTTCCACACCCTTTTGATCAAAATACTTGACCTCAGTAAACCCCAAGGAAGTGTCTGGAACGACCTTGACTGGTTTTTTGTACTGCCAATACCATCGTCTCACCTGGTTCCAAAGACCTTTGGTGAAGAAAGCCTCCACATAAGGATGCACCATCACCGTCAACTTCTCCTTGTTTTGACGCATGAGGAAGTCCACGTTGTTTTTGATTTCGTCCACGATCAAGATCGAGGGCTGTATCGTGCCGGTGCCGCCGCAACTTGGGCAAGTCTCGGTCGTGGTGATGTCGATCTGTGGACGCACGCGCTGCCGTGTGATTTGGATCAATCCAAACCTGCTCATCGGCAAGATGGTGTGCTTGGCCATATCAGTGGCCATGGCATTTTTGAGGTGCTCGTGCAGCCTTTTTTTGTTTTCGGCCTTTTTGAGGTCGATGAAGTCGATCACGATGATCCCACCCATGTCTCTGAGGCGCAATTGTCTTGCGATCTCTTCGGCAGCGACCATATTGGTCTTGAGGGCATTGTCTTCGAGTGTGTCGCCGCGCAAGTTTTTGCTGCCGCTATTCACGTCGATCACGTGCATGGCCTCTGTGTGCTCGATCACGAGGTAGGTGCCATTGCGCATGGTGACCGTCTTGCCAAAAGCAGCTTTGATCTGCTTCTCGACACCCCGGGATTCAAACAGGCTGATCTTACCCTGGTGCATCTTCAAGTTCTTGAGCTGCTCAGGGCTAGTGCGCTTGAGATATTCTGAAATCTCATCAAACGCGTTTTCACTGTCGGTGACAATCGAGTCAAATCCAATGGAGAGCATGTCTCGCAAGATACTTGCGGCACGATCTTCCTCTGCAAGCACCCGTTTTGGGGGGCGGGCATCGGCGATGGATTTGATCATATTGTCCCATTTATCGAGCAGGTCCCTGAGGTCCTTTTCGATGGCTGGGCCCTCTCTGCCCTCGGCTGCAGTGCGCACGATGAGGCCAAAGCCCTTGGGCTTGACCGCTTCACAGACCGTCTTAAGTCTGCGCTTTTCCTCATTGGTGCCGATTTTGCGAGAGACGGAAATATCTTCGCCAAATGGAACCAAGATGAGGTATTGGCCGGGCAGGGAAATCTCACAGGTGAGGCGAGGACCCTTTGTAGAAATGGCCTCTTTCTCTACCTGCACAAGGATAGGTTGTCCTGCTTTGAAGACTTGGGCCATGCGGCCATCCTTGCTGATGTCGGGGAGCGGCGTGGTCTCACCAAGTGGTCGGATATTGTTGGCAGAGGACTGCACGGATTTTACATACCGTTGCAAGCTCATGACCTGTGGTCCGAGATCCAAATAATGCAGAAAGGCATCCTTGGGATGCCCAATCTCTACGAACGCCGCATTGAGCCCTGGGACGATCTTGGTGACCTTGCCTAATAAAATATCACCAACAGAGAAGAGCTGATTCGTCTTCTCGTGGTGGAGTTCTACTATGCGCTTGTCATCAAGTATTCCAATTCTCAACCCCTCTTCACTTGCACTTACTATTAATTCGATCACGCGTTACATGTTACATGTGGAACAAATCGAATGAGAAAGCAAGATCGCGAAGGCGCGATTGGAATCTGATAGAGCCCGCTTACTTCTTCTTCTTGTGACGGTTCTTCCTCAGGCGCTTTTTGCGCTTGTGGGTTGCAATTTTATGTCTTTTACGTTTTTTACCGCTGGGCATTTTGGTAACTATTTATGGGTTTTTACTCAAGGTCTCCTTCGCCAAAGCTGCAAAATTAGGATCTTGCGTTTGGATGGCGACCTCCGACATTAATCGCTTGAATTCTGCGGAATGACCAAGCCGTTGCTCGGTGATGCCAAGATAGTACTTCGCACGCACATCATCGGCATTGACGGCCAAAATCTGCTGAAATCGTTGTGCTGCCTTATCGTCTTGGTGGGTGTCTAGTGAGAACTTCCCAAGATGAAACAGCGCCTCGGTATTGCCGGGGTTTTGCTCAACGACTTCTCTGATCTTGAAAATGCCATTCATGCTGTTGCCTGGGATGCCTGATTCCACCAGCGCGAGGCCAAGCTCCAGCTTGGCATCTTCACTTTTGGGATCGAGTTCCAGAGCCGACTCATCATTGCCGATCGCCTCCAGGGAAAATTTCCTGAAAAGGTTGGAATCGGCTTGCACGTGGGGCAGCTGACTTGCATTTCTGAAGAGGGCACCTGCAACAATGAAGTTGCTAGATTTTGGATCCTCCTCAGCTAGTGCTGAGGCATATATCGCCGCCAAGTCGCTACGACCGGCAGCAGAATAGCTTTCAACCACCTGCTGATAGAGTTTGGAGCGTGCCCCGGCATCTTTCTCGGCATCCAATGCTGTGCGCAACTGAGCCACCGCAGTTGGTGCATCATCGGCTGGCAAAAGCGCGACGAGGTCGGTGCGTAGGCCGGTGCTTGGGGGCGTGTCAGAAGCCTCTGATTTGCCACCATCACCTGCACGACCACCGAGGGCAGCGCCCTTTTCATCGTCGAGATTGGTTTTATCCGCAATAAGTAAAAGATCGAAAACCAGCAAACCTATCAATAAGACTACACCATGTTGCCAGGTAAAGCTATTGATCGATTTGCTGGTTTGAGCCATTCAGTGTTGGGGCATTAAGCCTTGACAGCTTTTTTTGCACTGGAATCCTTCACTTTCGAAACGAAGGATTTTGCAGGCTTGAATGCTGGGATGTTGTGCTCCGGAATGATCATCGACTTGTTCTTGGAGATGATACGTGCTACTTTTTGTGCACGCTTTTTCACCACGAACGAACCAAAATTTCTGAAATAGACATTCTCATTCTCCGTGAGGGCACCCTTCACGACTTTGAAAAATGCTTCAATTGTGGTGGACACATCTGCTTTGTCGACACCTGTCTTATTCGCGATTTCGGTGATTACTTCGGCTTTCGTCACTGTCTCTCCAATTTTAATTTTACAACCAATTTTACAACCAAAACTATCTAACTCCCTAGTTTCCAACCATTAGGCCAAGGGAATTTGATAGGACTGCAAAGTTAGGAGTTTCAAACAAAGTAGGAAATATTTTTTTGAGATTTACGTGAGCAAATGGGGAGGAAATGGCCTAAGGCACTGCCATTCATGGATATAGGCCCCCAAAAGGGGCCTTAAATACATTGGAAACCCTCAAAATTATCCCGTTCGGGAGCCTTTTTTGATGGTTCAGATGTCCTTTTTGGAGAGATTTGCAGGCAAATGTCCCAGCCCACACAGCCTTTATTGCAATGGTATGCCGCCGAAGGCCGCGATTTGCCTTGGCGCCAAACCCGTGATCCTTATAAAATCTGGATCAGCGAGGTGATCTTGCAGCAGACCCGCATAGATCAAGGAACCAGCTACTACCTCAGGTTTATCGAGCGGTTTCCTACGGTCCAGGATTTGGCAGCAGCCGATACAGATACTTTGATGAAGTATTGGGAGGGACTAGGCTATTATAGCCGAGCCAGGAATCTGCACCACACGGCTCAGGTGGTGGCAGGGGAGTTGGGTGGGGTGTTCCCGCCCAATTATTTAGACTTGCTAAAACTCAAAGGCATCGGTCCCTATACGGCCAGGGCGATCGGCTCGTTGGCCTTTGACAATGTCGTCGGTGTGCTCGATGGCAATGTTTTCAGGGTACTGAGCCGCTATCTTGCCGATTTTTCGCCGATTGACCTTCCCCAGACCCGCGACAAATTTCAAGCCCAGCTTGATCTATGGATCGCCAAAGCGGTCGCCGAAACGGGCGATGCACAACTGCCGGGCAAGTTCAACCAGGCCATGATGGACCTCGGTGCGACGATCTGCACCCCCCGCAAGACGCTTTGCGACGCGTGCCCATTGGCATCGGGTTGCCAAGCTTTCGCCAAGCAATTGGTTGAGCAATTGCCGGTGAAGTCCAAAAAATTGCAACGCAAGACTGTTTGGTTCCATTTTTTCTTGGCGGGGGAGGGCGGACAATTGTGGGTGCGGCGCCGACCCTCGACGGGCCTATGGCCCAATCTCTGGGAAATTCCCAATTTGGAGATCGATGAGGCTGCATGGCAGCATGGTGATCTCGATGGCTATGCTTTGCTAGGAGCCTTCAAGCATGTGTTTACCCACCTTGATATGATGATCAAGGTCTATCAAGGCTCAGATTTACGTGCACTCGACGGGCAGCCGCTCCCGCAGCTCAGCGAGCCTGCGAGGGTCATCGCGCAAGCACAAGTCGCTGACTATGCATTTTCAAGGGCCGTGTTAAAAATTTTCGAGCGATATTTGAGACGGAATTAGTACCTTCCATTTTGGATAGATTCATTTATAGGTATGCCCAAAGACTGTATCAACAAGGCAATTTTGCTGGACAATGCCAGCATGGATTTCCAATGGAGTTGTTTGGAAGGTGCCGCAGTGGAACCAAAAGCTGATTTGCAATTCTAAGCTGCTATGCCAATTCCAAATTCATCAATCGATAGCACACGTGGACCCCGACCCGAATAGCCCCGTTCCGATACCGACCGATTTTATGGACTTGCTGGGCGCAGAATGGCCTTTGCTGGTCTTGCTGGGCATCTTGGTGTTTTGCTCGGGCCTTGCAGCTGCAACTGAGGTCGCTTTTTTTGCCTTGGCGCCTACAGAGGTGTTGGCGTTTAAGCAGCAGGGTGGCATGGTCTGGCGTTTACTTCAAAAACCCCAGCGGTTACTGGCGACGATTCTCATTTTTGGCAATTTTATCAACATAGCCATCATTTTCTTGACGATGATGGCGATGGAAAAGGCATTTTCGCTCTCTTCTTGGGCTCACGAGTCATGGTTGCCATGGGTCAAGTATCCTTTGGCGATAGGCTCATCGGCCTTTCTCATTCTCTTTTTTGGCGAGATTACCCCCAAGATCTACGCCAGCCAAAACCGATTGCAGATGGTGCGCCTCCTTTGCATACCCGTCACAGGCTTGCACTACCTCTTTTATCCGATTTCGTTTTTGCTCGTCTCCACGACGCGCTTTTGGGAAAAACGCATCAAAACCAACAGTGTCTCGGCCTCCTTTGAAGACATCAAGCATGCGATCGACCTCACGAGTGAGGAAGAGTCGCCTGATGAGGAAAAGGAAATTCTGAAAGGGATCGTGGATTTTGGGAGTACGATGGTGAAGTCGGTGATGCGGTCACGTGTCGATCTGCTTGCCGTCGAGTCGTCCTTGAGCCTAGAGGAGCTCATCGAGTTGATCGATCAGCAGGGCTACTCCCGCATGCCGGTCTTTGAAGACAACTTGGACAACATTGTCGGCATCTTGTATGCCAAGGACTTAATACCCTATCTCCAGGGCGACAACGAGCTCCCTGAATGGCAGTCGCTCATACGCACGGCTTATTTCATTCCTGAGACCAAAAAGCTTGATTCTCTGCTCGATGAGTTCAAAACGCGCCGCCTCCACATCGCTATCGTGGTCGATGAATTTGGCGGCACTTCTGGGCTTGTTACCTTGGAGGATATGATAGAGGAGATCTTTGGGGAAATTGTCGATGAGTTTGACGAGGAAGAGACCGTCTTTTCCAAGCTGAGCGATACCCTCTACATCTTGGATGGAAAGATGCCGCTCGACGACCTCATCGCCGATATGGAATTGCCGTCCAGTGAGTTTGAAGAGGTGAGAGGCACCGCCGACACGCTCGCGGGTTTGATTTTGGAGCTGCATCGCAAGATACCGCGCCAAGGGGATGAAATTGTCTATGGACAGTTTCATTTCACGATCGAGTCGGTCGAGCAAAATCGCATTCGCAGGGTGCGCTTGGAACTTGTGCCCCAGCAGGAGGTCGAGTTGAAGGAACAGGAAACAGAATAGAGAATGTCTGAAAGAAACATGCTTGGAAATGGAAAGTGGCTTACGATCACGCTGCTAGCCATCGTGACCGTAGTGGCCATCGCGGCCTGCAGTACGCCCAAAGATCCATTTCCCCGTCCCAAGGGTTGGCCTCGCATAGACTTGCCGCCACATGCCTACCAAAAATTTGAAAACGAGACTTGTCCATTCACATTGGAATATCCCAAAATCGGTGTGATTGAGCGGCAGAAAAGTGACAGTTGCTGGATGGACCTCTACTTTGCACAATTTGATTGTAGGTGGCACGTGACCTACCGCTACGTGCCGGGCTCGGGCAAGACGATCATGGACCACAATGAGGAGTACCGCAAGCTCGTCTTCAAGCACATTCAAAAGGTCTCTCAAATCAAGGAAAATCCGATTCAAAGCCCGCAAGGTTCAGGGACAATGTATGAGTTGTATGGGACTGTCGGTGTGCCCGCTCAGATCCTATTTACAGACTCGACCCACCTCGTGATGGCCTCCTTCTACTTTGACACGGCTGTGCGCAACGATTCATTGGCGCCTGTGATCGACTTCATGAAGGAAGACTTGCTGCACCTGGCAGAGTCGATTGTCTGGAAATAGTGGTCATGTTACCGTATCCCTTGTTGCACATTTGAGATCGCCCGATCGACGTTGGGGTTTGTGGGGTCGATGGTTTTGAGCATTTGCAGGTATTGATTGGCCATTTTCGCATTCCCTTGCACGACCCAAAAATGGTTGTAGCCCACCTCTTGCAAAAAATAGTTGAGCTCGACGCGGTGCTGCCCGAAGGCCACGAGGTCCTTGAGCACGGTATCGATATAGGAAATCGGACGATTCTTTTGCACATACTCAAACCATTTCAGCAAGGGCGCAATCTGGTTGTCCATTTGGAAATAGGTCACCATGATGCCCGTTTTGGTGCCGAGTGCCTCTGGGTACTTGGGAAATATCTCCAAGGCGCGATCGATATAGGGCAAAGCCGCATCGAGCAGCTTCTTTTTCTCTATGGGGTTCTCCTCCTTGTCGGCCATTTTGTAGAGGGAATAGCCATAGTATTGATTGGAGTAGGCGCTCTCTGAGGACACCTCAATCGAGGCAGCGTTGAGCGTATAGGTGTTTTCCCAGGCTGGCACACGCGTGACCGTGCGCAGGGCATAGCCCAGGCCCAGCACGCCCAGTAGCGACAGCGCGAGCACACGCGCCACCTTGGGTTGTGCCGCCATCCATCTGGGTAGTTTTTGGCTTAGGAACCACGCCAACACCAGGCAAAAGGCCACCGATGGCATGTAAAGGAAGCGCTCATTCATAAACAGGCTCAGCGGAAAGAAGATGTTGCTCACCACCGAGAGGGTCGCCAGATAATACCAGATCGCGACGGAGACGAGCCGATCCTTGCGCCAAGTCCAAATGCCAAGGCCGACCAGCCCAAGATGGGTAACCAAGCCCATGATCGCCCGCCAGTCGCCCCAAGTGACCAGCGGCACGTGGTAGGGATAATAGTCGTGGGTGAGCGGATGCGGGAAAATGAGCAGCTTCAGGTACCAAACCAAGGTCATGCTGATCGTCGCCGATTGCTGAGACCCCTTGGCATCGACAAAGGGATTGTTCATGAGATCTGTGATCTCTTGGCCACCATCGAGCAGGTAGCCGACAGCCGACAGGCGAATGAATACATAGACCACAGTTGCGATCGTCAAGGGGATCATGGCCATGACCATTTGCCTGAGCGAGGTCTTGGTGAATGCAAAAACCAGCAGTGGTACGACGATGATAAAGGTAATCGCATTTTCCTTGGACAAAATCGCCAGCAAAAACAAGGCACCCGCCACAATCGTGAGCCATGGTTTTTGATCATAGATCGCCCGCAAGACATAATAGGCCGCTGCCAATGCCAGCAGCAAGGCCATGATCTCGTCTCGGCCCTTGATATTGGCGACGACCTCGGTGTGGATGGGATGCAAGGCAAATAATAGGGCAGCCACAAACGGCAGCCCGAGGTACCAGGGGCCGGCAGCCTTGGCAGGGAGCACGAGCGATAACAGCCTGAAAATGAGCAAGGCCGTGAGCGCATACAGCAACGCATTGATAAAATGGCTGATGCCGGGCGAGGCACCAAAGACTTGGTGCTCGATCGCAAAGGTCACGAGCGACAGCGGCCGATAGCGCGCACCCACGACGATGTCATGGTTTTCGCCCAAGAAACCGACGAGGGCTTCATTGCCAAAAATGCCTGCAATACCCTTGGTGCCCTGCTGCACAAATTTGTTTTCTGAAAGCACCAGGGTATCGTCCAGCACATACCCAAAGCGCAGTGTACCTGCATACAGCAGGATTGGCAACACCAGCAAAATCACCGCCGCTGGCCAATTTTGTGCCCAAAATTCCCCGCCAAATGGTTGCTCCCATTCATTGATCGCGCCATTGCCTTGGCGACCTCGAGAAGATGTCTTGCTGTTTTCAGTCATCGCACACAAAATTCTGGCCCAAAATGCACATAATCTTTGAGTGGATGAAAACCTGAAGCGAATGCGTGCCACAATCCCAAGCAGCAGTGCACCACCTCAAGCAGCCCATGCGAGGCGTTTCAAAATCACAAAGGACGCAAGGCACCATTGTGCCTCGCGTCCCTTAGATTTTTTTTGCGCTTCTTTTTGAGGCGCTGCCACAGACTTTAGATCCCAGGAACGCTTTTGTTCTTTGGATATTTCACTGTGAACATGAGCTTGATGACCTTGGTCTCTGCCTTGGCAAGTTGCAATTCCCAAACGAGCTTGCCGGTTGCCTCGTCGCGCTTGGCGCCTGAGGCATCCACGAGATTCACGACGATATCCTTGTCTTGGGAGACAGGGATTTGATCCTCTAGAGTGAGGTTCACAGCCGACTCCTTGGTATTGCGGACTTTGATCTCGTAGGCAAATGTGCGCTCGCGGTTGGCACCGAGGGTGCGCACTTTGCTGAAATCTTTGAGCTGTGTGCGCTCGATCACGACCTTTTTGTCGCGGCCAAGGCTCAGGTTCAGCGTATCGCTGGTATAGGCAGGGTCAATGTTCACCTCGGTGACATAAGTGCCTTCAAAGAAGATTTGCGCGTTGCCGGGCAAGAGGTTCAGGGTATCCCAACCCGTGATGCCACCTGTCAAGAAGGCATCGTTGTCGAGCTTGGGCACTGCAAAGTGGCGGTAAAACGCAGGCAATTCTGCGGTTTTGACGGTGACTTGCTCGGCTTTGCCGTTGGAGCGGATGGTCTGCGCGACCGAGATGCGAAACTCGGCAGTGGTCGCACCTTCTCGCACAGTCGTGTATTCAGAAAGGCCAGCTGGCTGCCCTGCATAGGAATAGGCTCCCTCATCTGCCAAGCTGATTTTGTCAACGTTAATAATGCTCTCTTCTTTACTGATTTCGGTCGCTTCAGGGGCATCTGAGGATTTCATCGTCTGCTCCATCATGGGCGCTGGCGAAGGGTATGCGGCAGCCTTGCGACCGGATGAAGTGTACACAATAGGCTCTTGCACATAGAGATTCCAGGGGGTCAAACTGGGCTGGGTGCCGCCAGTATTGGGGTTGCCAGAGCTCAGGGTGAGCTTCACATCCTCCCAATCGATGCCTGTGTTTTGATAGACGTCGGCCTTGTACTCAAGCACGATGGGCGACTGGGTATCCTTGGCGCGGATGTTGTAGCCGGGCGTCCACCCAGCACCTTGAATGAAATAACTTAGGCTGATCGCGGCAGCGCCTGCATTGGCAGCCTCGACCACGACACGGATATCGTTGCTCGGGCGATTGCGTTTGGCATTGAGCTCATTGAGTTGTAGCGTGATCGCATTGCGGCGCAGCGACAGCTTGTTGTTGGCACGCACATAACCCAATTGTTTGTCGAGCAGCTCGGTGAAGCGGCTCCTGAAAAAATCGGTCGCCTTTTGCAGTTCATCGATGCTCAAACCCTGCTCCTTGCTGGCAATGCTCTGGTTGCGCAAGATCATATTCTTCTCATTTTCCAAGACGGCATGTTCCAGCGAATTGTTTTCGCTCAATACCTTGATGATCTCCAAGGAGTCTTGCAATTGCTTGACTTTGGGAGACTCGGCGGTCTTGTCGAGGTAATTGATCTCATGGATCACCGAATTGATCAAGAAAGCCTCGGGCGCAGATGCTTGGATGCTCTGTGGGTTGATGCCCTCGCCCAATCCCCTGAAGTAAAGAATGTTTTTACCTTTTCTGAGGTTCACATCGGTCTCGCGGTTGATTTGCGCGCCGCTCAAAAAGACGGTCACCGACGCGATCTTGCTCTTGGCTTCGGTCTCGTTTTGCGCTTGCAGGCCTGTGCAAATGAGCAACAGCGCCAGCATGATTTTGATATTTTTCATATTCTGATGCTATTGGGGATTAGATGCCTGGGACGATTTTTTTCTTGGGGTGCTTGACGGAATAGACGAGTTTGAGCTTTTGCGTCGCCGCAGGTTGCAAGTCCAGGTTCCAGGTGAGTTGTCCCGTTGCTTCGTCTTTGCCTGCGCCAGAGAGTTCGATGTCTTTGACCTCGATGTCGGCATCTTGCGAGACCGGCAACTGGTCCATGAGCTTCAGGTGTACGACCGACTTCTTGGTATTGCGGATCACGTATTCGTAGCCAAACGTGCGTTCCTTGTTGGTGCCGATGTCTCTTTTGGCATTGTAATCCTTGAGCATATTGCGCTCGATGATCACCTTTTTGTCGCGGCCCAAGCTAAAGTCGAGGGTATCGACCGTATTGGTCGGGTCGAGGTAGGCTTGCGTCACATAGGTGCCTTCAAAGAAGATATTTACACTCCCAGGCAAGAGGTTCAGGGACTCCCAACCTGTGATGCGGGCCACCAAGAAGGCGTCTTTGTCAAGCTTTGGAACAGCGTAGTGGGCAAACACGGCAGGCAAGCTGGCGGATTGTACGGAGACCTGCTGTTTTTTGCCATCGCTAGGCACGTCTTGCTTTACGCTGATCGCAAACTCGGCCGTTGTCGCGGTATTGCGCATCACGGTATAGTCAGCGAGGGTGGTGGCGCGGGTGTTGACACTTTTTTCGTTTTTGTCCACGTCTGCTTGCTGCAGATCAGCGTAGCCTTTGCCGCCTGAGATTTCACCGCTGGTCACATAGCCTGAATTGGGATTGGCAAAATACAAGTTCCACTGTGCTAGTTCCGGCTTGGTGCCGCCTTGCTGCGGATCGCCCGAGGAGAGCGTGAGTGTGACATCGTTCCAAGGCACCCCTGTGTTTTGCCACACGTCGGCGCGGTAGTCGAGTGTGATCGGGCTGTCGGTGTCCTTGGCGCGCAGGTCATAGCCTGGCACCCAACCTGCATCGGGCACAAAGTAGCGGATGCCCACACGCACCGTGCGCGCATAGTCTGCCTTGAGTTTGACGACGACGTCGTTGCTCGGAGCATTGGCGTTGTAATTGAGCTCTTGGAGTTGCTGGTTGATGCGGTTGCGCTCCTCGACGAGCTTGTCTGTTGCACGACGGTTGGTGAGCAGGCGGTCGGCGATGTCGCGCAATCGGCTGCGGAAGAAGTCGGCAGCCTTGTGCAACTCGTCGGTACTCACGCCCTTGGCCTCGCCTGCGAGGCTTTGGTTGGCCATGACCATGGTGTTTTCTGTGTTGAGCACCAGTTTCTCATTGCCCAAGACCTCCATTTTTTCCTGAATGAGCTTGAGGCTGTCTTGCATGCGCTGCACGCGCGGGCTATTGACCTGCTGTTGCAGGTAGTTGACCTCATGGCGCACAGAGTTGATGAGCACAATCTCGGGCGCGACCGCTTGGATGCTGCGCGGGTCGATGCTCTTGGCCATGCCGCTGAAGAGCAAGATGTTGTCGCCTGCTTTGAGCGCGACAGTCGCCTCCTCGCTCACTTGCGCGCCGCTCAAAAAGACCGTCACATCTGTGATCGTCGATTTGGCGATGATGGGGTCCTGCGCACGTAGCTGGACGCAGGTCCAGAGGCTCAGGCAAAAAATGAAAATCGATTTTTTCATGGGGTATCTTGGTGAAAACGCAAATTTAGCGAGTAGGTGCGAGGAATTGAGGAATTCCATAAGGGGTGGGGGTGATTTTTTGGTTCAGGCCGTTGGCTATTCAGCGTCGCAGTGTCGCCCAACATCCTCTTCATTGTTTACAGTTGATGGGAGCCTAAATTCAGAATACTTGAGTCTTCTGGGGCAAAGCCACGCGAAACGTCGCGTAACTTTGTAATGCAATCGAACTTTTTTCAAGTCCTGTTCATCGACTCGTCCGGAACTTGTTAAAAAATTAAAATCGAAGAATTGAATATCTTTGCATCGCCAGGGTGTACACCTTATAACCTCGGCTGCTATCTTTCCCGTTTCTTCCACGTGCTTATGCGATATGACAAAAGAGGATTTTGAGATTGGTAAGAAATACACCCCTCGTCAGCTAATGGAATTGGCTGTTCAGCTGATGCATGATTCGATTCCCGAGCATGAGGACAGGTCCGACCCCAAAGTTGGAGCAGTTTTGGCGAAGGAGGACGGGACTTTGGTCAACTATGCCTTTCGGGGTGAATTGCGTCAAGGTGACCATGCGGAATTTACTGTGCTAGAACGAAAGCACAGGCCCGACTTATTGCAGGGAATGGTGATTTATGCAACACTGGAGCCATGTGCTCCGGGAGCCCGGAGCATTACGAAACTGGGTTGCGCTGAACGCATCGTGAATGCGCGTATCAAAAAGGCTTACATCGGCATAGAAGACCCTGACCCCAAAGTGAAGGGAAATGGTATAGCGCATTTAAAAAGGCACAAAATTGAAATCGACTTCTTTGATAAGGATTTGCAGGAATTGATCTTCGAAGCCAATGATCAGTTTTTGAACGAGGCAGCGAACCGCGCAAAATTGGCGGAATCCGAAGAACTTTTGCCAACATCACCAGATTTGACTCAAGCATTAGAAAATTTTGGAATTGGAGATTTTTCTACGGATGCTTTGGAAAAATTTAGGGAAAATCTTCAAATCGGCTATCACATTGAATCAGCAGACTTCTTGAGTATCCTTCGTAAGTGGAGCTTTGTTATTGTGAACAAGTCTAACGTCGCGCATGCATCAGGATTGGGAATTTTGCTGTTTGGTAAGCATCCACAAATTCTTTACCCACAGTCACTTGTAAAGTTTACTGTTGAAACGCAAAGCGAAAGGCTTCCTAAGATTTCTGATTTTGATGGCCCTCTGGTTTTGATACCAGAAAAAATTGAACATTTTCTTAAAACAAATTTCCCAAGGGCAATTGACCGATCTTCATTTGTGCATGTTGAAGTCAAAGAAATTTATTTTGAAGTCCTGCGTGAAGTGATCTTGAACGCCATTACACATCGTGATTACTCTATTGAAGGTGCAAACATCAATGTAAAAATAACGGATGAGAAAATCGTTGTCGAGAGTCCCGGAAAGCCGTTGATTCCCTTAGAAAAGCTCCAAAATTTTTCCGCACCAACATTTAGCGTGAACCCCAAGATCGCCAATGTGTTTTATCAAATGAAGTTTATTGAGAAGCGCAATATGGGAATGAAAGAACTTCATGACTATGCAAAAATCATGGGCATCAATAGGCCAACTTTTGAATATAACGATCCATATCTGGTCGTTACCCTTTGGAGGAAAGCAGGAACAAAATCAAATTCTAGTAAAGATGCCGTGCTTAACCTTATTAAGGACAAGCACAAAATCTCCTCTGGTGATTATGTTGAAAAATTTGGAGGGTCTACAAAAACCGCCTCGCGGCATCTAAATTCTCTTGTGGATGAGGGCCTCTTGGAGAGAGAAGGCGAGAAGAAAGGTACGAGGTATTTCATCAAGAAATAAGAAGTCAATGTGAATGAACAATTGTGCTTTGTGCCATTGGCAATTGAATTGCTTGGTATCCCAGACAGCTTAACGGACATGTCCGATAAGTTGACGGAGGCGCTCCTATTTCGCTTCAAGGCACAGCAACTAATGGACATTTTAACGGACATGTCTGATAAGTTGATAAAAACATTGCTGTTTCGCCTCAGGGCGCAGCAGATATTGGACATTTTAATGGACATGTCCGATAAATTGACTCAAGTTTCGCACCTTCTTGCATTCCGAGATTTCGCATGGTGCCCCCTTTGATTTGGGCTTGAGCAGTGATTGCTGGCTTCCAGAAAAAATCGAATCT
>JANORP010000063.1:0-2315 GCA_031415375.1 Bacteroidota bacterium | reverse complement strand
CCTCCGTCCAGTTCTTGAAGAGGTAACCGGGCTTGGGCGTGGCGACGGCAGTCGCGCTAGAGGCGGTGAGAAAAGTTCCCGAACCGGTCACCGTGCCCATCGTCAGCGAGGCACTCGCCACGCTGACCGCATAGGTCGGCGCGAAGTGGGCGAGGAGCGTCCGGTTCGCGCTGGCCGGGAATTGATAGACGTTGGACGAGCTCACGATCACGCCCGCCTCCGTCCAGTTCACGAAAGCATAACCGGCGGTCGCGGCGGCGGAGAGATTTACCGCCGCGTCGGGTGCGAAGTTCCCCGCGCCGCTGACGCTGCCGCCATTCACGGACGACGACGTGGCCGCAATGGCGTAGCTGGTGGGCGCATCCGCGAGGAGCGTGATGGCGAGATCGCCCGAGCCGCCGTAGTAACTGTTCCCGAGTCGGCGGTAATGCGCGTTGTTGCCGCCGACCCCAGTTGCATTGCCCCAGGTGAGCGGATAGCCATACTGCGAGGCTTCGATCTGAATCCAATACCCGACGCCGTTCGTGGCCGGGAAGGAGGTGGGCAGCGTCACTGAATAATCAAACATCTGCACGCCGCCCGCCACGCCTGCCGCCGTCTCGTTCGCGTTGCCGGTGACGGTGTATTTCTGGAGGTAAGGATTGGCGAGGTCGGGGTAGAAGCCGTTGGCCGTGGACCCGTAGATCTTGATGATGAACTCCACCACGGGATTGGCCGCCTGATTGTTGCCGACGTAGCCGCCGCGCCAGCGCAGGGCCGAGAAACCGTTGGTCGTGGCGAGGGTGAATTTCTCAAATCGATACTCCATGCCATCCACATTGCCGTCCGGCAGCATGTACGAGGAAAGCAGGAGCGTGCCGGAGGTCGTCGGCGGTTGGGAGAAGACGATGCTGGGGTTCGACGCCGTGGGCGTGAAGTTCGCCACCAACTCGCGATCCCCGGCGACGGTGAACGTGTAGCTCGCGCTCGCGCTGACCGGCACGCCGTTCTCCGTCCAGTTGACGAAGGCGTAATTTGCCGAGGGCACCGCTTCAACCGTCCGAGTGGTGCCATTCACGAAACTGCCACCGCCATCCGTGTTGCCACCGAGCAGCGGCTCGGAGGTCGTCGTGATCACCGAGCCCGCAGAGAAGTTGGCGACCAGCGTGCGATTGCTGGTCACGGTGAACGTGTAGTTCGGCGCGGTGCTGACCACGGTGCCGTTCTCCGTCCAGTTCACGAAGGCGAAGCCGGGCTCCGGCGTAGCCACGAGCGGCGCGGCGGAGTTATTGGGATACAGCCCCGTGTTGATGATCGTGCCGCTGCCCGCTGGCGATGTGCTCGCCGCGATGGTGTAAATGGGGCCATCGCCGGTCACGATGCTGAACGCCGCATCCCCGGGCGCGTACTGAAAATAAAAGTCCGCCTGACCCGCGATGCGCCGAAAGTGCGATCCATTGCCCACGCCCACGGCGAAGCCCCAATACGGCAGGCCGTTCGCCATCTCCGCCTCGATCTGCACCCAGTAGAGCTTGCCCGCCACCGCTTGGAAAACCGTCGGCAGCACGAAGTGGTAATCGAACATCTCCACACCGCCAAACAGCCCCGCGCTCGTTTCACCCGCCGCGTTGCCCGTGTCGTAGGCCACCAGCGTCGCCGGATTGCCCGGATAGCCCGGCCCGAGATGCGGCTGCGAAAGTCCCGGCGTGGATTCGTAGATCGACACCCGGAAATTCACGATGTCGCCGCCCCAGTAAGCCATCTCCGGGTTGTAGCCGCCGCGCCAGCGGAGCTCGGTGACCGCCTGCGCCGTCGGCACCACGAACGAGTCCCACACAAACTGATCGTAATCAGTCCCGTTCGGCGCGTAGCGGGACGACTGCAGCAAGGCGCTCGTTCCGTTGTGCGGTTGCTCGTAAACGACTCCCGCCTCGGCGCTGACCGCCAGCAGCACGACCAGCGCTAATCAGATGACCGTTTTCATAAAGGCTCCTTTCTTCATCGTGGCCCCGCGCTTCAGTGCGCATGGCCCCACTTTGAAGTTCGTGCCGATCGCTGGTGCCGCTCCACGTCCTTGGCCGAAGAACAAGCAGATCTTGCACGGCCGCTCGTGGGCGAATGAGCACGCCAGTTTCAGCGGGGCCTGGACCAGCACCGGCGAAGCTTTGAACTGGCAAACTTTTGATTTCATGAAATTCAACAACGGATTGGAAAACTTGGAACACGACCGGCGGGAGTTTCCGAAACGCAGCGCCAACCGGCGGGCGAACGGGGAAACTCCAACGGCCCGGCGGTGCGCGGAGAAGCGCACGGTCACCGGGCCGCGGGCAAATCAG
>JANORP010000062.1:0-8926 GCA_031415375.1 Bacteroidota bacterium | reverse complement strand
CCAGCGCCACACTCCCCCCCCCCACCCGCGGGGGTTTTTCTGTTTGGGGGGCCCCCCCACTTTGTGGGGGGGCCCCCCCCACGAACGGGTTATCAGGGCGAGATTTGCACAATACTCCTCATGGTCCACGATTGGGGCCACTTACACGACGATCGATTTTAATGCGTTTGCCCTAGAATTTTTGCGCCAAGGTTTGTCATTTGCGCAGTTTTTTATCAATTTCGGTAACGAACAACGGCCCTCACATTTTTCGGCCCGAATTTTGTACTGTTGTGTTGGGATATGCGGCATGGGCCGCTGTCAAGGATCAATTAGGAAAGACTATCGTATGAAAAAACACATTCTCTTTTTCGCCCTCTTGCTTGCTTGTGTGATGGGTCAGGCGCAAGCCCCCAATTTCTTCACCAAGGCCGATGCCTTTTTTGTAAAAAACATCAGCAACGGCATGGTCGATTATGCTGGCATCAAGGCCAATGCTGCTGAACTCAAAGACTTGGTCGCGATGATCGGAGCCTACAAGCTCACGGCTGGCGAAGATGCCACCTCCAAGGCTTTCTTGATCAATGCCTACAACATTTTGGTCATCAAAAATGTCATCGATCATTATCCGCTTGCCAAGCCGACCGACGTCACAGGTTTCTTTGACGCCATCAAATTCAACCTGGCTGGCACCCAAATCACCTTGAGTGACATCGAAAACAAGAAAATCCGAGCCGTCTATAAAGACCCGCGCACCCACTTTGCACTCGTCTGCGCCGCAAAGAGCTGCCCACCGATCGCCAACTACGCATTCACCCCGACCAATGTCGAGAGCAAGTTGGAGGCCATCACCAAGGCAGCCCTCAACAATGCCACCTTCATCAAGGTCAATGTCGGCAACAAAACCGTGCAGTTTTCGCAGATCATGGACTGGTACAAAGACGATTTCCTCGCAGTGTCCAAATCGACGCTTGAGTATGTGAACAAATACCGTACGACTCCGATTCCAGCGACCTTCACCCAGAGTTTCTACGACTACAACTGGGCGCTCAACGGAAAAAAGTAAGTGCAGGATCAGGAGGCGCAGCTGTAGTACCTCCTACAAATGCCAATACGCAACCGCCTGGCCCTGCTCCTTCCAAAGAGGTGGGTCAGGCGGTTGTCATTCCCGCCAAACCCAAGCCCAAGGTCGCTGCGCCGCAGCCGCTCCCCAAGTTTGATACGCTCAAGGTAGCCCTGCAAGACACTCCCCGCAAAGACACGGTGCGCAGCAACACCTACCTCGTCAAGAAGGGTGGAGAGGCCAATCTGATCCAGGTGCCGACACTCGATACCGCCGCGACCATCATCGAAGAAATGCCTCCGCAAGGACCGGTCAAGTTGGACAGCATCACCTCGCCCGATATTTTCCATATCGATAATGGAGAGAATGAGCAGATGCCGGAGATGCATTTGAATCTCGAACCACCAATTCCCCGACTGCAACGCTACAACGCATCCTCGATGCTCAATTGGGGACAGTGGGAAGCCAAATATTTCCAGCAGATCTACAGCCAGACACATTATTTTGATGCACAAGGCAAGGCACAGCCTCAAAATGCACGTAGCACCTATTACTCGGGCATCGCCTCGGTGACGCTAGGCTGCAAGCGTTGGTTCAATTTTGGGGTGGAGGCATGGTTGCGCTCCGTGCGCATCGATGCCACAGACGCCTCGCCCTTCAAGGTCCTCAGTTTCCAATCGGGCCCCAATAGCCGCACGGCACTCAGTGCGGTCGGCCCCAAATTCAGATTCCAACCTTTTTCCAAGTTCAACGGATTCTCTGTCCAAACCGCGCTGCTCATCCCCGTAGGCAAGGAAATGGAAGCCGATAGCCGCAATCGGCCCTACCTCGCTACCGAAAATCTGCAGTGGTGGACCCAGTTCTATTATTCGCTTTCCATCAAAAGCCATTGGTTGTTGTTTGCGCAGTTGGATGCCTTTGCCTCCCTAAATACAGGCGGCAAGGAGCAGACACAAGCCAGCTCTTTTGCACTGCCGGCATCGGTGTACATCAGTTATTTCCCGACGCGCCACATCACATTCTATGCCTACAACCAGTTGTGGCCCACCGTCAGTACCATTTGGTACCAAGCGGGCCTTGGCGCGAAGGTGAGATTTACCGAAGGTCTGGAACTTGAATGCAGCTATGGGCGCTTTCTCGCAGGCATCGACGCAGCCGGCCCGGCCAATGCATTTAATCTCGGGCTGCGCTTCGTGAAATGGTAATTGCCATCGCGGCTTGCCAGCATTGCGCAGCCTGAACAGATGTCAATTTGAATGAAAAATCTTGTTTTTCAGGCAAATCCACATGTATTCGGTGAAAGAGACCCTTCCAGATTTCAGATTTACGGCATTTATTCCCAAATTTCGGCGATTGGAGAATGGTGCCTGTCATGTCAATGCCCTCAATACTCAAGAACAAAGTCCTGTTTATCCCGAAATCTGCGCCCAACGTAGAGGAAATGCGCTTTTGGCGCAAGTGGGAGGAGCATGAGCCCTTTTTGCTGCGGCTTTGCCTCGGCTGGGTCGGCGGCAATGAACCCGATGCCCGCGAGCTGCTCAGCAGTGCGATGCTCAAGGCTTGGGAAGGTGCGCACAAGACCACAGATGAAATCGGGAACTACCGCGCTTGGCTCGCCAAGATCGTGCGCCATCACTGCATCGACCTGCAACGCCGCCAAAACCGCGATCCGCAGATCAAGACCGACCCCGAGTTGCTCGGCCCCATCGCCGAGCTGAGCCGCGTGACCCATCAGGCATCGCCCGAGAGCACCTTGCTCAAGGAGGAAAGCTATTCCAAGCTGCTCGCCCGCATGGAAAACCTGCCCATGCCCCTGCGCGAGGTCATGATGCTGCGCGCCTACCAAAACATGAGCTACAAAGAGATCGGGCAGCACCTCCAGATTTCCACGGAAAATGCGCGTAAGCGGGTGCAAATGGCGCGCACCCTCCTCAGAGGCAGCACCACAACCGCGCCGACAGTGCTCCCACCCACACGGCTACAACAGGAGGGCGAGGCAGCCGATGCGATTTTGCTCCATGAGCGCCTGCCTGCCTCGGGCGGGCATCGTTTTGCGAGTCCTGTCTGTTTTTTGAGGGATGGCTTGCAGCTTGAATTGGCGGTGTTGCATGATTACAGGCCGATGCGCTTGGCACAAAAGTCAGACACCCTACGCAAATACCTCGACCGCCACCCGAGCGGATGGAAAAAAGAACTGGAATTGGCACGGCTCTGCTGGGCCATGGGCGAGGCCGACGAGGCATTGGAGCGCCTAGCTGCCGCTGTCGAGCGGCAGCCTCAAGTTCCCGAGCTCGTGCTCACCCACCTGCGCATGTTGCAGGCGCTCGGGAACCCTGCTGGCCTGCAGATCGCAGCCCAGCATGCACAGAGTGAATGCGTTGGCATACAAGGTTTGCAGGACCTCTACGCTGGTTTTGAGGCATTTGCAATAGGCAATATCGCCCAAGCCGAGCAGCATTGGCTGCAATGCAAGGCCATAGGCGGTGATATGCAACTGGCACAGCTCTGGCTAGGCAGCGGCCACAAGGCGGCTGCACGGGACCTGTTGCGGCTACATTTGCAGCGGCACCCCATGGACCGTGAGGCCTATTTATGGATGGCCATGGCTGCTATAGACAGCGCCGAGGGCCTGCATCTGGCCCTGCTGGCCCAGCGTCGATTTCCCAGCGATCCTTATGCAGCCGCATCTGTGCTGGTTGCGCAGTGGCACCAACAGACCGAAGAGGCCCTAGTGCCCAAGACTGAGGTCACCGAGGTCATGCGCTTGGCACCCGACAGCTATTTTGCGATGGCCCTCAAGGCAGCATGGGCGCAGCGGCACGACCTCCCAGACAAAGCGCAATTGGTCGTCGATGAATTTCTCGTCGCCCATCCCCAGCATTATCAAGCCCTGCATTTCGCGATCAAGCTCCTACGGCAACAGGGCAAATCCAAAAAGGCCGATGCACTCGACGTCAAGCTCCAAAAACTCACGCACGCCCGGAATCTTCCCGCTATCGCGCTTGACATCCCATTTCATTTTCTCGATTGATTCAGCTTGGTTATTTTTGGCTTTTGTCCTCCTTCACACCGCAATAGTTTATGGCAAAGTCAGTAAGTCCCGACAAGGGCAAAAGCATCCTCACCTACCGCGATGAAAAGATCGGCACCGAGTGGCAACGCAGCGCCTTTGACCAGCTGAGCGCCATCATCATGGAGGCTTGCCCGACTGCCAAGGCCAGCATCAAATGGGCACAACCCATCTGGGAATCGGCCGAAGGGTCGATGATCTACATGCGGAGCGCTGCCAAGCACCTCACCTTGGGATTTTGGCGCGGGGCTGAGATCGAAGACGCGACGGGAATACTTGAAGGCGATGGCGAACGCATGAAACATCTCAAATTCAAGTCTTTGGAAGAGATCGACATTGCACTCGTCGAGGGATTTGTGCGGCAGGCCGTGGCCCTCAATGCGCAAAAAGGAGACCCGACCAAAGGAAAATAATTGGTCTGGAATTGTGTGATACACGATCAGGGTTGAGGGTGTGGGACATGGGGAGCCCACGGCCTCTGGCCGTTGGGCTATCGACCGTTAGCCTCTGGCGATTAAGGCCGATAGTCGTTGATATTGAGGCGTTTTTGCCGGAGGCAAAGGGTCGATTGCCCTTCGGCCGGAGGCCTCGGGCTCGGGAATTGTGCAATAGACGATCAGATTTGAGCAAGGATCATTGCTGGAAAATCGAGTATTTGCAGCCTATGCGTGACTGGAAACACTGCCTTATCTTTTTCTTGTGCCTGCTTGCTGTGGGCGCGACCCAGGCCCAAAAGGAGGCCGAGGAGGAAACTGCACCTCCCGTGGCCTTGGATGAGGGAACCCAATTTGGAATCCGATTTAGCTACCAGCTTCAATTTCCCAGCAAAAACGCTGTCAATGCGCAAGATTTCAGCTTTTTTGAGGCTGGCCACCATATCGGGTATGGCGGATACATCAATCTCAAGATCGGCGAACGGGCGCAATTTTCTCCCTATTTGGGCTTGGAGCATGTCTTTTGGCCCAAGAGCGAAGGGTATTCGCAGGTCTGCAACACCGACAGTTTCCCGACCTTCATGGATGTAAAAGACAGCCTCCCTGGGCGGGATTTCAGGTTCTTCAACATAGTCTTTGAGCCTTCGTTCAAGATCTACAGCCGCCGCTCAGGCATCTCCTTCAGATTTCAGCCGATCTTTAGTTACAATATCCAGCGCAAAGTCGAGCAATACACGCATACCTGCGGGGTCTTGCCCGACCCACAATTTGTCGATTACACACCGACAGCCCTGCGCGGCATGTCCAAATTCACGATCTCCCTCGGCGCTGGCATCGTCAAGGAAGTGAGGCTGCGCAGCGGCGGCGGTTTGGCTTTGGAACCTGGCGTGAAACTGATGTTGAGTCGTCTCCTCTACGTCAAGGAAGCGGCCAATGGGCTGGATTTTAATCTGTTTCCTGCGGGGGTCTATTTGAATTTGAGTTTTTTCAAATGATGGGTGCATGCATGGCGCGTTTGAAAAAACCTGCCATTCCTGCGGAATTGGCATGTATCAATTGATTTGAGTGTGTAACAAATTTGGGGAACCCGCGGCATCCTGCCGCCGGGCTTAGACCGTTTGCCTCCGGCGGAATCAACTGAAATCGCCGATTTTGAGCGTTTTAGGCCAGAGGCAAACGGTCGATCGTCCTTCGGCCAGAGGCCTCGGACTCAGCGATTTTTGTTGGTCTCCCCCAGATTGTTACACACTCAATTGATTTTAATCCAGAACGGAGGTTACCTAGACGCGAATATCCCCACCCATTCACAAAGGAAATAAGTGGGGATACGATTCAAAATCAAGGAAAATAGGCGGGAGACGCTGTCTCCTAGCCGCGATTAGACATTGACGCCATGGGCACGCAGCAGCGCGACCAAACCATCCTTGTAGCCTTGGCCGACAGCCTTGAACTTCCACTCGCCGTTGCGGCGGTAGAGCTCGGCGACCACGATCGAGGTCTCAACCGAGAAGTCCTCGCTCAGGTCATAGCGGATGATCTCCTGGCTATTCGCTTTGTCCACGATGCGGATATAGGCGTTGCGCACCTGCCCAAAGGTCTGCCGACGCTGCTCAGCCTCATGGATACTCGCGGTGAAAATGACCTTTTCGACGCGGGAATCCACGGTCGCCAAGCTCACCAAGACCACCTCGTCGTCGCCATCGCCATCGCCAGTGAGGTTGTCGCCTGTGTGCTCGACCGACCCATCGGGCGACTTGAGGTTGTTGTAAAACACAAAGTGACCATCTGAAATGACCTTGTCGTTGCCATCGGTCAAAAAGACCATCACATCGAGGTCAAATGCGGCACCTGCGAAGCTCTGCGTGTCCCAACCGAGGCCAGCTAGCAAATGATTGATGCCAGGAGACTCTTGCGAGAGGCTTACATTCTGGCCCTTTTGGAGATTAATCGCCATTGTATCTGAATTTTGAAATGTTTTTCAATGCATTAAGAGGTGCAAAGTTAGGGAAAAAATAGCTGTTGAAAATGGGAATGGCGGGCGCAGAAATGGGCCTTTTCCCAGTGATCGACAGCCTCACTGGATTGTAGTGATCAAAGCCGTCGGAAGAACAATCGAAGAAAACCAAGCACGACCACAGATTCTCACCGATCAATTTCCCACACGCTACGCCGATTGGAAATTGTCCATTATCTTGCGGCATGGTCAAGAAATTCATCTTGGAAGCGGTTGTCGATAGCCTCGACGCCGCCCTCGCCGCCCAAACAGCGGGCGCCGATCGTCTAGAGCTGTGCAGCGGCCTCGAGCTCGGCGGACTTACGCCCGGCATAGGCCTCATCCGTGAGGTATGTAGGCGTGTGCAGATTCCTGTATGTGTGCTCATACGTACACGTGGCGGCAATTTTGAATGTACCCAAACCGAGTTTGAAACGCTGCTGCTAGAAGCAGAGGCAGCCCGCGAAGCGGGTGCAGCTGGAATTGTAGCTGGCATTTTGAACGCTGATCGGCGCATCGACGTCGCGCGTATGAAGCTGCTGGTCGAGGCTGCCTCGCCCCTGCCAGTGACCTTTCACCGGGCATTTGACAGGGCACGCGACCGCGAGGAAGCGCTGGCCGACCTTTTAGAGACAGGCTGCCAGCGGCTACTCAGCAGCGGCATGGCTGCGACGGCATTTGAGGGCGCAGAGCACCTCAAATGGCTGCGCGACAAGGCTGCTGGCCAGATCGTGATCATGCCTGGCGGCGGCATCACCCCCTCCAACATTATCCAGATCGCCGTCACCACCAGCGCTGTCGAGTTTCATTGCTCGGCGATTCAATGGATAGACGACCAGCGATGGGTCCCGCATCCAGAAAAGATCAGCGACATCCAACTCATGTTGCAAGAACTCGTCAATACCTCTAAAGAAAACTAAATATGTCAGATTCTTCAGATCCGCGCAGCGAAATCAGCGACGCAGACTACGCTAAAATCAAGGCGCTCTGCGCCGAAGGCGATGACTTGGGCGACCAAGAAGACTATGCCGCCGCTTTGGAAAAATATTGGATCGCATTTGATTTGATCCCCGAACCCAAGGAAGATTGGGAAGCCGCACTTTGGGTCTTGGTAGCCATCGGCGACGCCAATTACCTCACACAAGGCTATGAAGCAGGCCGCGAAAACCTGAGCGCAGCTATGCATTGCCCTGGCGGCGTAGGCAATCCCTTCATCCACATGCGCCTCGGCCAATGCCAGTTTGAACTGGGCAATTTGGACCAAGCAGCCGATGAACTCACCCGCGCCTATGCGATTGCGGGCGACGAAATCTTCTACCAAGAGGACAATAAATACATGGAGTTCCTCAAGACGCGCATCACGCTCAACTAAGCGTTCGCATTGAGCGCGATGGGTGGAGGTGATTTCCACAAGGCATGTTTGCCGCAATTCGGTGCTGTTGCGCGCATACCCAGCATTTGTAAACAAGAGCAGCATCGGCGAAGCTGCAATTGCCCTATCCCTTGTCAAGGGAAGGCCATTGCCTAGAATTGTCGCCCAATCCCCAAAAGGCAAACTTTATCGTTTTAGATTCAAAATTACTGAGTATCTTTCCTCCTACTTCCATTGATATGGGTACCAAAGAAGCATCCAAAGACTACAAAGGCGCGTTTGCATTGCTCACGTTGCTCTTTTTCATGTGGGGCTTCATCACCGTCACCAATGACCTCTTGGTAGCCACCTTTCGCAGCATCTTTGCGCTTACCGCCTTTCAATCGAGCTTGGTGCAGCTCGCCTTTTTTGGAGCCTATTTTGTCATTTCCCTTATCTATTACATCTACTCGCTCGCTTTTGGCGACCCGATCAACAAAATCGGCTACAAAAAGGGCATGGTGATCGGCCTCTCGGGCGCTGGCATCGGCTGCGCCCTCTTTTACCCAGCGGCGCAAATGGCCTCTTATCCCTTTTTCCTCTTGGCCCTGTTTGTCTTGGCATCGGGCGTGACCATTTTGCAGATCGCCGCCAATCCCTATGCCGCGATCATGGGCCGCCCTGAGTCAGCCTCGGGCCGTCTCAACCTCGCCCAAGGCTTCAATTCCCTCGGTACAACCCTCGGCCCGCTCGTAGGTGCCATCCTGATTTTCAAAGTTTTTTCCCATGGCGAGCAGAGTACCACCGCAGTGGCCTCGACCTATTTGATCTATGCAGGCCTGTTTTTCTTGTGCGCTGCCTTGGTGGCCTTCTCGGCGATGCCACCCTTCAAAAATGAAGAGAAGGTGGAAAAAGGGCTGGGTGCCCTTCGTTATCCGCACTTGGTGCTGGGTGTGATCAGCCAGCTGGTGCGGACAGGTCTACTGCGCGACGTGGCCTCTCTCTCGCACCTGAACGCCAACCTCGACCCTGAGCT
>JANORP010000061.1:0-1773 GCA_031415375.1 Bacteroidota bacterium | reverse complement strand
CCAGATTGTGAAGGTCGCCTTGGATTGGCTGACGGTCAACATCAACAACAAAAAGCAAGTCATCCACCCTTTGAATGCCTTCAACTTGGATAGCGGTTTAAACCAGTTCGTAATCATCAAACTTTTCATTTTCCGTAAATCAATAGGTCTTTATTGTAGGTTCCGGCATCGGTTTGCACCCGCAAAAACCAAAGGCCAGCAGTCACTACTGGCGAAATTGTACATACTATTTCATTGCCCTCGCGCGACCACGCAACAGCATTTTCCAATTTTTGCCCCCAGACATTGACGAGTGTCAAGCCCTCCACCTCGGCATTTGCATCCTGCATCCGCAAGTGAAATTGGTCGCTGCCGAATGCAATTGGGTTGGGGTAAATGTCTATGGTAGGCTGCATCGTTGCTGAGGCAATGCCTACACCACCCAATATCCGAATGCGCCCTGGAATCGCCGAGTCGGGCACGGGGACAAATGAGCCATCGACCAATTCCATTACCAAAGGCATATCAGGGAGATTCACATCGCAAAGACTACCTGGTGGTCCCACCAACATGAATTGCAGTCCAAAAAGCGTCGCTGAGTCTGCCAGCGAGACGCCTACCAGCGTGGGATCGTTCCAAGAAAACGTGATTTTTCCCACCGCCACTTGTGTCGTCCCAAAATTGGCCAAGCCAAAATTGGGGAGGCCAAAACTGGTGGCGCTTGCAAAGGTTGCTACGGCAGGATCCCAGGTGACACTGCCTTGTGCAGAAAGGATATCGGTAAATCGAATGGCATGCAAACTTGCGGTAACCGTGGCGTTTTGAGCGCCTTGCACGGAGTCACCGTAAAGGATCACGGTATCATGAACCGGCAATGCGGCCTGGGTAGCAAAGCCTGCGGGGCCAGCATTCACAGTGTTGAGGGAATCGCATTGCTCACGCACATAAAATTCATAGGTACTGCTCGGTGCCAAAGTGCTCACGGTGACGGTATTTTGCCCCACCACCGAAGTTCCCGTCGTGCTACCGAGTCCATTTCCTGGCTGATAACCCCATGGCCCCCATTCCATCCAATAAGCTGCGCCAGCATTGGCAGAGACCCAACTGAGCGTGGCTTGCGTCTGGGCAATGTTCAATGCGCGCAATGAGTCTGGGATCTCACAAACAGGGGGTACGTTGATCTGTACATTGCCGCCGCGTGCACTGAATGCGATCGGGGTATAGGACCAATCGACCACTTCCAATAGTGTGGGAACATTCAAGATCTGGATCGGCACTTGGTCTCCTGGAAGACCGATGATCTGCAAGACGACCGCAAACAAAATCGTGCTGTCAGGCACGGTGATCGGCGTGAGATTGCTTTCATTCCAACTGAAGGTGAGCCTTCCATGCGCGATGTACAATGTTCCAAAATTGCCATTGGTCATACTCGGGAGGCCCATACTTTGCAACCCGACAAAGGCCAATCTGGAACTGTCAAAGCCGATTGTGCCTTGAATCGAGATGATGGAATCAAATCCCAATGCCCTGATCGGCACCACGACCTGCGTCCCTTGATCGCCAGTTGTGGAGTCCGCAAGGAATACAAAACCTCCCCCAGAGGCCGCAAAGCCACTGAGGGAGGTGAAGATTCCAATAAGCAGACAGCAAAACTTGACTTTCATCTAATTGACTATCCTATTCGTTATTCTTTGATATAGATCATGCGGTAGCTGTGCGATTCCTTGCCGGCCTCGATGCGCATGAGGTAGGTGCCTGCCGCGAGGGCTGCGCCCGCGTCGGTCTTGCCGTCCC
>JANORP010000060.1:0-5506 GCA_031415375.1 Bacteroidota bacterium | reverse complement strand
GGGCAGGGAGTCTGGCAGTTTTGGGAATGTCTCGGACCCTTGGAACGAGAGCTATTCCGTGCCAGATGCATCGCATACGGGGACGCGGGCCTATACACGCACCTACAAGTATGACAAGCTCGGCAACATGCTGGATTTGTATCACGACGGGACGATTGCCAACCGCTTCCATCGCGTTTTCAAGGGTTATGATTCAGGAAGCAATCCTAATCCCTACAGCTTGAGCAATCTTGCCACCGAGATCGCCTACGGGGGCACGACGGTGAACTATGGCTTCGATGCCTGTGGGAATATGGTCTCTGAAGGCAGTTCGCGCAGCTTTGAGTGGGACTATGGGGATCGGATGCGTGGATTTTCCGAAGGGACGACTGCTGCCGCCTACCTGTACGACGCTGGTGGGAATCGCGTCAAAAAGGTGGTGCGCAAATCTTCTTCGTTGAAGGAGGTGACGGTTTACATTGATGGTGGATTCGAGTATATTTACAAGCTCGACGGTTCCAATGTCCGTGGTGAGGAGTTCAATGAAGTCCATGTCATGGATGGCCGCAGTCGGGTGGCACGGGTCAAGGTCTTTGGGACTACATGGTCAGGGAGTCAATGGGATGCCAAGGTTTACAACTTGGAAGACCACCTCGGGAACTCAACCTTCTCGGTCGATGCGAATAGTTCTTTGATTTATCGGGAAGAGTATTTTCCATTTGGGGAGACTTCGTTTGGGTCTTATGCGATCAAGCGGTATCGGTTTTGTGGGAAGGAGCGCGATGAGGAGAGTGGGTTGTATTATTACGGGGCGAGGTATTATGCTTGCTGGAGTTGTCGGTTTGTAAGTGTGGATCCGCTAGCTGGGTCGATGCCTTTTGCGACGCCTTATTCTTATGCTGCCAACAATCCTGTTGTGCTGGTTGATGTGGATGGGCTGGCGCCCAGCGGGACAAGTGACACTGAACCAGAGAAAAAGGCAAAACCATCCTCTAGTTTTGATCCGTCGTGCGCTGGGAAAATCACCGTCGGACTTCAAGTAACTGACATGAGTGCGCATGTTAGCACTGGGGGGACATCCACCCCAGCCCCAGCCCTAACGCTTACGGTTGTAGAGACTCCGATCGCAGGCCTTGGGAAGGCTAGCCTAGTCGCTGTTACGAGTCCATCAGGTCAATTTACAAAGGGTGTAGTTACTACGACCTCAAATGAAGGAAACAAGAAAAGTTATTCATTCCAAACAGAGCGTGAGCCAGGTTTCACCGAAAGCGCAGCTTCATATCTAGGCAAACGTGCCGCTTGGGGGCCACTTTGGTTTTTGAAATGTGGTTATGATGCCGGAAGCCAATCTATTGACCAAGGTAGTGCGACTCCATTCGTAGATTGGGCAGCTGACTCACCTGTTGGGGGATTGGGTGGATTCTTTTACAATGCTGGCAAAGCTGGGCTGGCAGCCAGGACGGGAGACCTCAATCCAGCAAGAAACTTTGCGATTGGACATGGATTGGCTGCTGCAATCACTTTGGGGACAGCAGGAATTGGCAATGCAGCAAAAGGATTCACGAATGGAGGAGAAGAGTTTGCTAATATTTTTCAAGATGCAAGCAAGGTACTAGGTTCTGGAAAAGCATATTCCAGTATTGGTGTGGCTAGAATAATCCACATGACTGGGAGTGGGAACATGGGGCATTTCGCAATTTTTCTTGAATCGGATGTCGGAGCATTTGGAACCCATCAAATGATTTATCAGAGAGGAGCTCAGACAGCGATTCAAGAGTTTAAGATCTCGACTATAGGAACCAAGAGACTTCTTGGAGAACAGGTGATTCAAATCCCCAATGTAACCGCAGGACAATCATACCAAATAGGGGCAATTGGAAAACCATTGGGGGCGTATGATATGCTAAACAATAATTGCATCACCCACTTATTCGAAGTACTTAATGCATCTGGAATTGAGGCACCTGCAGGTGCGCTTTCCCAATTCAAATATTTAAAGGGATTAGGTTTTAAATTTAGATGATTATGGCATTTATTGAATGTAATAAACACTCTGAAAATGTAGCAATAATGACCTCCAAAAAGGTTTGTGATGCGGTCGATATTGAAGATAGAATTATCTTAAGAAGCGATTTGGAATTATTCAGATTTGCTCTAGATGTGGATATTCATTTTCAATTTTGGATTTTCAAATCAGAGCTATCCGAGATTCAACCAGTTATCGAGGTCGGGAACTCTCCTGAAGAACTTGAAAAAAATGAATGGTTGTTGGGGCTGATGAAACCTTGCTGTGAACTATGTTTTGAGGAGCATTTGACGGGTAATTGATCAAACTATCTGGTGGACCCTTGAAGGGGGTGATGGGTCAAAGTATCTGCTGGCTCTTACAAGTGGCCTTCGTTTGGAGGAACTGGGGTTTTGGAGATGCGCAAGGATCGGATTTGAGCTGAATCAACGCAAGGGTCTCGGGGCGATTGTGAATTCATCCTGCCCTGGGGCGATGGTTTATACATTCCCGACAACTCGCACCAAAACACGCGGGCCTATACGCGCACCTACAGCTATGACAAGCTCGGCAATATGCTCGATCTCTACCACGACGGCACGAGCGCCAATCGTTTCCATCGCTATTTCAACGATTTCAACAACGTAGGCACCGCTGCTTTTGAGCTGTCCAATCTTGCTACGGAGATCAATTATGACGGCACCACTGTGAACTATGGTTTCGACAACTGTGGGAACATGGTCACCGAGGGCAGTTCACGCAGCTTTGAGTGGGATTATGGGGATCGGATGCGGGGTTTTGCAGAGGGTGGAGTTCACGCGGCCTACATCTATGACAGCGGTGGGAATCGGGTCAAGAAAATTGTCACAAAATCTGGTGCCAATACCGAGGTGACCGTTTACATTGACGGCGGTTTTGAGTATCTTTACGAGATCGACGGTTCCGGAGCTGTGACGCAGGAAATCACCGAAATCCACGTCATGGATGGCCGAAGCCGCGTCGCGCGGGTCAAGGTCTTTGGTTCGACATGGTCTGGTAGCACATTTGATGCGGCGCGCTACAATCTGGAAGACCATCTTGGCAATGCTGGCTTTACGCTGGATGCGACGGGTTCTTTGATAAATCGAGAGGAGTATTTTCCGTTTGGGGAGACGAGTTTTGGGTCTTATGCGATCAAGCGGTATCGGTTTTGTGGGAAGGAGCGCGATGAGGAGTCGGGGTTGTATTACTACGGGGCGCGGTATTATGCTTGCTGGAGTTGTAGGTTTGTTTCGATAGACCCGCTAGCGGCAAAGTACCCGTTTTATACGCCGTATCAATACGCTGGTAATAAACCAATTGCAGGGATTGACCTTGATGGACTAGAGAATGTCGCTGATCCATACATGGCATCAGTCGCTGGTGCCCACCAAGGCGAAATGACTTCCGGGCAGCGGGACGCGACAAAAACCATTGCTTCAACCACAGCGTGGCAGCAGCGAATCGAGGTCTCCAATGCGGCGAATGAGGCTGGTTCCAAAGCCGATTTTGAGAAAGCGAACGAGAACTTGGGGATGCCATCCTATACAAAGTCCGGCCCTGTTCGAAATGCAGCGACGGGTCAGAAGGAAGGACAAGATCAGTTCGCTGAAGGGGCATTGACCTTGCTGAGCGGCCCTCCAGGGCAAATTTACCGTCTCTATTCGGCTGTAGAGGATATTCTCCAAAAAGATGATCCAAGCGCCTTGGGAGGAATTTTGAAAGGCTATTATGGTGAGCCGATCAATGGTATTGAACGTGGTATAGGGGCAGCAGGCGTGTTGTTATCTGGTGATACACACGAAGTCAATAGCTTGCTATCCTTTGAGTCTTTGAATTTTGGAGCGAATACGGCTGGATTGGGCCTTGGATTTCTCAAGTCTTCAAGTCCCATGAAACCTGGGGCGGGAAGTTTGGGCAAATCAAGTTCTGGGTCATCAGGCTACTACGAAAAATTTAGGAATATCAATTCGGGTGGGTTTGAAAATAATTGCCCATCAACTGCTATTGCTACAGAACTGACAATGCAGGGAAAGTCTGTTAGCGCCATGGACCTTATGCCAATGAGACCAAATGAGCTAATCAATGCTGCGGAAGGCTGCGGAGTACAATTTCTAAAGAGGGAGTTCAGAATTGGTGTTCAGAGCCCAATTGGACTCGCAAAGGAAATGTTGTCGTTTGGGGAAGGTGCTCGTGCAATTGTTCATGGAGAGCATCTTCATGGAAAAACCGCCCATTATTTCAATGCCGAGGTTATGGGAGGAAAAGTATATTTTCCAGATGGCCAAAGTGGGGGGCGTGCGAGTCTAACTGGTTTTAGTCGATTCAATATTTTTAGAACATTTTAGGAATATGAAAGATCAAACGGAAGCATTGGTTTTGGCATCAGATTTTTTTGAGAAGTATCTTCATGACTATTCAGTTCCGTTCCGAATCCTAGGCGACGAAATCCTAGAAACTAAGAATGGATGGGTAGTTACTGTAAACACAGAAACCTACCTGGAAACGAATGATATTATGGAAAGTTGTCCAATAAGTATATACATCCGGAAAGATAGTGGTGGAATCCATACGATCGGGACTGCTCGGCCTTTGGACTACTATCTAAAGAAATTGGACAATATGGTGGACAACGAGTTGGGGTAAGGGAAGGTAGTGGGTCAATATATTTGAAGACAAATCTGAACGGACATGGGTTGTAGAAACTGAAATCACGGTTTACATTGACGGCGGTTTCGAGTATCTTTACGAGATCGACGGCTCCGGAGCTGTGACGCAGGAAATCACCGAAATCCACGTCATGGATGGCCGCAGCCGAGTCGCGCGGGTCAAGGTCTTTGGAGCCACGTGGTCTGGAAGTCAAGCGGATGCGGTTCGCTACAACCTTGAAGAAGACCCGACGAATAGGAAGGGTCCCTCGGCTACGCAGGCTTCACGCTCAACGCGACGGGTTCTTTGATAAATCGAGAGGACGAGAAGCGAGGCATATGCAGCTTCGACGGCCGTTTGGGGAGATTTCGTTTGGGTCTTATGCGATCAAGCGGTATCGGTTTTGTGGGGAGGAGCGTGATGTAGTATTTTGGGGCTCGGTATTGTGCGCCTTGGAGTTGTCGATTTGTCAGTATTGACCCGCTGGCTGGGTCGATGCCTTTTGCTACGCCCTATTCCTACGCTGCCAAAAATCCTGTTGTGTTGGTTGATGTTGATGAATTTGCTTCTGAAGGTGGCGGTTGCGGAAGCGTTTTTTCAAAGGATTCCCCTAATGCTGGGCATGATCCTCATGAGCTCAAAGGCGACGTTATTGCATCGAAGAAAGATTTTTTTTAAAAATTCCGATTGAAATATTTATGCAAATTACAAGAGTGGAAAAGGTGATCCTGAACCCACGTATATAAACATCAATGATTTATATGAGTATCCGTTTCATTAACAGTAGATCCAAAAAAGCTTGTCATTTCGACCGAAGTGGTCGAGGGATCCGCCGCGGCGGAGACGAGACCACGC
>JANORP010000059.1:0-15552 GCA_031415375.1 Bacteroidota bacterium | reverse complement strand
TGACCCAGCATAGCTCTTTGCTGAACATCTGACATGGGATTAAAGGTAGCAAAATTTCCCGGTCGAATCAAACACTGCACCGTAGCAGTCGTGCAATTCGAGGAATTAAGGGCTGCGACCGCATTTTGAAGAAATACCTTTGTTTCCGGCCAAGCGGCTCCGGTCGTCAAGCTACCAGTGCCAGGCTCCCATGGAGTCCAATCAGTTGCGGAACCGAAATTCATACGCTGAAAAGGTTTGGGTGGTGGTGGTGGTGGTGGTGGGATGCCCAAAAAATTATCACACTTAAGCGTGACATCAGTTACGGGTCTCCCTAAAATATCATCAGGGAGCGACTTGGCAGACGATGTAGTACCGTCTTGGAACCTCGCAGTCCCAAAAAAATCAGGATCAACCGTTAATTGATTCGTTTTGTCTCCGATCCAGGTATGCGTCTCCATCTGATACCTTACCCTATCATTGTCTCCAGCAAACCATTTGCTATTCCAACTTGCCTTTGTTTCTTGAAATGTGGGATAAACATGTGTCACTCGGAAAGCTTTTTCAGCATCAATTAGCTGAATCGTCACTGAGGAATAATCCGATGCATAGGTTGCCTTGAAACTTTCCAATCCATCCAAATCAATCGACTGAATAGGCGTATTGGATGCATACTGATAACTAGTCAACTCCGGATAATCCGGTGCCAAAGGATCCACACTCAAAAACCGACCCAACCGTGGGTCATGGATCCGGAACCCATAATTGTACATATTACCCTCACCATTCCACTCATCATCAGCTTCCTTGCCATTGAACCCAAACCGATACCCATCCCCGCTTACATAATGCCGCATCGCAAGCGGCATCCCAAACGGCTCATAGTCCGTCATCTCCACCACATCTGCAACATAATATTCCACCTGAGACGAAGTCGATAAGCCGATCTTCACATCAGAGACGACTGCGAGCACATTGCCGAGGTGGTTCTTAAGCTCATAGACTTTGCGACCACGGTGGGTAACAGCCGAGCTGACGACTTCTTTTTCAGTGGGTTCAGGGTCAATCCCTGGATCCACGTCACCGACCGAGCCCTCTGCTGCACTCCCGCTGATGCCGATCGGGCCGCCATAAGCGTCCCGCTGCACACTTTTCAAAGAACTGCGCCGACTCAAGGAATCGATCAACGTATCTGCGAGATAAGCATTTTCTGCGGAAAGTCCATAAAAAAACTCTGTAGGGGATTCCCCTAAATCCTTTTCCAGAGCATGACGCGAATTACAACTTTTTCGCTAGACATCCATTTTGGGCTAGCACCATAAACACATAACTCAATCCTGTACGTCCAAAATGTTCCATTCGTACATAGATGTATCGATGGAAAAACAACAACGATCTGATCTTCAACCGGAATTTAGACACAAAATGATCACCGCTTCCTACGTGCTCAAGCTTTTCGAATGGAGAGTAATAATCTTCCTCAAGTACTCGCGATAGCAAAACACTTTTCCGATAGTGGTTTTCGAAAAGGCAAAATCTATGTGTTGTAATCAAGAAGAAGTATTCCTTATTGGGGAAGTATGAAATGATGGGGAATTCGTCCTTCATAGTGGGAGGAAAAGTCTCCACTATAAATTTCTGGACATTGATCGGCAAATCATCGAAAACAAATGTCTCAGTAGGAAAAACTGACTCGTATGCATTTCTAAATGCCATTTTTGCCTTCATTGAATCCATTGCTTTCATCCTATTTGATATCTTTTGAAATGGAAATGAACTGTGCTGGTTTTCCACTACGGGTTGTGTAGGAAAAGGTAGCATCGATTGAATAGCCAAATCGACTTGGATAGTCAATCTTGGTCAACCCTTCATTGATTACGTGTATGAAATTAATTTCAACCCTATTTGCGCCGCGTGATTTCGCATAGGATTCCATATTGGAAATTGACTTACCAAGATTTCCTTGACCTCTAAGATATTCTGGCACATTAATATCGTAAATGTTGTAAGTCATTTTCCCGTTTTCAAGCGTACTACTCGAAATTTTACGAACCAAATGTTCATCCACAGTCATTCCAAAGTTGCGTGAGGTTACACGATCCTTGATATCATCGGGATAGGTGTCGATAATTGTATTAATGTCTGCAGAGTATGGATTTTCAGCAACCTTAATAGATGAAGACTTTTCCAACACCGGTCTCGCTGTCGCCTTGGGACCTGCACTTGCTAGCCCAATAAATGCGACATCCGTTTCCAAAGACAACATCGTTCCAAAGGCGATTTCGACTGCTCCTTCAAGATCGCCTTTCGCAACGGCATCGCCAGTTTCGTATACCCCAAACCCCAATTTTACAAGAGGGATGTGGGACGCTCCCATCTTTGCCACATCATACGAAAGCGAGTTGGCCGATGGCTCACGTTCCAAATACTGCCAAGCAGATCCAAATACACCTAAGCCAGTTTGAGCCAGCCCTTTGATATGACTCCCGTATGCCTTTACTATACCAGTTCCAATATCTTGCGCTGCTGGCCATATTTCAGCTCCCTCCAATTCCCGAAACTGAATTACCTTGTTCTCAGAGAACGCATAGGTCGAATTCCAAGGGTACTTAGCCTCCAACGGATCAATGCTCAAAAACCGCCCCAACCGCACATCATGAATCCGATACTTGAAGGCCAGCATGCTGCCCTCTCCATTCCACTCGTCGTCGCCTTCCTGACCTTGGAACCCAAACCGATACCCATCACCACTCACATAATGCCGCATCGCAAGCGGCATACCAAACGGCTCATAATCCGTAAGCTCCACTACATCAGCAACATAATAGAATACCTGAGACGAAGTCGATAGGCCGATCTTCACATCGGAGACGACCGCCAAGACGTTCCCTAAGTGATTCTTAAGCTCATAGACCTTGCGACCGCGATGGGTGTTGGCCGCGCTGACCACGGCTTTTTCAGTGGGTTCAGGATCAACGCCGGGGTCAGAATTTCCGACCGAGCCCTCTGCTTCGCTCCCACTGATGCCGATTGGGCCTCCGTAAGAATCCCGCTGCACACTTTTCAAAGAACTCCTTCGACCCAAAGAGTCGATCAAACTATCAGCAAGATAAAGATTTTCGGCATTCAAGCCATAAAAATCTCCGTAGGCAAATACATCAATCTCCGCATCCGAGTCATGCGTGACGCGTACAATCGCGCCGCGATCGGGAAGTGGCAGCGTATTTTGCATCACCACCCGCGATGCCCAGTCGCCACTGAGTGCCAGCAGCCTTGTGAAGGCGGCGACATCCGTCCCAAAACCCACGATCACGCGCTCGCCAGCGGGCAGCGTGTCCGTGAGCGCCAGCGAGTCGTCGCCCACACGAAGCTGATAATCAGCCAAGTCAATAGCTTTCCCAGATTTGTTGATGAGCACGATGTACTCGCCCTCGTGGTATTCCTTGCCGGTCGGGAAGTCGTCGCCTGTGGTCGGCGAGTCATACAGGATCTCGCCGATCACCAACGCATGGCGGCCAGCGGGATCGTCGCCTGTCGGGTTGGTGGGATCGCCTTCGATCAGCGACCGGCTGATCTCCACGCCGTTCAAGTCCATGCCCAGGCGATCTGCGCCGTAGATCGGATGCTCCTTGCAGCGCGTCACGAGCCAGCCATTCTCGACTTGGCGCTCATAGACAAGCCACCGTGTCCTCGCCCCATCGGGGCGGGATCTCGTTGCCCTGCGGTTCGCGGACGTACCCAGAAAGCACGGATCGAGCACAATCGCCAAAGTAGGTGCCAAGAAGTGCAAAGATTAGAACCAATCGAACCAAGGATTTTCAGAGTCAAAAGCACATTGCCCATAGTTCTTCCTTTGCCTTGATCAGCGGTTTTGAGGGTCTTGAGTCGTCCGATTTTCAAGTACCTCATTTTCAGCAGTTTTCCTTATATGGAACGCTGCTGTTTAGTTTTTTCCAGGGTTTTGCTGCGCTGCTGTTTAGTTTTTTCCAGGGTTTTGCTGTGCAGGAGCGCCAATATTTTGAGCCATTACCTGTTTCTGGGAATTTGTTGCGGAATTGCATGCATTCGCTTGTACTCGCCAGGAGCGTACCATTCAGGTCCAAGTTGGTAAGGCGGTTGCATAAATTGCCGGTTGCCAAAACAGCGTAGGCCTACTATTTGCATTTTAGAGATAAAAAAAATGCCATCATAAATTGTACTCCAATTCGCCCGAATTGGCTTCTCAAACGTTGGGAACATTTTCCGTCCATCGAAATTGTCGTCACATGCCACAAGACGATCATAGCCACCTTCCCGCTCAAGCCAATCTTCGATGGAATTTTTGGGCGCTTTTTCCACATCTCGTTGCCATGAATCTACAAAACCTCTTCTTCCGTGATGGCAAATAAATGCAATCCCAACCGATTCCGCTCCAATCGCATCCCATGCCAAGTCGGCCATGGGGCGCGTACCTAGCGATACGAACTTGGTTTGGGATTCAACCTCTTGCACGTTTCTGGTCATGTGGTATGTGGAGGTTGAAACGATGATTTTCCTATTGGAATATCGTTGTGTAGCCAGCCACAACAAATTCTTTGCCATGTACTGATCGCGAATCCGGTAATAATCGCCTGTCAGATCTCCTTTCACATGTCGGACATTGGGAGTATGAACCTTTTGGTCCCAATATCCAAGGTGACTCTCGATCGCTTGAATCAAAAAGGGAATACGCTTCAAGTGTGAATCCATTTTCGCAGCATCAACATATCGACCCAAAAAATCAGAAACAGCATGCCAAGCGGACTCGACACGTTCAAATTCCGATGCTCGAAATACATTAGTTTCAATCTCTTTCGAATCGATATACTTCTTTGTGCCCTTGTTCGTTGCAGTGATGAAAGCCTTCTGAGCGAGCTTCGACCCTTCTTTATGTTCAAGCGATGCAAGCAAATGCTCCAGCTCCAAGTACATTGCAACGCTAAACATATTGAAACTAGGAACGTCGCATCCTGCTAGAAAAATCGTATCTCCAATTTCCACCTGGCGCTGCAAGTATTTGGCAAGCTCATAATCCGGGCTTTCGATACAGTCTGGGAATATCCTTGTAAGCCAGCACATTGTACCTACAAGGCTATCCTTACCCTCCAAGAAATCCTCAAAGGCTCTGTTGGTCTCATAAAATCCTTGCTCAATAATAAGGACATCGAATCCGTGGTTTTCATGAAGATACTGAATGGTTTGGTTTTTGGCCAGCAATGTAGCACCATCTCCATGTGAATCCTCTCCCAAAAAAACGATTCGCTTGTTCTTCACAAGGCTATCCAGCACGTTCCAAGAAACCGATGATACAGGCTCTATTTTTTTGATGGGAGAGCCATTCAATCCAACCCCAACAATGAAATTACAAGACAAAACAATCAGTAGCAAACAGGCAATTCTTTGAACAGCTGAAAAATTTATGATGATGGATGTCATTGGATATACAATTGAGTTTTGAATATACTTTTCGCACCAAGGAATCCTTTGTGGTAATAACGAATTCTCTGAAACAACGCATCAAATTTGAGTTCAAGAAATACATTATCAACACGTTTTTGGAAATCGATGGGCTTTCCTTCAGCCATTCGTTCTTGGTCATCCCGTGACAAATTTGGCGTTATTACCAATTGATCAAGGCGACCAGCTGCAACAGTTCCAGGAATTGAACCCCTACTCTCTCCCCCCCAAACACCGACGAAATTGCCAGCACCATCCCTCACGACAATACTCAATGAGCGGGAATCATCCCCTTGAGTATTGGAGTAAATATAATGCTGGGGCTTGGCTGTAAGCTTAATAAGTCGAAGTGTAAATGCGTTTATCTGCGGATTAGGTATGCTAATCACTCGCTGTAGAATTCGAAAGCCTTCATCGTTGTTGAACATTGAATATCTATTTGACGTTGAATTCTCAGAATCCCAATGATATACATCACGTCTCTCAAAATCTGTAATTTGAAATACACTTTGCTCGGGATCGCCAGACACCGATTGCCTGTCGCCCGACGAATTCTTCATAATCCAATAATCCTTCCCATTGTTTTTCCTATTTTGCTGCCTTGAATTAATGGTATATCCACCACCTCTTGTTGGATTATCATGGCGATTTTGCGAATTTGCATGTCGATTCTGTACGGTTCCCTGTGTATTTCTAAGGTCCCGCGGTGATTGGTTAGCTGGAGCGCCTTCTAAACCATCAACATCGATCATCCAGACAGGGCTATTACTTGAATATTGATAGGTCGTTAACCAAGGATACTCTGGTGCCAAAGGATCCACACTCAAAAACCTAGCCAACCTCGGGTCATGGATCCGGAAACCGTAATTGTACATATTCCCCTCTCCATTCCACTCATCATCCGCTTCCTTGCCATTGAACCCAAACCGATACCCATCCCCGCTCACATAATGCCGCAAAGCAAGTGGCATACCAAACGGCTCGTAATCCGTAAGCTCCACCACATCTGCAACATAATAAGCGACCTGAGACGAAGTAGATAGGCCGATCTTGACATCAGAGACGACTGCAAGCACGTTCCCCAAGTGGTTCTTAAGCTCATAGACCTTGCGACCACGGTGGGTGTAAGCTGAGCTGACGACCGCTTTTTCCGTGGGTTCAGGGTCGATGCCGGGGTCAGAATTTCCGACCGAGCCCTCTGCTGCACTTCCGCTGATGCCAATCGGGCCTCCGTAGCTGTCCCGCTGCACACTTTTCAAAGAACTGCGCCGACCGAGCGAATCGATCAACGTATCTGCGAGATAAGCATTTTCTGCGGAAAGTCCATAAAAATCAAAAAAAATGCTGTACAATCGCAAATAGCAAAGCTATTTACCTAATCGCTGCTCAAATAACAATTGACTCCCTGTCAAGATTCCAAAAATCCACATTTTGCTTTTCTAATTCATTTTCAAATGAATCCCACCCAAATTGCCTAATGAATTTAATTTCGTTTTCCAACACTGGAATAAGCCAAACTAATATTGTTGGTGGATTAGTTGAAGTCAGTACATGAAATTCTTTTTCAAAGAAAACTGGCCCGCAAGCATACACGCCGCTACATGTAACATTGGGAATTAAGGAATCGCCAGGCCCAACTACTTCACCCCTCATTAGCGCAATCCCAGTCTTCATGAGCTCTTCAGAAAAAGTCAGCAGAAAACTTGCGATGTCGCCAGTATCGTAAGATTCGCTTCTCACCGTGAATATTAGTTCTTGTCTAACCTGCCTACCTGACCTCAATTCAAGAATTGTATTGCTCAGGCCGATTGTACTAAACGTCGTCAACCCTATGCTTGGTTGATCAGAAAAAAAAACTACATGAAGATTCGGATAAACTTGGTCAACAAGCGTTATCGATTTCGATACCGTTCCCAAACTTCTTTCCAAATGTGATAGTATCATATATTTATTTTGGAAAAAGGTGATCATTATTTCCTCGTGATCGATTGCAGCCCTTACACTCTCCAGATACGCCAGAATTAAAATCATCTAACAATTCCGCTCGTGTACTCCAATTTGTTGGTCTTTTACTCCATGATGGGTTATGACTAACATCCCATCCATTGGGTCCGCCACGAGGCTCTCCTAAATGTGGATTACCCGCTACATCCGATCCACAACTTGGGCAAGCTTTGGTACTTGGTTGAGAACCTTCCGGCATTCCTTCCCAGCTTGCTTCAATGGTTGTCTTTCTAAAAGTTGAAGGCCTATTTAGACTGAAATTTTGCGTTGGTGTATTTGTACCATCAGTCAATATGCTCTCAACTTCCACCGCAGATTCCACCTGCAAGGCAGTCCCTTGCCTAGCAGGTTCTGCCTCCAAAACCGTCCCTGTACCTGGCTTGGGCGAACCACTAGATGCTGCTTCAATAACAAGAAGGTTCAGTGTGCCATTCGTGATATGGTAGAAGTAATCATAGGTAGCTCCATTCAAATCTCCTTCCGTGATTTTTGAACCTATTTCATACGTTTTCTTTGCGCCGAGGATAAAAGAAGGAACGTATTTTTCGGGCGAGGTTTCATCCGCGACAAATTGGAGCACTGGCTTGATCGTTCCACTCTCGACGCTAGCATTCACCGCATCGACTCCACCAAAGATTTGGTGAAAAGGAGGCTGGTTAAGATAGAAGTCTGCCCCAGCATCAAGCACTGCTTGGATTCCAGATTCCACGACGGAAGGCTTCGTTTTTTGCTGCGTTTCAGCTCCCTCCAATTCGCTGTTCTGGATTACCTTATTCTCCGAAAAAGCATACGTAGAATTCCAAGGATAAGAATCACTCAAAGGATCCACACTCAAAAACCTCCCCAACCGCACATCATGCACACGATACTTGAAAGCCAGCATGCTGCCCTCCCCATTCCACTCGTCGTCGCCTTCCTGACCCTGAAACCCAAACCGATACCCATCACCACTCACAAAATGCCGCATCGCAAGCGGCATCCCAAACGGCTCATAGTCCGTCATCTCCACAACATCAGCAGCATAATAAGCCACCTGAGACGAAGCCGATAAACCGATCTTCACATCGGAGACGACTGCGAGCACATTGCCGAGATGGTTTTTCAGTTCATAAACCTTGCGACCACGACGCGTAACTGCCGAACTGACGACAGCTTTTTCCGTAGGCTTGGGATCGACGCCAGGATCAGAATACCCGACGGTGCCCTCTGCCTCGCTCCCACTGATGCCGATCGGGCCACCGTAGCTGTCCCGCTGCACACTTTTCAAAGAACTACGCCGACTCAAAGAATCGATCAAACTATCAGCAAGATAATGATTTTCGGCATTCAAGCCATAAAAATCTCCATAAGCCAATCCGTCGATCTCCGAGCCTGAGGTGTGCGTGATGCGGACGATTGCGCCCCGGTCGGGCAGCACGAGCGTATTTTGCATCACCACAGCATCGTCAAAGCCCGCACGCAAGGCCACCAAGCGCTTGCAACTCCGCCCGATTTCAAAGCAAATTGCCTGAATCTAAGGAACGCCAAGCCGATTTGATCCACAAGGTTTTAGTCGTCATAGAGCCTTGATCGCAGTTGCCTGATTATCAGCATTGCCCTTATATAGGATGCTTTTTCACAGAGTTTTCTTGGGTGCTGGAGTGCTGGAGTACGACTATACGGATTATCTGGAGCTTTACCCATCATCTTCTGATCATCCGGAATGCGAATCCTAAGGTTTTGCCTTTTGGAAGTTCGTCTACCAGACCGTGGCCCTTGAGGATCTGCTCTAAAACCGACAACTCCTTGCCGGAGATATTAATCGAAGAAGTCCGGGTTCTACTTTTACCATTTTTGATATACGTGATTGTCAATACACCAAATCGTCGTTGTACAAATTCACATTTTACAATATCACGATAATCAACGACTAGCATCCGAAGCAAGCCCCACATCTTAAGTCTGTTTTCATAAAGATTTAGGATACACAAATTTTTCATTAGGAAATACATTGAAATCCAAAGAAATAGCATACCTACAATTAGCTCCGGATTCTCACCCCTAATTAACACTCCGAGAATAATTATCGTAGGTAGAATTACAAGTGTAATTACCAAGAACTGAAGAATTAGTTGAATTAACAGTCCAATACGAATAATCGGTACTCCATCATCTTTTCTATTTGTCATTTTTCCTATCATTTGAGGTTCCTCCCGAATTATCATAAATATTCTTCGCGTCCAGCCCCATAGATACCGAGCCTAATCCTGCAGAAACCCCACTGACAAGTTTTACCAACCCATTTGGAGAATCTGTTGCTCCTGAAATTTGAGACAAAACACCACTGAATTCCCCAATTGCTTCAGGTTTTGTAACTACCGTCATAAAATCTCCAGTTGCACCACCTAAATTTAGGCAAAAATCCGCTATAGTCACAATATTCCGCGAAGCTTCTGGTGAAGCCCCGATGCCTTCGATTAGATTTGAACCTGGAGTGTTACCGTCGGCATCTGCGGCCAACCCATTTACGCTTGATGCCATACCCCAAACATCGACGACAAAAAAGGCATATTCCGAAAACGTTGCCGCCCCTGCAATTACAGGCGGAGCTGCCTCCAACAACGTTCCGCCTGAGGCAACGATTGCCATAACGCCGATCATAAATGGTATTCCCACACTTGGATCCTCGAACTGTTCATCCCAAGATTTTTCTTTAGGGGCATATACCCTTTCCGAATTAAAAATAGTTTCAGAGTAAGTTCCCAATTTGACCCCTTTCGTATATCCATAATCAATTGAATACAAATTTGCCCCACTTTTCCGTTCATCAGCGTCCATTTTTGAGAATAGTTGGTACAATTGATTCTTCTTTTGAATAACCTCTTCAGCAGTGGTAGACTTTATGGCAAAGATGGATCGGAATTTATTGGCATACGTGGCGCTATTTATGTTAATTGATTCGAGTCCTTCTAGCTCCACTGCATCTAAGACTCTATTCTCACTAAACGCATAAGTAGAATTCCAAGGATAAGAATCACTCAAAGGATCTACACTCAAAAACCGCCCCAACCGCACATCATGCACCCGATACTTGAAAGCCAGCATGCTGCCCTCGCCCGACCATTCGTCGTCGCCCTCCTGACCTTGGAATCCAAACCGATACCCATCCCCGCTCACAAAGTGCCGCATTGCAAGCGGCATACCAAACGGCTCATAGTCCGTCATTTCCACCACATCCGCAACATAATATTCCACCTGAGACGAAGTCGATAGCCCGATCTTCACGTCTGAGACGACTGCAAGCACGTTGCCAAGGTGATTCTTAAGCTCATAGACCTTGCGACCACGGTGGGTGTAAGCTGAGCTGACCACGGCTTTTTCAGTGGGTTCAGGATCGACTCCGGGGTCAGAATTTCCGACCGAGCCCTCTGCTGCACTCCCGCTGATGCCGATCGGGCCGCCATAAGCGTCCCGCTGCACACTTTTCAAAGAACTGCGCCGACTCAGAGAATCGATCAAACTATCAGCAAGATAAAGATTTTCGGCATTCAAGCCATAAAAATCTCCATAAGCCAATCCGTCGATCTCCGTGCCCGAGGTGTGCGTGACGCGGACGATGCCGCTCCGGTCGGGCAGCACGAGCGTATTTTGCATCACCACAGCATCGTCAAAGCCCGCAGGCAAGGCCACCAAGCGTCCAAATGCGCCTGCATTGTCTCCAAAACCGACGATCACGCGCTCGCCAGCGGGCAGCGTGTCCGTGAGCGCCAGCGAGTCTTCGCCCACACGTAGCTGATAATCACCAAGATAGAGTGCTTTGCCAGATTTGTTGATGAGCATGATGTACTCACCTTCATGGTATTCCTTGCCCGTCGGGAAGTCATCCCCCGTGGTCGGCGAGTCATATAGGATCTCGCCGATCACCAACGCATGGCGGCCGGCGGGATCGTCGCCTGTCGGGTTGGTGGGATCGCCTTCGATCACCACCGGAGACCGGCTGATCTCCACGCCGTTGAGGTCCATGCCCAAGCGGTCGGCACCGTAGATCGGGTGCTCCTTGCAGCGCGTCACCAGCCAGCCATTCTCGATTTGTCGCTCATAGACGGCCATCTCGTTGCCCTGCGGGTCGCGGACGTACCATTCGTCCTTGACGCCGCCGCCGGGGAGCTGCACCTGCTTGTGGACGCGGTTGCCCGTGCCGTCATACCAAAATTTGAGGCCCGCAAGCACGTTGCCATTCGCGAAGCGGTGTACCTCGCGCACCTTGCCATGCAGGTCCCAGCGGATCGGCGAGATCGACTCGGCCTGGTCGGCGACGAGGTTGCCGATCGCGTCATAAGTGTAGTTGCCCGCGAGCTGCGTCTCGAGGTCGCTCGCGGCATTGGCGCTCGGCGAGAGGTCGCTCACGTGGTCGAGTTTGTTGTGCTGCTTGGGCGCATTGCCTGTGGTGTAGTGGTAGGTCAGTTGGTCCATCCACTTACTACTCATCGTGCCGTTGCCGAGCAGGTCGGGCATGCGGCGGCCCAGGCCCTGGATGTTGCCGTTGCGGTCATAGCTGTAGTCGCTGTCATAGCAGCCTGTCCCGTTGCCAAGCCGCGACCAGCCCGGGTTGAGCAGGTAGTGGTGGCTGCGCATCTGCTTGAGGCGGTTCAGTTGGTCGTATTGGTAGGCATAGGCCTGCCCATGGACGAGGAAATTGGGCGATGAAACGTTCGCAGCGTCCTTGAGGTCGGTGATCATCAAGGCGATGTTGCCGTTGTACAAGCCCGCAGCCGCATTGGGCAGCGAAAGGATGTAGGGCGCGAGATCGGCCCAAGCGCTGCCCACGGTGCCCATCGCAAAGGGCATCAAGCCACCGATCGGGTTGTAGTCGTCGGCATAGAAGCCCAGGTAGTAGGCAAAGGCGTCGCGGGCGACCCACTTGTCGTCGGTCGCGGCGGGTGAGATGTCGCCATCCCTGCCGGGGTCATGCCGCACGGTCTTGTGCTCGGGCATGTTCACGCCCTTGATCCAGCCGTTGATCGAGTAGTAGTGGTCCTGCCCCTGCACATTGTCCTGCCCGATCTCCAGACGCGCCAGCGGGCCGTGGGGGTAGTAGAAATAGCGCCCATCGCGGTCCCAAAAGACATTGTCGCGTGTGGTCTCGGCCTTGGTGAGGCGGTTGTCGCCGTCCCGTTCGACTACGCTCAGGGCAGGCTCCGCTGTAGCGGTGCGCAAAGTAGTCGGGCTTGCCTTTTTGGTAATTGGCGCGGTTGACCTTGCCTGAGATCAAGTCCTTCGCAAGCTGCCTATTCGTCGCTTGCTCTTACTCCAGCTCGAAGTTCCCGAAGCCCACGAGGTAGGTGCGCGTTTTCTTGATATTGGCCTACAAGGGCATCGACAAGGAGAGCATGCGCACGAGCGAAAAGCTAAAGTCGGCCCAGAAAGCACGGATTGAATACAATCGCCAAAGCAGGTGCCAGAAGTGCAAAGATTAGAAGCAATCTAACTAGGGATTTTCAGAGTCAAAAGCACATCGCCCATAGTTCTTCCTTTGCCTTGATCAGCGGTTTTGAGGGTCTTGAGTCGTCCGTTTTTCAAGTACCTCATTTTCAGCAGTTTTCCTTATATGGAACGCTGCTGTTTAGTTTTTTCCAGGGTTTTGCTGCGCTGCTGTTTAGTTTTTTCCAGGGTTTTGCTGAGTACCTCATTTTCAGCAGTTTTCCTTATATGGAACGCTGCTGTTTAGTTTTTTCCAGGGTTTTGCTGGGCAGACAACTTGGTATCTTACCCATGGATCGACCCATTATCTGATTTGCCACTTTGCCATTCTAGCGTTTTGAGCGGAAATCATAGAGGATAATTTTGGGCAATCGACCAAATGCAACAGGATTAATTTCCAGAATATCCAATATGTACTCTCTGGGCCAAACGTCTTCAGGATCACAAATCAATACCAGAAAATTCGAATTGTCATTGGTGATAATTCCATACACATGGTACAAATCATCGCGGATTGTTCCGTTCATTTCGAAAGTACCGTGCAGCAGATCAGCCTTCTCTTTTGAGAAAGTGGTTGCTTCAAAAATTCTAGATCCTAGATCAAATACAACCAAGATTTCACCCCATTCTGGCCCAAAGCAAACGGGCAGCAGATATTTTATCCCTGTGGCCTTTTTCGTGAAGTGCTTTACAACTTCCTTCTTCAATTGATCAAAAAGTAATTTATTTACATATTTCATACACGATGAAGATAATTTTTGCAAAACATTTCTTAATCAGCCTTACTCATCGACCACGTTTTTATTATGAACCAATAATTTTTCCTTACTAATCAGATAGTTATGATTTTTATCGACTTCTATGTTGAATACTTTGGCATGTCTTACGACAGCTTCGATTTCCTTGATCACACCATTCTTCCCTGATTTGAAAGACAGCAATTCATCTCCTGACTGCAACTGTCTGGCAACAACCCAGCCCTTTTGAAGCACGTAAAAAGGATGTTCAGATGTTACCACTATTGACTCGCCTCCCGTCCTGATAACAAGCAGTTTGTCCACTTCGCTGCTTATGCATCTAACGACCAATCCGATCCCTAGCTCCTTACTCGATTCATCATAATTTATTACCGTATGCCCAACCTTAATGTCTTCAATTGGAACGAATCCAGATGGAGTAGAAACCAATGTGCCTTGTTCAAAACATAGATGATGAACCAAATTTTCTGGCTTACTGCTAGGGAAGGATGCATTATAGTCACTAAGCCCCTTTGCCATTTGATCAGCTCCTAGCAACGGGCCAACTTCACGTCCATACTGCGATCCATATTGACCGCCTTCAATGCCAAGACAAAAAGCTGCGGCAAATCCTAGGGGGCCTGGAACTATAGCCCCAATTTCTGCGCCGACGTAGCCCCCTACGACTCCACCTACAAACGAACCACTTTCATGCCACGCCGCCGAGCTTTTGTCATCAGCAATTGAGACATTGTAGATACTTGCGCCTACAGAAAACAATGCCAAGCCCGTTCCACCTATCCCAAGTATTTTTGACCCAGTATTGTATTTTCCATTAGTCCTGCGGGCCCCACCAACACTGCCCGGACGAGCGCCGAGCCCAGGTCGCGTCCAATTTAGATACGCCCTGCTAATAGGCGGAGTAATTTTCCGTATGCCACCCTTTAGTTCAGTACGACCGGGCCCATCAAATTCGCAAAACATCTCTTTATAAAGATTATATTCCCGCCGAGCAACTTCAGAAAATATGCCTTCGCATGCTCCATAAGCGCTTATACCGATGGCTTCATTGGAGAAAGGCGTAGATTGCTGCCCAATAGAGGACGATCTCGTTTCAGTGTTCTTGAGTTGATCATTCAGGTTCGTCCCGATTCCACTGGGAGCAGGTTGCCCAAGAGCTTGGGGGGCTTGCACGCCAGATCCCGGCGCATTCCAGAAGGTATTCCATTGACTCTCAAGTCCGTCCAAGTCAATTGCAGCAATTGGCGAATTACTAGCATATTGGTAACTAGAAAGCATCGGAAAGTCAGGTGCCAAAGGATCCACACTCAAAAACCTGCCCAACCTCGGGTCATGGATCCGGAAGCCGTAATTGTACATATTCCCCTCCCCTTTCCACTCATCATCGGCTTCCTTGCCATTGAACCCAAACCGATACCCATCCCCACTCACATAATGCCGATTCGCCAATTGCATTCCGAAGGGCTCGTAGTCGGTCATTTCGACAATGTCGGCAACGTAGTGCAGCACCTCGATGGGCATTACATTCAGAATTCCCTTCCCGATCTTCACGTCGCTCACCACGGCAAGCACGTTGCCAAGGTGGTTCTTTAGCTCATAGACCTTCCGACCACGGTGCAAGGTGTATTTGCCCCAGACCGCCTTCTCAATTGGCTCGGGGTCGATGCCTGGGTCGATGTCGCCGACACCTGCTGCATCGCCAACAACCACGCCTCCGATGGAGATTGGACCGCCATAACTCTCCCGCTGCACAGATTTCAAAGAACTCCTACGACTCAAAGAGTCATACAATGTATCTGCAAGATAACCATTCTCAGCGGAAAGTCCATAGAACGATCCATAAGAAAATTCATCGACCACGGCACCAGAGGAATGC
>JANORP010000058.1:0-3758 GCA_031415375.1 Bacteroidota bacterium | reverse complement strand
TGCCGGGGTCGCTCGTGGTATAGGCATAACTCGGCCAATAGGGATCATGGTTGCTGGCAGCTGCTTTTTCGGTGTGGTCAAATCCCCAGCGATCGATGGTATAATAATACTTGGTGGCATAGACTGGTTCCTCGACCGTGCGATCGACACAGACCTCTTGCGACTCGTCGCAATACCGATCAGAAAAGGTGCCATTGCCATTGTCGGTCGTGCCGCAGACGACTGATACCGATTCGGTATGGCAGTCGCGGCCGACCACGATGGTATTGTAGTGGTGGATCTCAGTCGCGGTCGAAATGCTGTAAGCGCCTGCGGGCGGGCTGCTCCAACTGGATTCGGAATGCGGCCCATACACTTCAATATCGACATTGCGCTCCCAAGCAAATCCAGTCACGATGACCGGGATTTCCTTTTTCCAGAGCAACATGAAAAGGAGGAGCATCAATCCGCCAGCTGCGATGCCGATGATTTTGAACAGTCTGATTTTGCGCCTGCGTTTGTCGGCGGCCTCGGCGCCCATGCGTTCCTTAGCGGAGCGCGAAAACCCGACTTCGCTGGCCGCCGGGTTTTCATTGACGCCTTCTACATTGGGATTCTCGACGTCGTCACCCGCTGTCGGAACGTTTTGAGGCGCATATTCTCTGCTGATGAATTGTTTGTCGTCGGTGCTGAGGTCTCTGGGATTGCCGCAGGCGTCACAATCTTGGTCTGCGCCATCGTTGATTTTGCTGCAATGCCCGCATTTCCAAGCCCGCTTGGACTTGGCTTTGGCGACATCAGCTGCATCGGCGACGACCATGTCACGGCTGTCGAGGTACCATTTACCTGTGGATGGCCCGCCGCAGGCGGGGCATAACTCGACGGTCTTGCCGTCTTTCCAGCCCGGTATCAATTTGGTGCCGCAGAGCGGGCAATCCCATTTGCCGACGTAAGTTCCCATTTTGTGGGAGGAAATTTAGTGATTTTTGGATTGCTTTTTTGGGGGGAATAAAATTTTGAATGGCAGCCGAGGTTGTGCCCATGATGACTTTAATGGGGACGACGGGGCATTGCCTAAACGGCGGCATGAAAAATTGCTCGTTTCTAGCGCTTCATCTGGGCTAAACAGGCGGCTCAATCGCAGGCCTTTTTCTTCAATGCCTTGAGCTCGGCCTCGCCATAATAGTCGATGAAGCCTAGTTCTTCGGCTGTTTGGAGGTCTTCGCAGGCCTTGGTGGGTTTTTTGAGGGCGTGATAGACTGCACCTCGGTAATAATAGGCGCGGGGTTCCAGGTCATCGAGTTTGATGGCATGTTGGATGTCTTTGAGGGCGCCGTCGGGGTCACCGAGTTGTAGCCGCACGTAACCGAGGTTGGCGCGGGCGAATGCGTTTTCGCTGTCTTTGGCCACGAGGGTGTCCAAGACGGATTTGGCCTTGGCATATTCACCCATCAAGAGGTACAGGTAACCGAGTTGGTCGGCGATGCTGACCAACTCGGGTTGCAAACGTTGCGCGACAAAGAGGTCTTGCTCGGCGGCCTGCCAAGCACTGTCTTGCATCGAGAACCATGACCGCGTAAAATAGGCATCCCAAGCGAGGGAATCCTTGGCGATGTAGCGCTCAAGGTCCTTGAGCGCGGCTTCACGGTCGCCCATGGCATCGAGGATCATGGCGCGGGTATTGAGCAGGTTATACTCCTGCGGCTCCAGTTGGATCGCAAGATCGATGTCTGATTTTGCATTGACAAAATCACCTAGGGCCTCAAAAGCCATGGCTTGGGCGACATAACCCAGTGCGTCATCGGGCGCGAGTTTGATGGCAGTACCCGCTTCCTTGACGGCCTTGGCAGCATCGCCATACATCAAATAATACTCTGAACGCAAGCAATAGACCTCGGGATCGCGCGGCACCATGCGGCGGGCGGTCTCCAGGTCATTCCACGCTTCGCCGAGGACGCCCTCATCGAGGTAGATCTCGGCCCGCAGCAGGTAGGCTTCGCGCATGCCCGCGTCGCGCTTCAGGCAAAGTCGGATGTCTTTGTGGGCTTGCTCGCGGTCACCGCGCGCATAGTGGATGCGCGCCCGTGCGAGAAATGGCTCAGGAAAAGCGGATTCCAAGGCGATGGCCTTGTTCAGATCGGTCATTGCAGCGTCGTCATTCCCTACAAAACTCAATGCAACCCCTCTATAATAATAGAGAAATGCGGTGTCGGGAAATTCGGTCAGGGCCGCGTCGCAATCGGCGATGAGCTGCTCGTAATCGCCAGCTTCAAAACTACTGTCGGCTGCGGCGATGAGGTCTAGATTTTGGGCAATGCTCGATAGTGGCATCAATGCCAGGCAACCGATCAGCATCCACATCAGGGGCTTATTCATCGGTATTCAGGAATGCCGCTAGGTACTTATCGGCTTTGGGGGTCATTTTCCATCCTCCAGGTTTCACCATGTCGCACCATTCCTTCACGACCTTGCCTGTCTGTGACTTGGGATTGGTTTTGAGCACCCATTCCCATGCTTCCTTGAACGCCGGAAGCACGAGTTTCTTGCTTGCGTAGTCAAAGGCACTCGAGTTGTCTCCACCGATGAGGAGGCTGCTGAGGTAATGGTGGTTTGCGGCGACGATCTTGCTTTTGAATATGAACTCGGGGTGGTCTTTGAGAAAACCATCCCAGGTGATGCAGCGATCGGCGAGTTCCTTGGGGGTGATGATGAGGCTGCCATCTGCAGCCCAAGGGTTGCTATCCTCTTTTTTGCGGATTTCCAGGTAGCGGCGCATGGCATCACTCACCAATGGATCGAGTGTGGGGATGCTCAGGCCTGGCTTGAGGTCGAGGTACAACACGCCTTCAGGATAGTCGAGTTGCAGCCCACAGTTTTCCCAAGCCTGTTTCTCGGCAACAGCCTCGGGATCGGGCTTCCCTTGGTTCTCTTGGTAAAAAAGCGCCTCTAATCCCTTGGTGTCGCTGCGTTGTCCAAGATCGGCATTGAGGCCGTCAAGAGTTTTCTCGAGGCTAGCAAACAATGGCACGACGGCTTGGTCGGCGACGTCGGTTGGCTTGCCTTTCATGGCCGATGCAAAGCGCTCGAGCGCGTCATGAATGCTTTTACAATCTTGCGTGGAGAGGTCTTGGAGGCTTTGAGCGAATACTGCGACCGATGGATCGGGTGCAGGGCCGAGTGCACCTGCAAACACCCAGCCGTCTAGCCCTGCCTTGCTGCGCACCTTGGCCCAAGGTGCGGTGATGGATTCGCCACGCAAGACTACGGTTTCTTCGTGTTCGGAGCGTACCTTGAGGTCCAGTACCTCATCGCCTTCCTTGAACGAAGCTAGGACTTCGCCACTTTTGCTGGGTATGTCGCGCAGCCGCACGTCGTCATACTTGAGAACCAGCCACTTCTCTTTGGGTTCGGGTGTGACGACTGGCGTAGCCGTAGTATCGGTCGTGGCCGCTGCTTGCTGCTTGGGCCCGCAAGCCCAAAATAGCATGCAAGTGCCAGCGATCAATAGTGTGTGAATAGCCTTCATAGGGAGTAATTGAGGTAAATTAACGCAAAAAAGGGCGAATCGACAGTGAGAAAATCAAATAGGGAATGGCTCTGCGATCATTTGCAAACCGTTGTCCTGAAGGTAGCCTCAGTTCTGAATCAAAATAATTTGAGTGTGCAACAAATTGGGGGAGACCAACAAAAATCGCTGAGTCCGAGGCCTCTGGCCGAAGGACGATCGACCGTTTGCCTCCGGCCTAAAACGCTCAAAATCGGCGATTTCAGTTGATTCT
>JANORP010000057.1:0-6057 GCA_031415375.1 Bacteroidota bacterium | reverse complement strand
TTAGGAATTCTAGGGAGAAAGGAATCTCTCACTTTGCGGAGGTCGCTTAGCAACAGTTCGTGCGAACTATTTTTTCTATCGAGCCACTTTCTTTGTCCTGATCCTCTATTGTTGGCCTTATCTTCCCAAATCGATCCATCTAAAAATGGAATGAGCTTACTTTCGTCCACAACCTTGGTCGAAAACAGACCGCGGTCAAGACTTGCCCTCCTAAACTCCTTTATGTAGAGTTCGCGAATATTGTCGGCAAGACGAACAGTCGGCGCATTGAGACAATCGTAGATTAAGACTTCGGTTTGGGAAAAAAATACAGCAAAAGGAATTTTGCCATAAACCCAAAGGCGATGGTGCATTTTAGATGCCTCCTCTTCGATGTGCATCTTCTTGGAGCGATCAAATACAATTGCCCAAGGATGTTTCGCATCGAGTGGTCCAAGGTCGTGCCCAAACAGCATTCCATCTGCTCCAAAACGCTTCGCATCTTGCAAATGGATGGCCACGTCAAAATCCTCATCATTGAGGTCGATCCTACAGTCCACAATCTTGACTCTGGATCGATCACCCAACGAATCTCCTATTCCAATTAGTATGTCTAGTGCGGTGCTCACAATTTCAATGGCCTTTTGCCTTACTCGGCCAAATCTCGATGCGCTTTTTGACATCTCGTGTCAAAGATACAAGCCTATTTTCAAATTCCCTCCCAAAGAAATCAGCCCCTCATGCCAACATCTGCCGCTTGATCAAATAATCCGCCAGGACCTTGTCGTAGGTGGTCGCGATATCGACCTCGACGAAGTCGATGTTGAGCTCGTGGCACTTGCGCTTGAAGATGGCCTTGCGGCTGGCCATGAGCGCTTGGTATTGGTCGCGGATCTGGGCTGGGTTGACTTGGATTTTTTCGCCGGTCTCGAGGTCTTCGAGCACGATCGGGCGGTTGGGGAAGTCAAATTTTTCCTCGGTCTTGCGGTCGAGCAGGTTGAAGAGGATGACCTCGTGCTTGGCGTGGCGCAGGTGCTGGAGCGAACGGAAGAGTTCGTCTTGGCCTTCGAGCTGATTGAAGAGGTCGGTGATGAGCACCACGAAGCTGCGGCGCTGAAACTTGAGCGCGAGCTGATGGATCACGCGGGCGTGAGCGGTCTTGTGCTGGAGCTTGTCTTTGTTGTCCACGACTTCCTCGAGCTTGGCAAACATCTGCACGAGCCAAGATTTTTTGGACTTAGGCGGGGCATAGAAGCGCACCTCGTCGTCGAAGAGGGTGAGGCCGGTGGCGTCGCGCTGCTGTACCATGAGGTACTGCAGCGAGGCGGCAAGGTAGGCGCCGTACTCGAGTTTGGAGATCCCAGTTTGTGGATAACGCATCGAGTCACTCATGTCGAGCACGACCTGGCAACGCAGGTTGGTTTCCTCGTCATAGCGTTTGGTATAGAGCTTGTCGGTCTTGCCATAGACCTTCCAGTCCACGTTTTTGAGCGATTCGCCTTGGTTGTAGGGCCTGTGCTCGGCAAATTCCACCGAAAATCCATGAAAAGGGCTCTTGTGAAAGCCCGTGATAAAGCCCTCGACGATCAGGCGGGCCTTCACCTCGATGTTTTTGAGCTTGGACACGACAACCGGGTCCAGGTATTTGATTTCGTGTATTGCCACTGTGCGCTGCTTCTTTGGGTAAAGATGCGGAATTTTTGGGAGATGGGGAATGGAATGCAACGAAAGGAGAAACAATCAGCGCCTCGCGCCAGCATGACTGTGCTATGGTTTCGCCGTCGCCCAATCCCTGATCAAATCCAGCACCATCGGCACAGGTTTCGTCCTGCGTTCCAGCTCCACGAGGGCGGTGTGAAAGGCGCGTTTCAAGGGCACTTCATCAGCCGTGCCCCACCGTGGCAGGAGCTTCGCCATCCAGTCAATGACGATACGCCCAAATTCCCAGTCGGATTCGTACAGGCTGAGGCGGCGCCCGATCGACGCCAATTGGGACTCTGCTGCGGCTTGGTGGCCGATTTCGCAGTTGCAGATCAGGGAAAGGAGACTCGCATTTCGGAAAAAAAGCGTGTCACGGTTGGGCTGATCCATATTGCGGATGCGCTGTGCCCAATCGAGGGCATTTTTGTAATCGGCATTGCTGAAGTGCAGGATCGTCGCATTGAGATACAGGCTGTGCAGCCGCAAATCATCGAGGTAAGGGAGCATCTCTGGCAATTTCTCTTCAAAGAATCGGAGGAAAAGCAAAGCGGATTGGGCATTCTTTTGATCGAGTAGCCAGAGCAATTCCAGGTTGTAGGACTGGAAGACCGTGCGGGCATGGTCAGCGCTGCCTTGGATGGGCATTTTGCGCAAGGCGCGAATTTCGGGGAGGTGCTGCCCAATCTTGCCTGCTGCAAGCATGCTGTTGAGCCAACCGATCTGTAGGCGCGCAAAACGCTGGGGCTCGACCGCCTTCATGTGTGGATATAGGTCCCAGTGCGCACGCAATGCGCCAAAAGCGCCCATCATTCCCTGGTAGTCGCCGTGCAATTGCTGGATCAAGGCCTTGGCATTCAGCACGGAGGCAAGGGTATTGAAGCAAGGCAATACATCTGCCTCCAAGATTGCAAGTCTATCTTCGACCGCCTGCAACTGGTCTGCCAGATTGCTTTTCTCCATGCGTCGCTCCACCTGCACCCAGGCAAACAGACGGTCGTAGATGCCCATGGCCTCCGATTCCTGGCGGATGATCGTGAGCCACTTCCGCTCATAAGCCTCCAAGCGCGGCAATGAATCCAAATAATTGAGGGGATGCAGAAAGCGCAAAATCCGTCGTTCCCAGGCCAGCAACTCGAGAATATAACCGTGTTGCCCTGTCTCCTCTGCCAGCTTGCGGCTGCGTAGCAGGAGCTTGAGGGCTGCCTCATGCTTGCCCTTCTCGACCAAGATCTCCACTTTGTCGATGCCCGAGCGCACCTTCATCCCCGATGAGCTTTCATAGCGGTAGGATTGCAGGCTACGCAAAATGGCGTGGTAAAGAAGATTTTTATGGACTGCAAATTGGCGGCCAAGGGGATCGTCTGCCAATTGTTGCTTGATCGCAGCCTCCTCGTAGGCTGCCTGCCGGTCGATCAATTGGAACAAACGCCAGAGATGGCCTTCCTTTTTGGGGGAATTTTGGGAAAATTCCAACCGGATGTAGCGCTTCTCATGCTGCGTAAGGGATTGGATCAAGGAATAAAGGGAATCTTCTAGCAACATGAGATTAAATATTTACTATCCAAATATGGTCAATTTTAACGAATTTAATGCTTTTAGCCCCGAATATGAATCCTAGAAGTTAAATAATTAACTAAAAGTTGTTTGCCATGGTGATAGGCAGTACCTACCTTCGTCTCAGTCAATTCAACTACCACAAAATAAGTTATGAGTTCATTCATCGTCTATTTATCCAGCATTAATAGCCAGCCGGAGAATTTGCTCTCGTTTGGGCAAGCCTATAGCTGCACAATCAAAATGGTGTACTATGGCATTGTCGTGATTGAGGACATCGCGCGGGTCGAACCTGGCCTTGTGCTTGGAACCTACGAATCTGGGCAGCTCACGATTCGCCAGAACGATTCAGGACTCGATCTCGTCAATGCTGATGGTACGGTCATAGAAACGGGTACTTACTTGTTGCACCTCAAGGCAAAGCTCACAAAAGGCAGGCCGGCTTTCGTGACGGTGACCAAGCCCTTTGTGATTACGGCCTAATCAGGCGAGCGAGGAAACGAGTCGAACGTCAGAATTCCCAGATATTCATCACCCTAAGATATTTTGTTTTCGCGCTTGATGGCGCAAATCAACTTTTGATTCATTCGACCACATAAAGAAAAATATTATGAAAGAGATTATTGTGTACATTAATTATGGCGGCATGAAATTCCGGCAACTGCTGATACCGAGCTACGAATACAAGTGCTTGTACTGGACGTTTGTCGGCTATGGCGTCATTGTCATCGAGGACATTGCAAAGGCCTGGCCCGGCCGCGTGCTGGGAACCTATTATTCCGATACGCTCACAATTGGATACGTTGATAAATTGTTGGTCCTTGAAACCAAAGATAGGCCGAGGGTGGAAACAGGAGTCTCAACGATTGTCCTTAACCCAACGATCGACAAGTTTGGCGTCCAATGCGTGGAGGTGATCAAGCCTTTCACCATTAACGCATAGTCACTGCATAATGCTTCCAGTCGTATTAGATTGAATTGATTGGCGAAATATCCCGTCAATGGCAATTAAAAATATGGCTATCCGCAACTTTAACAGTAGCTCAAATATCTTGTCATTTCGACCGAAGTCTTGGAGGTATTTACTTCGGCTCCAAGACGTAGCGAAGAAATCTGGCGCCTACCGATACACCTCCTACTAAATTGCCCTTCTGAAAAGCAGCTTTTGGCAGGAATTGCAAATAGGAGCTTTCAAGCAGGAGGTGTATCTGGCCGCGCTAGATTTCTCTGCTGCGTGATCGGGTCCCCGCCTTGCGAGGGCGCAGCGCTACGCTCCCTCGATCACTTCGGCACCAATGACAAGTGATGTATTGCTCAGATAATCAGCAAGTTGAAAAATTGAATAGATTCGTTGTGAAGGGATAGTGTTGCTGCTGGGCAGGGGGGGTATCTGTGCTCAAGATCCCTCGGCTACGCTCGGGATGACCAAGTGGGTTTGTCATTCGATCAAAAGGCAAATCCTATTTGTGTCCACTCGGGATGACCAGGTGGGTTTGTCATTCGATCAAAAGGCAAATCCTATTTGTGGTCACTCGAAATGACAAACCCTATATACTTCTACTGTTAAACATGCGGATAGTCATAATTAAAAAAATGCAAATAATTCACCGATTATACAACCGTGGATGCTTGCCGCTTTGAGGTGGAACAAATTTGTTCCCCGATCACTCCATGCCTACCAAGAAGCAGTGCTCACGAGTAGGTAACGGCTACAAAAACATCTATCAATGAGGTTCACCCGCTGGCAACCGCCTGCGCCATGTACCTCTATGTCATCAAATCAGGTCTCGGCACGCAATGAGGTTGCCGCGCAGAATCCTGATGTCCAAAATTTCAGCAACCTCAAAATTTCATAAAATATTATGTCCACTAAAATCACAGATCATTATTTTGAGTACGGCGCCCAGAAGTATTTCCGTGGCAATGCTCACCTCGTGGAAATCGGGACCTTCGGTCAAAAGAAAGACCCCATCGGGGCAGGCGTTTATATCGATCCGCAAAGCAAAGTGCAACGTGCACATTTGGTAAAGCGCGTCACCAAAGGCATTACGGTCGGGATCGACTGGGGCCAAACGAGCCAAGCCGCCGTCGAAGTGAACGGCACTGTGAAGGTATTTAAGGTCGGCGTGACAGCCGCAGGAAGCCTCGCCTATAGCAAGGTAAAAAGCGCCAATGTCAAATTGTACAATCTTTTCATCACAGAGGGGCCGCTCAAAACCATGCTCAATGCCGATGCAACCGTGACACGCAACTACCTCGCCGCAGAGGGCAGCGACGGGCGCATTGTCACCGAGGTCTGGATCGTGATGGAAGCCGCTTTGGCCGAGCACTTTGACACCTCGGGTAGCATCACGGCTACTGCCACCACCGCAGACCTGAAAGTCACTGCGTCGGGTGGCAAGTCAGGCACACAGACCATCACCCTCTCGGCGGGTAGTGTTTTTGCCTACAAAATGCACATGGTCAATGCCTGGAATGCCACCAAAACCAAGGTTGAAGGTCTAGAGGCCGATTATTACGGCATGGGCTGAGTTTTGGCTGCCAATTTAAGGGCTGCCCCAAATCTGATTGCTTCAAGGCGGTCGGGTTTGGGGCAGTGGGTATTTGGGGTAGAATTTTGCGGATCACTACCTGGCAATGCGCTCAAATCCGATCCGATTTCTGATCAAAATTCTTGCCGAATCTTTGATCTTGATCTGCAACCTGACTTGCATGAATCATCTAAACTTGCTAAGAAATGCGCCTTACGAACAGTCTAGTTTGCTTTTGCTTAATATGCTTATCGGGATGATGACCAGCAAGCCAAATTTCTTGCCACTTCGA
>JANORP010000056.1:0-6812 GCA_031415375.1 Bacteroidota bacterium | reverse complement strand
CCAGGGCATTCTCCTCGCCAATGGTGTACTCGACGTGCCACCTCAAAATCTTGTGAGCATCTCTGCACCTTTTGGCGGTTTCCTGCTGTCCACACCGCTGCTACAAGGCAGTCGTGTGAGCCGAGGGCAGCAAATCGCACTCTTGCAAGACCCCGATTTTGTGACCATGCAGCAGCAATACCTCGAGGACCGCAGCCAACTCACGTATCTAGCGGCTGAGTATGAGCGGCAGCAAGCGCTCGCAGCTGAAAATGTGAATGCACGCAAGACGCTCGAAAAGTCCAAAGCAGACTTTGAGAGCATGAAAGCCCGCCTCGCGGGTCAGAGGGCCAAGTTAGAGATGCTCAACATAGATTTCAAAAAGCTCGATGAGGGCCAAATCTCGAAGACGGCCCCTTTGTATGCCCCTATTGGCGGCTATGTGACGCAAGTGAATGTGAACATCGGTTCACATATCGGACCAGAGGACGTTTTGTTCAAGATCGCCGATACAGGTCACCTCCATGCCGAGCTCACGGTCTATGAGCAAGACTTACCTCAGTTGGCGATCGACCAAAAAGTGCGGGTGCGCATCAGCAATGAAACCACTTGGCGCAGCGGTACCATCCACTTGATCGGCCGGGAAATCGGTGCCGACCATGCCGTGAAAGTGCATGTACACCTCGACCAAGAGGATACCGAGCTGGTACCTGGCACGTTTTTGCAGGCCGAGATCGCTGCAAGTGGCCGTGAGGTCATGGCCCTCCCCAATGCTGCTGTGGTGCAATTTGAGGGTAAGAGCGGGATCTTTGTACACATCGGAAAGGTCGGTGCCGACGACCAATTTGAGTTGATCTCCATCGAGGCTGGGATGAGCGACAGTAGCCATACCGAAGTACGCTTGCCACAGGCATTTGACCTTCAGGCAGCAATCGTCACGCAAGGCAGCTACGATTTATTGGCGAAATTGAAAAATACTGAAGAAGAGTAAATCGCCGAATTTGATATGAATTTCCAAGAATCCCCGCCAAAGGCACAGCTACGGCGGGGATTTTTATGAATGTAAGGTAGCCGACAGATTAGATAATTGAAAAGAAATTGCATATTTGTTATCAGGTAGCAGAATTGGTAGATAGGTTTTCACATAAATTTCGGTAGTCTCATGAAGCGATTGGTACACTATGCACTTTTGGTAGCATTGTTCTTGATAAGTATTGGTTCTCAGGCCCATGCATCGCATGCAATGGGCGCCGACCTTACTTATAACTGCGTCGGGCCCAACACTTACCGTGTGCGGCTCTCTTTTTTTAGGGACTGCTCAGGGATCACACCCTCATCGTCGTTTTTTTGCACAGTGAACTCGGCCTCCTGTGCGCAAAACCTTTCAGTGACGCTCAATCAGCTGGTAGGCTTTCCGATCGAAGTCTCCCCGATCTGCCCCGCGCAGTTACCGCTCACCACTTGCAGTGGTGGCACGCTGCCCGGTGTGCAACAATATGTCTATGAAGGCACCATCGTATTGCCGCTAGCTTGCACCGACTGGATCTTTTTCATCGAGGAAGGAAATCGCAATGCCGCCATCACAACGCTCACGGCTCCCAGCTCAGCTTGGTTGCGCGTAGAGGCCCGCATGAACAGTGTGGTCGCTCCATGCAATAATTCCCCCGACTTCACGACATTGCCTGTCCCTTACATTTGCCTCAACCAACCTTATGTTTACAACCACGGCGCGATCGACCCTGATGGGGACTCGCTGTCCTATTCCTTGGTGAATGCCTTGGATTTGGGTGGGGGCTCGGTCACATACGCAGGTGGTTTTTCGGGTGCCAACCCCATGACTTCGGTACCTGCTGTCACGATCAACTCTACAAATGGAAATATGACCATGACCCCGACAGCGATTCAAGTCGCCGTCGTGGCAGTGCGCGTAAACGAGTACCGCAACGGTGTTTTGATCGGCTCGGTCGTGAGAGACATCCAAGTCACCGTGCTCAATTGTAGCAACGTCTCCCCCAACATCAACGCAATCACCGGTGTCGTGAATGCCACACAAGTGGGACCCTATAGCATCCAAGTATGCCCTGGACAGACGCTGAGCTTCACGATCCCTGGCTCTGATCCCGACGTGGGGCAATTGATCAACTGGTCATGGAACAATGGCATTCCTGGCGGAGTATTTGTAGGGCCAAGCGGCAGCAGCCCTCAGAACGCTACATTTACATGGACACCGACAGGTGCCGATGTAGGTCTCAATTCGCTCACGCTTACCCTGCGCGACAACGCCTGCCCCGTGCTCGGCACGCAGACGCGCGCCATCGACATCACGGTCTTGCAAGGCACCACCGCCGGGCCAGACCAAGCCTATTGTGTAGGCGGTGGCCCCGTCCAACTCAATGCTGTCGGCGGCACAGTCTTTACATGGAACGTCCTTTCTGGATCAGCAGGCAGTTTGAGCTGCACCAACTGTGCGAATCCTACGGCATCGCCAGCCCTTACCACGACCTATCAAGTCGTGAGCAATCTACCCGGGCCGTGCAAGAACCGAGACACAATCGTGGTCACCAATGTGCCCAGCTTTACGCTTGCCATGGGACCCGCCCAGACGATTTGTACAGGTGGCAGTACCACGCTCTCAGCCACACCCAACCCAGCAGGTGCCTACACTTACCTGTGGTCGCCCAGCACAGCATTGTCCTCGACAGCTTTGAGCAACCCGACCGCCAGCCCGACGAGCAATACGCTGTACACGGCCTTGGTGACATCGGCAGCGGGTTGCCGCATCTCAGGCACGCAAAACGTCACCGTATCACCAGCGATCCTTGCCGTGGCCCCTACTGTGAGCCCCGCGCAAAGTTGTGCCGGTGCGCCCGTCACCTTGACAGCCAATGCTACGACAGGCGATTGCAACCAATATGTGATTTCCACGCCTGCCTTTGGCGCTGTCGGTGGTGGCGGCTGGACGAACCTCACGCTTGCAGATGACGAATTGTCGGCTGCAATCCCGATCGGGTTCAATTTTAGCTACTTCTGCAACACGTTCACAAATGCTTACATTTCCTCCAATGCCTATGTATCCTTCGATCCATTGGCAGGCGCGGGCTGTTGCAGCGGCCAAAACATCCCGAATGTATCCACTCCCAACAATACAATCTTTGTGCATCACGAAGATTATGCCAGCAATACCGTGCGCTACAAGACCATCGGCAGTGCCCCCAACCGCATCTTCATCGTGCACTACAATGGTGCTGCCCACCTGAGCGGCGGTGGTAGCCCACTAGATGCACAAGTGATGCTCTTTGAGACCTCCAACAATGTGGAGATCCACATTACCGATGCTGGAACCGACGGCACTGGCGAAACCGAAGGCATCGAAAACAGCACTGGCACGATCGCATTCCCTATCCCTGGCAGAAACGCCACCCCATGGAGCGCGGTCAATGACGCCCGTCGCTTTGCGCCTGTGGCTCCAGTGCCATTTACGGTGAACTGGCAGACGCCCTTGGGCACGACGGTCGCCACGGGCTTGACGGCCAACGTGACACCCGCAACGCAGACCACATATTATGCGGTCGCCAGCAATGGCATCTGCTCGGCAACCGCTCCGATCCTTGTCGATGTCGCCAACGTGAATGCTGGCCCCGACATCAACATTTGCCCCGCAGGAAACAATGCATCCTTGAATGCGGTCTATTCCGGCCCTCCTGCGCCAAGCAATTGCGCGGTCTATACCGTGGCAGCCACGACCTATGCACCCGTAGCGGTGGCAGGCACCACGTTGACGCTGGGCGATGACCAAATAAGCGCTGCCGTCCCGATCGGGTTCAACTTCACCTTCTTTTGCCAGGTGAAGACACAGATCTACTTCGGTTCCAATGGTTTCATCACTTTCAATGCGGCAAGTGCCAGCGGCTGCTGCTCGGGCAGCCCTCTCCCGACTGCAACGCTCTCAGACTTCATCGCTGGCACCTGGAATGACCTTTACCCACCGGCAGGTGGCACGATTCAGTACCAAACGCAAGGCATTGCGCCTAATAGGGTGTTCATCGCCGACTACAATGGGATCAATCACTGTTGCTCAGCTGGCCCGATCAATACTTTCCAGATCAAGTTGTTTGAGACCACCAATGTGATCGAGATCCACAATACCACGATCACAGACGATACCTCCCCCCATACCCAAGGTATTCAAAGCTCAGCAGGTGTGGCTGTCGCCGTACCTGGTCGCAGCGGCACCAATTTTACCGCCACCAACGATGCCTTTAGCTTTATCCCTCAAGTTGGTACAATCTCCTATTCCTGGTCACCTGCCACATTCCTCTCCTCCACGACCATCAGCAATCCCAATGCTATCGGAGTGGGTTCACCTACGACCTACACGGTCACCGTGAACAATGGAACTTGCATCATGACCGACGTGATCAACATCACCGTCTGCCTACCTGTGGACAATCTCCAATTGGAGGCAGAGAAGCAGACCGACCGCGTAAAATTGCGCTGGGATGCTGTGAACGAGCAAAGCCTGAGCCACTATGTGATCGAGCGGAGCGGTAATGCCTCGACTTGGAGCGATCTAGGAACCGTGCAGGCCATTGGCCAACCCAATGCCACGCAGACCTATCAAAGTGATGACAACGCCCCCTTGGGTGGCGTGAACTACTATCGCCTCAGGGTGATCGACCTCAACGGCGCGGTCAATTACTCCAATCAGGTAGAGGTCTTCTTCGCGGGTGACGAGTGGGTGAATGTATCGCCCAACCCGGGCCGCAATGTCTTTGTCTTTGAGGTTGCCAAGGTCAAAGATGGCGACTTGGTGATCGACATTTTCAATACTGAAGGCAAGGCTGTGCAAACTTTGACAGAAAAAGATAGCCCAGCAGGTGTGCATCGGCTCAAGACCGACTTGGGCGCATTTTCTGCGGGGGTGTATCTGTACCGCGTGCGCACAGGCACACAAGAACTCAACGGTCGCTTGCTCAAGATCGACTGATTCGTTAGCCGATATTTGCAAAGGGAGCCTTGGTCGCCAAGGCTCCCTTTGTTTTTATGTGCACCCGTTCAAATTGATCGGTGGCAACATGGCGTTCACATTCAACTTTTTTGTATTTTGCCCCCATAGACACTACTCAATGGATAGATTTATTGGACTTATCGGCGTTGTAGTGATCCTTGGGATCGCTTTTCTTTTTTCCAACAACAAGCGCAAGATCAACTATCGGTTGGTCGCGAGCGGCTTAGGCCTTCAGGTCTTACTGGCTGTGCTGATCTTGAAGGTGGAGCCTGTGAAGCAATTTTTTCAGTGGCTCGGCAAGGGCATGCAGGAGATTGAGCACTTTGCGAAGGTTGGTGCCGACTTTGTCTATGGCGGCATCGCCACGGTCAATGGCGGCACTGGGGCCGTTCAAAATTTCAGTACCCCTGGCTCATTTGTATTTGCCTTCAATATCACCGCCACGATCATCTTGGTGTGTGCACTTGTCGCGATCTTGTATCACTTGCGTGTGATGCAGTTTGGGGTGAGCATCGTGGCCAAGGCCATGAACTTTGTGATGCGCGTGAGCGGTGCCGAGGCATTGAGCAACGTCGCATCTGCATTCGTGGGCCAAATCGAGGCACAAGTGATGATAAGGCCCTACCTCGCGGGTATGACCAAATCAGAATTGCTCGCCTCCATGACAGGTAGCCTTGCCTGTATCGCTGGTGGCATCCTCATCGTCTATGTGAGTTTCGGGGCCAAGGCCGAATACCTTTTGGCGGCGAGTATGATGGCTGCGCCGGGTGCCCTTGTGGTCTCCAAAATCATCTACCCAGAGACCGAGGAAAGCCAAACCATGGGCAGTGTGAAGCTCGAAGTCAAATCGGAATATACCAACCTCATCGACGCCATCGCCCATGGCGCAACCGACGGTTTCAAGATCTCCATGAACGTGCTCGCCTTGCTCCTGGCCTTCATTGCACTTGTGGCCATGGTCAATGCCATGCTGGGTCTGCTACCAGATAGCTGGGCGGGTGCCCCAATGACCCTAGACTGGATCTTTGGCAAACTGTTTTACCCTATCGCCTGGTGCATGGGCATCCCTGCCGAGGACGTGAACAGTGCTGCCACCCTGTTTGGCCAAAAACTCACGATCAATGAGTTTGTAGCCTTCAAAAACATGACCAGCAATGCTGTGCCCCTCGTGACCGAAAAGGGCATGATGATCACGAGCATCGCGATTTGTGGCTTTGCCAACTTTAGCTCTGTGGGTATGCAAATCGGTGGCATCGGTGCATTGGCCCCTGAGCGCCGTGCAGACTTGGCAAGGCTTGGTCTCAAAGCCTTGCTGGGTGGCACATTGGCATCTTATCTGTCGGCGACGATTGCTGGGATGTTGTTTTGAGAAGCTGCTTTTAAGGTGGACTACAACGATGGTTGCAAGCCGCAAAGCCATCTCTGAAAATGCAAGTGGATCATCCACCTTCAAGGTGGATGATCCACTTGTTTTTTGGAGGATTAGGCGTCCATCACCAACCTGCGATGGTACAATTAATCGAATGAAACTCTAGCGTCGATAGTACCCGCAAGGCTGTCCATCATACTTGATTTCATCGGCCCCACCATAGACACGGAAGGATTCCAACAGGCAACCCCCATCTTGTGTATTGGTCTCAAAGATCTGCTGCTTGCCTACCCCGACTTGGTTGCGGTAGGCGAAGACACCCATTGGCAACACAACGGTGCTCTTTTCGCCGACACTCAGCGGTCCCGAAGTCCAGTTGATCATCTTGCCACTCGCTTGGGCATACGCAATATTCATAAAAACCCCAGGAGGCCCCTCATTCAAGAGCTCGATGGT
>JANORP010000055.1:0-1554 GCA_031415375.1 Bacteroidota bacterium | reverse complement strand
GAGCCTGCTCCCGCTCGTGCTAGCAGGTACACGGGCGCATTGCCAAAGAAGCTTATTCCATTAGAACTGAATTGCAGACAGGCATTGGCGTTGGGGTTGATACCCAGGCTTACAACATCGTTGGAATGCAGTAACACGTAGTCCATGCCAAAACCAAGTCCATACATTCCCAAATAATTTGGGCTGGGTGAACCCAGCGGAGTCACCCCTATGAATTGGTAGGTCATTCCTCCGAAAAGTGTGGCTTTCTCAGAGAGTTGCGCCTTTCCAGATAAGGTGACAAGCATCAGCAAAGCAAGGAATAGGCTATTTTTCTTCCACATGACTCAAGGCATTCAATTGCTAAAAGTACTGAAATCGTCGCGAGTTATCCAATTTATTGCTTATCAACTTCGCTAAGATCGATTTTTGATCCACAAAATTCATGCCTTGTTCACCTCTTGCATGTCCGCTTGAAGTCCATTTTAAGGAATTCATTTAGAATAAATTAGCCCAAAATGTCAAAATAAAATCCCAGTCTTTGCAAATCCATCTTTTTCTTTATTTTTACGCCGTACCCCTAAGACCCGCGCGTGAGCAACGTTTATTCTGCCTATCAGCACCAAAGCGCTTCATTTCAACCCGAAATGTTGAAGCAATACTGCTTGCGCATCGTCGCACGGCCGAGTTTGCTCTTGTATGCGGTCATTTCCCAAGACAATTGCCTACTCGCCGTCAAAGAATACCGCGCTAAGTCCCCGATGGATTTTTCCGACTTTTTTGACGCCATTTATGCCCAAGACTATTTTCTAAAGGAAGAATACGCTCGGGTTGAATTTCTGAACAGCAACTTGGAATTTTCATTGATTCCAACTGTGTTTTTCAAGCCGCAGCAGGTGCGTGAGCTGGCCGGCGCTCTGATCAAAGAAGATACCGCTGGGATGGATCATTTGGAATATGCTGAACTGCCAGAATCAGGTGCCATAGCTATCTATACAGTGTCCAATAGCGTCAAGCAGAAGTTTGACCACTATTTTCAGGGAATGGTACACCGTCCATTTTGCCAAGCCATGGTAAATCTGGGCTTGAGCATGACCCAAGCGCATCCCCAATTGCTGCTTTTACATGTTTTCGACCGTCAATTTGTGATCACGGCCTTCAAGGAAGGGAGATTGCAGCTCTGCAATGCCTATGATTTTGAAACGGTGACAGATATGGTCTATTTCCTGCAGCTCGTCATGGAAATACTGAAAATGGAGATCGCCAAGACCCGCATCGTCCTTGGTGGCGACTTTGAAGAGGACAGCGAATTGCTCAAGCAGCTCAAAAAATTCGTGCCCTCTGCCGAAATTCCCAAGCAAGAATTTGCACAGCGCTTTGAGACCAAGGGCGACAAGCTTCCAGTCTGGAAATATGCCTTCCTATCTTGGTGAACTTAATGAGGAATTGCCCATTGTTAATTCCTCATTCCTAATTGAGTATGCGCATCATCAGTGGTAAGTACCGAGGTAAGGTGATCAGGCCGCCCAAAGGCTTGCCAGTGCGTCCTACCACTGACCAGGCAAAAGAAGCCTT
>JANORP010000054.1:0-13685 GCA_031415375.1 Bacteroidota bacterium | reverse complement strand
GAAAAGGGCGCCTCTTGGGTCTCCTTGTTGAGGTTGAGGAGCATGATCACAAACAGGAATAGTACCATGATGGCACCGGCATAGACCAAGATCTGGATCACCGCTAGAAACTCAGCCTGTAGCGACAGGTAGAGTCCAGCGATACTGAAGAAGTTGAGAATGAGGCTCAAAGCTGCATGAACAGGATTTTTGTTCAAGATCAAGCCGATCCCTCCCGCGATGCCAAGCACGGAGAAAAGCCAGAAGAGTATAGACTGAAGTTCCAAAAGCGTCGAGTTTTGCGGTAATTCAGGCTGCTAAGATAGTGGACAAATGATAATTGGCAATGGACTTGGCGAAATAAGGGTGGGTTGTGGAAAATTAGGAGGGAGGGGGAGAAGGGCGCGTGATTTGTGATTGGAACAATTTGGTAGTAGGTAGCAGTTAGCAGGTAGCAGGTCGTCGTGAGGGGATTGCAGTGGATACCTTTTGGTAGGCAGGTGGTGGGTATGCCATGCGGCACAGGGTATCGTTTTGTAGCCGTGCATTCTCATCGACATCGGGCGATCGAATCATTGCTGAATTTTGAGTTGAGGAGCGCTTTCGTCCTGAGCGCTTGGGTTTGGGTGCTTTCTTTCGTTTGTTGTATCTTTGGGAGGCCGCTTTTGGGGGCACTTGGAGGGATTTTGTATGTCTTTATTGCAAACTGTTTTGTTGGGAGTGGGTGGGGTAGCTTGTTTGGTGCTGCTTGTGCAGGACCTGCGTGGCCGATGGGTGCATGTGGTGCCGGTCGTCGTTTTGTGGCTTGCGGGTCTGGGTTTTGGCTGGGTGAAGGTAGGGAATGGGATTTTGAGGGAGCTTTTGGTGATCGTGGTATTTTTGTCGCTGGTGTTGGGGCTTACCTGGATCGTGATGAAATGGCGGAAACCGAATGGGCAGTTGCTGAACGTGGGCTTGGGGCTCGGGGATGTCTTGGTGTTTTATGCGTTGATGGGATGGTTTGACGCGTTTGGGTTTGTATTGTTTTTTGTTTCGGGCTTGGTGTTGGTGCTGGGCGGCGTGGTGAGCTTGATATCGTTGGGACGCTGGGACGCTGCACGCACGGTTCCCTTGGCGGGCTTGCTCGGCGGGTATGCGCTGGTGTATGCGCCCATTTATTGGCATTTTGAAGATGCACTTGCCTACTGGCTCTATTTCTGACGCAAGGTTAGATTTCTACTTTTTTTGAATGCAGCCGATTGGCAAGCTTTATTGCGGCAGCGGGATTTTTGCTGAGGCGGGCAATGTGATGTTGTAGCGAAAGGTGTCCACGTGCGCTGGGCTGGGGCCTAGTTCCAATTGGAGGATTTTTCCATGGTCGATGATTTCAATGTTGATCTTTTGGAGGGTGAGATTGAACATTTCGGACTGGCCATTTGCAGTGCGCTGGATGCCTGCGGGATTGCTTTGGTAGTGGGCAATGACGATGGGGTTTTGGGCAGTGATGGTGAATGCACTGCCTTCGGCGGTGATGTCATCGGCGTGCTGGGTGTCGAAACGAAGGTGTTGGTCGAGCATAAGCAATTCCTCGGCGTCGTGGGTCTTTTTCTCGAATTCTTGTTGAAAGAGATGCGTCTGGGTATAGACGAGGTAGGCGATGCCGATCACGATCACGGAGAGCACCATCACGACGAGCATCTCGATGAGGGTATAGGCCTTAATGCGCATCGATCCTTGCAATTTTTCCTCTGGTAAACTGTGGGGTGTCGTCTTGCTGGTCATAGACTGCAATGGTGATCTCATGGAGGTGAGTTGCTGCATGCAGGGTCGTGACCTTGCGCATATATTTGGTGGCACCGTATGTGAACACGCGGTCTTGCAGATCACCCGAGGCGATGGCGTCGTCGATGAGTTTCCTGGCTCGGATGCGCTGGTCGATCTGGCGGTGAGGGGCCTTGCTGCCGTTGAGCTGCAGCCATATCATGCCGCCGATGACGAAGACGATCGAAGCAAGGCTAAGGGAAACGAGGACTTCGATGAGGGTGGAGGCGGCTAGGAGCGCTCCTTTCGGTCGGGTGGGGTAGGATTTCTCCTCGGATGCGCGATTTCGGCTTTGTTCTGAGGGGTGAAACCGCAAAGGACGCAAAGGTGCGCAAAGCCAGCTTTGTTCTGAGGGGTGAAACTGCGATGGCGGGCTTCTTTGGGGACTGAGCAAGGGCTGTGATTGGCATGACAAATAGGGTGGTGCAATATGATGGGACTGCTTCATTGTGTGGGCAATTTCAGGATTTCCAAACACTGCGGATTGCCGGGTTGCAAGAGGGGCATGGCATATTGTGGCGAGAGACCCTCGTGCTGGATGGTGGCGTCTAGCAGGTAATTTTCATACAAGGTGGCTGCGGTCACGAGCCTGAATTTGCCTGTGTTCACGTGACCCGTGACAGTGCCCTTGAGGTCGAGGTTCTCGGCGACGATGACGGTGCCGACGACCTCTGCTTGGGCTGCGATGAGGGTGTAGCTGAGGTTTTTGGCTTTGGGATCGATCAAGCTGGCGTCTGCCATGAGCAGCCCGTGAAGGGTGCTAGCCTCGCCCAAGATCAGGGCTCCCCATTCCTCGGTGCTTGCGAGGACAGCTGCGCTGGGATATTGGAGCTGGCACTGTGGCTCTATGTAGATGGAGTCTGTGGCAAACATCTGTAGGCGGCCTTGGAACCCTGATTGCACGTGGATTTCATTTGCAAAAATGAGAATGTCTTGTAGCTGGGCGTCTTTGGCAATGTAAACTTTGGGGGCCGTGACCACAATATTTCCCGTGAGGGCAATGTCGCTGAGGTCGATCGGGCCGTTGGCGCGCAGTTCCAAGCTTGGGCTCGTCCATTTTCCCACAATGGCATCGCCCGGTCGGCCACGCCAATTGCCCGAAATGTGTTGTCGATCGAGTTGCTGTAGGCGCGCGGTGATGTCTGTGCAAAGGCGGTAGTCGGGGGCGCTGGTTTCGTTTTTGCTGAGCCGCTGCTGGCCCTGGTGCAAGGTGGCCCCTTGGAATCCTGCGCGGCCGACAATGCCTCGGCGCAGCCCTGCCTCGGGGAGGTAAATGAGACCTTCGATCGTCGTCTTACCCGCAAGGTTGAGCGGGCGGTTGCGGTCTTGCAGGAAGAGGCTGGCGGTAAACGTCGCCTCGGGAACTTGGCCAAAAAGGATGGATTCCTGCGCCCGGGCTGGCCCGTGCACGCCTGTGCTGTGCAGGATGCCATAGACACCCCATGGGGCCATCGTGACGTAATAGCTGTCAATGGACGTGTCAAAGAGGCTACCCGAAAATGCGCCAAAATTGGGGTCAGCGCCATACAGGATGAGGTTTTTGCCCGACTGGAGATTGTCGTGGGCGAGTTCATGGTAATAGATGACGTCACTGCCGAGCTTGGCGTAGCTGTACAGGAGCACCATGGCCGAGAGGAGCATGGCTACGAGCAAACAAATTGCGACGGTGTAGAGCATGGCGCCTGCGGGGAGTTGGCCCATCGTGCATGTGGGGTGGTCCAAGTGGAAATGCTCCGTTCGTCGGCCCTTCCCGTTGTTTTGGGGTGGGCCAACGAATGGGTTTATGTACCCGGCGGGACTTGGGCTATGAAGGGGTGCTTTCATCCAATGAGGTACATGAGGCCTTCTTCGAGGCTGGTTTCGCCATTGGTAATGAGCGCGATGACTTGGTCGCGCAGGGTTCTGATGCCTTGGTCGCGCAGGTAATCTTGGATGTCGAGGTCGAGTGCTTTGATCTTGTCGGTGAGGAATCGGGTGATGGGCACGACCTCGTAGATGGCTTTGCGCTGGGAATAGCCGGTGTAGTGGCACTGCGGGCAACCTTGGGGCTCGAAGTGGGTGTGTATTTCGTACTGGTCGAGCAGTTTGGAGTGGGCGTCTAAGGGGGGCGCGGCGCGCTTGCAATCGTCGCATAGGCGGCGCAGCAGGCGCTGGGCGACGACCATGCGCAGCGAGGCTGCCAATAGATATGGCTCGACGCCCATGTCGATGAGGCGGGTGACGGCGTCCCAACTGGAGTTGGTATGGAGGGTGGAAAAGACCAATCGGCCGACCAATGCGGCACGGATGGCGATCTCTGCGGTCTCGCGATCCCTGATCTCGCCGACCATGATGATGTTGGGGTCCTGTCGGAGGAAGGACCGCAGGGCGTTGCCAAAGGTCATGCCGATTTCTTCTTTGACTTGGACTTGGTTGATGCCCTCGATGTTGTATTCGATGGGGTCTTCGATGGTGGAAATGTTGATGTTGGGTCGGTTCAGGAGGTTCAGTGCGGCATAGAGTGTGGTGGTCTTGCCGCTGCCCGTGGGGCCCGTGATGAGGATAATGCCGTTGGGGGCATTGAGCGCGTGGGAGAAGCGGTCGTGCTCCTCGGGTTTCATGCCTAGGTTGCCGAGCTGCAAAAATGCGGGTGAGCGCGTGAGCAGACGCATCACGATTTTCTCGCCAAATTGGCTGGGGAGGGTGGAGACGCGGATGTCTATTTTCTGACCTTGCGTGGGAAAGTGGATGCGGCCGTCTTGTGGCAGGCGACGCTCTGAGATGTCGAGCTCGGCGAGGATTTTGATGCGGCTCACGATGGCGTTGTATTGCGCCAAGGGGACTTCAAATTTCTCGATGAGCTGGCCTTCCCACCGAAACCTGATGCGGGCAAAGGTCTCGTAACGCTCGACATGGATGTCGCTGGCGCCGATGGAGACGGCGTCTTCCATGAATTTGCGCACAAAACGGATGACGTCTGAGTCTTCTTTGAGCTCTGGCCGGCTGCGCTCGGCGCTGGCGACTTGCATGGGGTAATAGCGCACCAATTGGCGGTCAAAGAGGTCGTGGGCGACGGGGATGAGCTCGGTTTTCTTGCCCAGCAGAAATTCGAGTTCGTTTTGGAGGATGGTGCGGCCCTCTGGGTGGTATAGCTGCTGGATGAGGGCGCCGGTGTCGGCGGGGATGACACGGTATTTGTGGGCCTGCTCGGCTGTGAGCAGGTTGACGGTTTTGAAGTCTATGTTTTGAAGGTCTTGCATAGGGTGTTTTGCGCTTCCGTTTTTGGGCTGGGTGATTGCGGCTTTTTCGGCCTTCCTCTTTTGTGTTCTTGCCGTTTGGTGGACTGCAGCCAGAGGCTGCAATTCGTGTCGGCGTTGGAGCCGGAGGCTCCCGCCTCATTGTTAGGCTTCCGCCTCATTGTTAGGCTCCCGCCTCATTGTTAGGCTTCCGCCTCACTGTTAGGCTTCCGCCTCATTGTTTGGCTCCCGCCTCCTCGTAAAGCTTCAGGCTCATATTTTGCGGTTGTGGGTTGCTGATCATCAGTCCTCGACGACTTCTTGGGGTTGGCAGTTTTGGTTGACTTCCCAGATGTTCATTTGGCCGTCGCCGTCGAAGTCTGTTTCGGCGATGGCTCTGCCGCTGAAGCCGCTGCTGCTAGCCTCTACGACCTCGATGCGGTAATGGGCTGTGCCGCCGTCTTTTTCCAAGGGGGATTGCTGGAAGCCGATTTCCTTGAGTTCGCGGCCGTAGTGGGCGTTTTCTAGGAAAAATGTTTTTTCCAATGTGCAGAGGTGCTTGAGCTGAATCTTGGCCTCGGTCGATCTGGCCTTCTGAAACAGGGGCATCACAACGGGGAATGCCATGAGGACGAGGATGCCCAAGATGGCCAAGACAACCAACAACTCTGTGAGGGTCATGGCTTTGAGCCGCAATGTGGTTTTCTTTTTTGCTTTCATAGGATCATGCACTGATTGCATTGCTGAGTTCAAACATGGGAAGGTACATGGACACAAGTATGATGCCGACCATCAAGCCCAATACCACGATCAAGAGCGGCTCCAACAAGCTGGTGAGCGTGGCGATGCTGGCCTCGCCTTCCTCTTCCAGGTTTTTGGCGAGGTTATCGATCAACTTGTCTAGCCTGGCTGTGCGCTCGCCGACCTTGACCATCTGCGTCATCACAGAGGGGAATATCTTGTGCTTGCGCAGGGCGTCATAAAGGGTATTGCCCTCGACGATGTCTTGGCGGATGAGGGGTATGGTCTTGCGGAGCGGATGGTACTGGATGATTTCTTGCATGAGCTCCAAGGCTTGGTCGAGCGAGACCTTGGACCGCAACATGAGGGCGAGCGTGTAACAAAATCTGGAGAGTTGGATTTTGAGGATGATGCTGCCGAGGATGGGAATCTTGGCAAACGTGCTGGAGACGAGCTTTTGGACGGCTTCCTGCTTGCGCATTTGGATGCCTGCGACTACCAAGGCTAGGATGGCGAGGATGATCCACCACCCAAAACGACCTGAAAATTCGGAAAGGGAGAGCACGATCTGGGTGATCTTGGGGAGCTCGGCGTCAAATCGCTTGAAAATGTCGCTGAACATGGGAACGACATAGTTGATCATAAAAAACAAGACGCCGCCCGCGATGGCGATCACGACTGCAGGGTAGCTCATGGCCTGCGTAAATTTGCGCTGGAGCCGAATGCGCTTTTCATGGTAGGTGGCGAGGTCGAGGAGCACCTGCACCATTTGCCCGGCCCGTTCTCCCATGCGCAGACTGTAGATTTCAAACTTGCTGAAATATTTGGCTTGGGCGGCAGCGGCTTCAGAGAGTGCCATACCCTGGTGGAGTTGCGCGGTGAGCAATTGCACGATCTCTTGGCTCTTTTTCTTTTGGAGCTGACCCTCGATCACCTCCAAACTCTCCGTGATGCTGAGGCCAGCCTCCATCAAGACAGAGAGCAGGTGGAAAAATTGCTGCTTTTCCTTGCCACCAAAAGGTGCCGAAAACTCAATCTCGCGGTTCCAGATCGAGGTCTTGGGGGCCGCCGTGCCTGCGTGCGTGGCTTGCGCCACTGTGGCAGGGGCGATTGTGCTGGGGAAATTGGAAGGGATTTTGAATTGTGCCATGTCAGTGCCTCCCGATGGTTTTGGATAGCTCTGCGACCCGCAGGCGGATGCTGTCTGCGGTAAGCGTGAGCACCGTCGTGCCCTCTACAGTGCTGCCGACATTCACATAATGTGCCTTGCTGCCGATGCGCAATATGCCGACGAGATTGCCGGTGCCGCTGTGCTGGATGAGGCCATTGTAGTGGTATCTGCTCCAATCGACTGCGGGCTCCTCCACCATGGGTGGCCGACTGGTTGCGTTGGTGGTGGATACATCTGGCCGAGGGGCGGCAGCTTCTGACATTGCGGGCCTGAACGGCGCTGTGGCGACGGTGCCGAGAAATGGGTCGCGGTAATTGCGGCCTAGGCTAAAGGTATCGCGCGCGACGGGGCCATTGTCGATGGCCTCAAGGGTGGTGACGACGGTGGGAGGGGCCGTGGCTTGGCCCTCGTAGTCTGCTAAGACATATTTGTAGATCGCGTAGCCCCAGATGAGGGCGACGAGGGGAAAGAGGAGATATGTGAGCCGCTTGTTTTTCAAAGCTTATTGGACAGTGAAGTGAAATTGATCGCTCGTCTTGCGGTTGCCTGCCCTGTCCACAGTGACGACGCGCCAATAGTAAGTGCCTGGCCCATTGAGGGGGCTGGGGGATGTGGCCGTGATGGGGAGGCTGCGCGGCACGCTGCCGCCGAAATAGAGGCGGCTACCGATGGTGACCGAGTCGTTTTTGCGGTAGAGGAGGAGGGAATCTGAGACGGGATAGGCAATGCCATCGATGGGCAGGTCGGTGCTGTACCATTGCAGCAATGCTGTGGCACCTGGGGCGATGGTGTCGCCGTCGAGCTGACTCGCTGTGGCTTTGTCGGGTGCTGTGTGGTCGATGATGAAAATGCGCGGTGTCCATGCAGTGACCGAGCCTTCATTGACCCCACGGAGCTGCCACTGATAGGCGGCGTCTTGGGGGAAGGTGTAGCTGATGGCATTGGTGAGCAAGGTGGTGTCCACGTACAGTGTGAGGTTGCCTACGGCGGCCTTGGTGATGCGGAGCTGGTATTGGGCGATGTCGGGGTCTTTTTCCCACCAAAAGCTGATGCTGCTCGTGGTGTAGAGGGAGTCGGCTGGACTGTTGAGGACGATGGCCTTTTGGGTGATGTCGGGACTCAAAAATTCGGAGCAGGAGGCAAACGTGAGCAAGAGGGCCAAGATGGCGCAGTGGATGCAGCGCAAGGGCCTTGGCTCCGCCTTGGCCCGTGGACAATGGGATGCCATGGTATCAGGATGCTTCATGGGTGGTTGCTGTTTTATTGGGTTGGATGAGGCGGTTGAGGCGCAATGTGGCGACGAGCATCTGCTCACGCGCATTGTCGATCCGGATGGTCTTGAGCTCGATATCGACCTTGGCGATGGTGCCGATGTGGTCTGTGGCTTCCATCTGGTAGATGAGGGCCAAGATGTCGTGAAAGCCGCCTTGGACTGAGAAGTCGATGGCGGCAATCTGGTATCCTTGGATGTCTTGGATGTTTTCTTTGGGAAGCTGGATGAGCCTGAGGCGATTTTGGTCGCAAAAGGTCTCGATGTATTGCATGAGCTGCACATGGGAGCCGACGAGGCTGTCTTGGCTCTGGGCACCCCTGATGTTGTCGCTGAGCTGCTTGAGCCGCACTTGGCGGTTCACAATCTGCAAGTCGGCGTCTTCAATGACGGCGGTCTTGGCCGCGAGTTCATCGACTTTGGCGTAGATGCCCCATACCTGCCTGGCGTAGAGGAGGCTTACGAGGAAGGCAAATCCGATGATCCCGAGTATGATGCGCCAACGCTTGTGGATGGGGATGTTCTCAAACATGGCTTAGTCGGCTTGGGTGGTTTCGGTGAAATTGGCGAGGAAGATGAATTCGTAGAGGCCCGTCTGGAAGTTGATCTCAGATCGGTGGACGACGAGGTTGCCGATGCCGGGTATGCGTTGGAGGGCCTCGGAATATTGTGCGATGGGTGCCGATTTGGCGCATTCGCCTCTGAGGATGATTTCTTTGGCTTGCAATTCCCTGATGCCTTGGCGCTTGAAGTCTTCTTCGTCGGGGCCGATGATGGCCTCCAAAAGGTGCATTTCAGACGGCATGGCGGCGGCGATGCGATCGAGGAAATAGGATGCGCGGGAAGGCTTGAGCGTCTGGGAACCGAGACGGTTGCCGAGGTCTTCGCGTGCTGCGATCTTCTCGTCCAATTGCTGGATCGCGTTGAGGACGGGGAGGTTTTGGCTGTATTGGTATTCCAATGCGGCCTTGCGGCGCTCGCCCTGTATGCGCAGGGAGGCTAGGCAAGCAAAGCCTACAAAGAGGGCCAAGGAAGCGACGATGGCGATCTGCCGCAGGCGGCTGATCGCTTGGTAGTCGCGCCATTGCGGAGCCATGGGCATGTCGCTGGCTTGCGCAGCCGCTTGCAGCCATGCATAGAGCAGGCTGGCATAGAGCAGCGCGTCGTCTGCCGTGGTAGCGCTGGCCTTGCCGAGGTCATGTGCGGTAAGCGGGGTAAAGCGCTGTGGCGCGAAGTCCTCGATGGGGCAGAGGAGGCCTTTTTTGAAGGCAAGCGTCTTGCCGTGGATTTCCAAGGTGACATTTTGCCCTAGGAAATCGGGGAGCACCTGGGGCAAAACAAACATGCAGACGGCGGGTGAATATATTGCGGTGAGGACACGCGCCTTGTGCGGGCCTAGGCGCTCGCAGTAGGCCTCGATGGTTTCTTTGCGGATCAAGGCTGCACTGATGCGGCCACCGTCTGCGGGGAAACGCATGACTTCAAACTCGGTGGTGTCCCCGACGCCGACACCGAGGACGGCAAAGACAGGATTGGCGGCGGCATCTGCGGGGAGGATGCGCTCCATGACCATGGTGTCGGCTAGCACGAGCACGATGGGCAATTTTGCAAGTGTACCGAGCGCAGTGTGCATGGCCTGCTGGCCGGTGCAGGTGATGGCTGCTACCAAATGGATGCGCTCCTGGTCTTTGCGCAAGCGCAATATCCTGTAGTCACCCTCAGGATCAGCGGGGCATTGGAGTCCCACAAGGGTCTCCATGCCGTGCCACCATGCTGGATCAAGCCATTTCATCAGTTGTATTCGATGGTAGGGGTGATGTAGATGAGGAGGCTGGAGCGGCTGCGGTTGCGGGAATTTTTCCCAAAAAACCACTTGAGCACGGGAATTCGGGAGAGGTAGGGCAAGCCGTCTGAGCTGGAAGATGTGGCCTCACGGGTCAAACCGCCGAGGACGACGGTCTCGCCGTCGCGCACGCGAATGATGGATTGGAAGCTGCGGGTGAGAATGGTAGGCGGAATATTAGGGTCGGCCTGTGCACCCGGGGAGGTAAATGTGGGCTTCAATTCCAAGGTCACACTGCCGTCTTGGGAGACAAATGGCTTGACGGTGATGGTGGTATTGATCTCGATGGTCTCGAAACGTTGGGCGACTTGGGTATAGGCATTGACGGCGCCGTTGGAGTTGATATTGGTCTGGAGGCGGTAATATTGCGTCTGCCCAATGGTGAGCTTGGCCTCGTTGCCGTTCAATGTGGATATGACGGGCCGCGTGACGACGCGCAATAAGCCACGGGATTCCTGGGCTTGCAGCTGCAAATAGAAGTTGCTTTTGAGGGCCCCGAGGTTGGCGAGGCCGGGCACGCCCGAGTTGGCCAAAATCGTGTTGAGCGCAGAGCCTGTGAGCGAGAAGTCGAGTCCCGGAAAGAGGGACTTGACAGCACCCACGGTGTCGCCGGGCTGGGAGAGGCCGGCCTTGATGCCTGCCTCCAAGATGCGGCTGAAATCGACGTCGATCACGACCATTTCGATCTTGACCATGGGGACGGGTCGGTCGATCTCCAAGATCACCTGCTCGATGGCACGCAAGTTTTCACTGGCACCGCTCATGATGATGCGGTTGAGCTCGATGAATTCCTTGAGTTCGACATCTTTTTTGAGGTCTGAGGGAATGAGCTCGATGACTTTGTCGGTAGGGCGGTATTTGAGGTTTACAATCTTGATCTCACGCAGGCCATTCATGCCACGCTTGCCAAAGATATAGACGCCACCTTCATTTTTGAAGGAGTATTCTGTGCCGCGCAATATATTGGTGAGGACATCGTCGAGGTTGGCACCATCGACGCGCACCGTCGTATTCCCCGCGAGGTCTTCCAAGAGGTAATAGTCCTGCTCAAGTGCCTGAAAGAGGTCGCGGATGACAATGGCGAGCTCTTTGTTTTCTGCGGATAGGAAAATGAATGCCTTACCAGTGGTGTCGGTTGCTACGTCGAGGCTGTATTCGGCTGGGCCTTGTGCGCTGGCACCCGTGGCTGCTGTGGGCTTGGCGCCTGCCTTGGTGGGTGCTGCAAGGCCCACTTGCTGCACCATGTAAAATCCTTTGCGGTGGCGCTGCAAAGCGTAACCGTTGGAAAACAAGAGGTTTTCCATCGCGGTCTCAAATTCGCTGGGCGGAATATAGCCCGAGAGGTAGCCCGCGACGCCAGGCATGGTGATGATGGTCTGGCCTGTGAGGCGGCTCACTTTTTTGAGGACGGCTGCCAAGCTGTCGTTGTCGAGGTCAAAGCCGAGTTTGTTGTCTGTGAAGGTGACCTTTAGGTCCTTGGGCTTGGGAACGGGGGCTTTGGCGTCTTGTTTCTTGTAGGGGATAAAGTTGAGGATGGTGCCCACCGGCTCGATGGCCATGTCAAATTTTTTGCAGACAAAAAGGAAGATGGATTTGACGGGTTCATTGACGAAGTCGTTGGTGATGATGGCTTTGGGGTATTCGTCGATGTAGAGGTTGATCTGGTGTACTTTGCCGAGGGAGCGCACGTAGTCGTGCAGGGGGACATCGCTCAGGGCGAGGTCTGATTTGTGGTTGAGTCCGGGGATGAAACGGGCGAGGGAGTCTAGCTGACGTGCTAGCTGTGGAAATCTATCTTCGGTGGCCTGGGCCGATAGCTGGGTGGCAGCGTGCAGGCCGATGAGCAGGCAGAGCAGGCACAATATTTTGTGGGTGTTCATTTTGGGTTGGAGGTTTTGATATTGCGCTTGGTTGGGGTTTGGGGTGGGCCAATATCGTTCGTCGGCCCACAAGCAGGGTTGTGGAGTGGGAAAATATCGTTCGTCGGCCCACAAGCAGGATGTTGGGGAGGGCCAACGAACAGGGTTTTGGGATGGGGTGGGACAATGTCGTTCGTCGGCCCACAAGCAGGGTGTTGGGGTGGGCCAACGAACAAGGTAATTCCTGCGTCTGCCGAATTTGTCTTATGCATCCTCTCCTTTGGCTGGCGTTTCTCCTTTGGCTTCTGGATTTCCTTTGGCTCCTGTGTCTTCTTTGGATCTTGTCTTTTTACTGGCTCGGGGTTTTCTGGGTGCGCTTGTTTTGGTGTTTTGGGATCTTTTTCTGCTTTTTCCTTCACGCGCTTGCCTTCTTGGTATTTGTAGATGTCTTTGCGAATGCCTTTGCGGTTGTAGGTGGTGACGTTGCCGTGGAGGTCGCCGCTCTGGTATTGGCGGATGGCTTTGACTTTGCCGTTGGGGAAGTAGTCGGTGCCTAGCCCGTTGCAGATGCCGTGGCTGTAGTAGCGCTCGTTTTGGAGTTTTCCTTTTTTGGAATAGCTGCTGGTCTTGCCGTGCCGCTCACCCTCTGCCCACCAACTTTTTTCCTTTTGTGCGCCGTTTCCATAATAATACTGCCAAAGGCTGTCTTGGAGGCCGTCGAAGTAGAAGCCCGTCATTTGGATGCGGTCTTTGGTCTGCCATTCGCAATAGCGGCCATGCTTGACGTCGCGCTCTGACCACATGTCGTGGTAAAATTCATATTTCAGGCGCAGTTCGCCTTCGCTGGTGCCATATTCGGCATGGGCGCGGATGTCGCGGCTTTGGGCGACAAGTTGCATTGCCGTGCATTGGAAGCTCAGGATGCCAATGAGGACAAGAAATTTCATGATGGCGGTAGATTGATTGCCACACATCGTACATTTGCCTGCGTACCCAATGTCGCTAGGATGATGGGTGGATCGTATTTTATGTATCGTTTTCACGTTCTCTGAATGCTCCATTGTATTTTGTTCCCGTTTGTCCCCTATCTTGGTTTGTCGGGAGTGTGAAGATAGTTGTTTTGATGTGCATCGCAAAGCGGGAGAGGAAATTTTATATGCTTGAAAGTAGTGGCACCCGTCCTAAAACTGCCAATGCTGTGAAATAGGAGGGATTCTACATTTTTTTGTGAATGACAGATAAATTTTCCAGTGCATCTAGATGGTTGATAATGAGCGGAAATTTGTTGAGATACTACGGACATTCGAAGTATTCTTCTAAAAATATTGCTTGACTTTCTGGAAAGTGCGTCTTTACTTTGTTGTGAACAATTGACAGAATACAACAACAGGAAAATTGGAAATCATTTTTAAGAGAAACGAAAATACAATGGATTGCTGACCTTTTTGGCACTTTCATATTCACTGCGATCTATCTATATTCTATGTGCTTCGGAGTAGCGCCCGAGGTCTTGTGGAACTTGTGAACCGTTAACCAGTTTTTGACATGCGACGAATATTTTTTGTTGTGATCGCACTATGTGCGGTTTGCTATAGCCCTGCACTGTTTGCACAGGAAGTCATGGTCGATTTGACCGCAATCGACACGGGTCTCGTGATCGTGAAAATGGCTGCCAATATCGACAGTAGTACAACAGATACGGTGGTAGAGGTGCCCGTGAGTGGTGCAGGTGTGGTGGAAATACAGATGACGTATGACAGTACCGCGCATAGCATGGTCAAATTTGATGTCAGTTCGTTGGGCGTGA
>JANORP010000053.1:0-15716 GCA_031415375.1 Bacteroidota bacterium | reverse complement strand
CCCTAGAATTCCTAAGACGGTCATCAACAAGGTGATCATGATGAGCATACTTGTCAAGTACCTTGAGGAAAAAACTGACGGAGGCGGCGAAAGGGTGTTCAAGGTTGGCTTTTTTCAGGAATTCTCGAAATCTGGAGATCGATTCATTGACGTACTTAGACGCAAAGGCGCAGTACTAGAATTATTTACGACGCTTAACAATCCGGAAAGTTTTAATGGAGATGTATTTGAACTCAAGGATTCAAAAGAGGTAAAAGAGCGTCAATTGATTCGGGATTGTGATTTTTCTGCGTTGGCAGATTTTTTCGTTGGAGAACGGTTAGGAACAGGAGCGCCAACTTTGTTTCCTGTTTATTATTTTAAAGACCTTCCTGTCGAACTGATTTCAAGCATCTATGAAGAATTGGTTGTTGATAAGCGCGAAGATTCTTCAAAAGGGGTAGTTTATACTCCTCCCTTTTTGGTAGAATTTTTACTCAGTCAAGCGATGCCTTATGAAGATATCCACGAGAACTACAAGATTCTCGATCCATCATGTGGTTCAGGTGTCTTTTTGGTAAGTGCGTTTCGTCGAATCGTTGCAGCTTGGAGAAAGAAAAATAGCTGGGAGAAGGAGCCCAGTGAAAGCGTTCTGAGAGAGATTCTCAAAACTAATATCACTGGGATTGAAATTATACCAAGTGCAGCAAAAATTGCATCCTTTAGTCTAGCAATTGCACTCTGTGATCAGTTGAGTCCACTCAAAATTCGAGAACTTAAGTTTGATGTGCTCAAAGGAAACATCATTACGTCTGACTACTTTGACATCGTGAACTCCCGAGAGCATGAGTCGCTTTATGATTTAGTAATTGGAAATCCTCCATTTGATTCCAAATTTGATACAGCGGGTGTACAAAAATATCTTGCTGATCGTGAATCGATTCATGATATCGATAGCATGCCAGCAATCCCAGACCAACAGCTTTGTTTGGCATTTTTGGAAGCTTCTTTCCGACTGACCAATCCAAAGGGAAAGGTGTGCCTGATTCAATTCGCAGGCCCATCCATATATAACAATTCCGATATTTCGCTGGCATATCGCGAGTTTATTTTCAAAAATTTTCCCATCAATGAGGTTTGGGACTTCACACCCTTGAAGGACTCTTTATTTGGAGATCGAGGCATTGCAACCACAGCATTGATCTCCGGAGTTGATTTTTCCGAGCGTATCATGCATGTGATTGCCCGTGCGACGCATGCATCAGTGGAAAAGCTATTTCTGGAATTTGATCGTTATGACGTCCATTTTGTTGATCGGAGAGAGATTGTAAAGGGAAAATATGCATGGAAATGTAATCTGCTTGGTGGAGGACGGATGCGGGAATTGGTGGAAAAGCTAAGCAAGATTAACTCTCTTGGAGCATTTCTTGATCAACAAAAGGCAAAAACGAGAGGATGGGATTTTGGAGAAGGATACACACCGTTAAGAAAGGAGCGGTTGGATGAAATAAGGTTTCTTGAATCAAAGGACGTTCTGACAAGTGCAGAAATGGTGAGATTGAATGAACTGCAAAAGAAGCCCAAACCAGCAGAGTACTTGACTGGCAAACCCTTTTTTAGAAAGAGAAATGGAGTCTGTGAAATTATCGAGGATGGCGTGGTCAAGGATCAATACTTCTGGAGGCCAGGTAAAGAAAAGCGATTTAATGGCCCACTATTAATGTTATCGGAAACAATGCCCCCAGCTTTCAAGTTCGTAGAATCTGGCAATGCAGCTTACAAAAATGGAGTCTTTGGAATCATTGCCCCTGAGATCGCGAAAGGAGATCTTTTCAACGTTTATGAATCTTTACGACATGAAAAAAATCAAACTTTGTTTTCATTTTTGATGGCCACACGAAGTAGCCGAATATTTGTATTGAGAGGTACCTCATCTTATGCAGGGGACATTAAGGACCTACCAATTTTGGAAAATGGAAAATCAATTGACTTAGATTGGTTTGATAGATTGTTGATTAAGGACGTCCTAGCCTATCAAATTCCTCAAATCAAGAAGGGCCATTTGTCGGATATGATGCGCCCAATTCTCAAAGGGAAAAAATCGCAGGTATTGGCCGACTTCAATAAGCTGTTTCTCGAAATTGTGAACGGCATCTACAAAGATTTTCATGCTTGCGACCCAATTGAAGCGTCTGGTGTCCGTTGTATCGCCTATCGTTATGGGCCAATCAACCAGGAGGTTTATAAAAAAGTTCAGGAAGCGCTGAAAACTGGGAAATTAAGTAATTTACTGAAGCAGGTAGGTGGTGACGAAGCAAAATTTACAAGAATCATCCGTTTCTACTATGAAAACATGATTTTTCTTATCAAGCCTGATTCGCTTCGTTACTGGACACCAATAGTGGCGGGTCGTGATGCTGATATGGTAATGGGAGAACTTTTTGACCAAGGTTATTAAAAATTTGGAAGGAAGAATGTTTCTCGAAGGACGTATAGGGACAGCAAAGGGGTTACCAATAGATGCACAAAGAGCTGGCGTGGTTCTTTGGCTACATGAGAAGCTTCCCTTGTTTCCAAAAGCGCTATCAAAAAAATATGTGACGATTCCGCCAAATGAAAAGGGAATTACGCATGAACTTGTCCTTTTTCTAGGAAATATTGAGAATCATAGTTTCTTTTTCCACCATGAAAATCCAGAGAATCCTTTGGATGGAAACAGCCATGTTTGTGATATTGCCATATATGTCAGAATGAAGGAGGAGGATTTTCCTCGCACGATCTACAAGATCGAAGCCAAGCGCCTGTCAAGGAAAAAGTTCTACAAATCAAAGGAGTACTTAATCGGTGAGAAGTCCCCAATAAAGCGAAACGGAGGAGTAGAACGATTCAAGATTTTGGATCACGGTGAAGATCAGAATAGATGTGGGATGTTTGCATACGTCCAATCTGAGTCTTTTCCATACTGGCAGACCGAAATAAACACATGGATTGCGAATTTGGCAAATGATCCAAGAATCACTCCGCAGTGGTATGAAAGTGAACAGCTTCAAATAGGAAATAATCAACCAAAGTTGGCCACTTTCTCCTCCATCCACCTTCGCACAAATTCCAAAAACATCCACCTAGACCACTTCTGGATCGACCTAACCTAGATCCCCCAACTCCCCCACCTTCCCCAAAATCCAGGCCTTCTGCGCTACATTTCCCTTTTCCTCGATCGCTACCCGCATCTTTTCCAGTTGCAAGGCCCGCTCCCTGCGTCCTAGGTCGGGCCAGCGGCTTTGCAGGTCGGCGAGCTTGCGCGTGAGCGCGATCAGGTTCATATTGATCGTTTGGTGGTATTTGCTCAGGTCGGTGTGGCGCTTGAGGTACATCCTGAAGGTCTCGCAAAGGTGGAGCAGCGCCTCATGTTCCTGCAATTCGTAGTAGGATTTGAGAAGCATGACCTTGGCGCCGAGGTGGTAAAACTGGTCGCTGAATTCGACGTGTTGCAGCAGCTTGAGCGCGCTTTTGTAGTCGCCTTGCTCCAGGTGCAGACTCGCGAGGTTATAGGTATAGGCATTCTCGCGGGCGCCAGGCTCGATCTTGCCTTTGTATTGGTCGATGAAGGCTGCGCACCACGCGAAGCGCTTCGCTTTGAGGCCCGAAGTCACGATGTTTTTGTAATCCCATTGCGAGAGCCAGCCCTCATTGAGCAGGGTCTCGTCGTCGAGCGCGTGCTGGTACAGGTCGATCATGCCAGAGAGGTATTGGTCTTGCCCACGGTTGATCTGCTGAATGCAAAAGTTGATCGCATAGCCATAGATTTCACGGCGCTCCACAATGTGAAACTGTGTGATGCCGTCTTGCAAGATGCCCTCCAGCTCCTCAAAGGGTGCTGCAGCGTCTTGCTCGGTGAGCAATTGGTAGAGGAGCAGGTAGATGCGCAACCCCACATTTTTTTCCACTTTCTCAGGATGCGCCATCAAAAAGTCCAAGACGGGTCGCAAGAGGCCGAGGTCAAACTCTTGCCCCACCACATTTTTGCGGTTGGCCATCTCCACGGCGAGCTTGAGACGGTACACCATATAATAGGTGTCCAGGTGCTCGCTCGCAGTGCGCACCGAGTCCTCGACCTTGCGGTCCTTGCCAGCACCCAAAAAATTGATGTAAACCTCTTGGAGTCGCAGGTGACGCAGACTGATCTCTTGCAATTGCTCGGGCTGGGAATCGATGACTTTTTCCAGTCCCATGCGCGTCTTGTTGAATTCACCTTCCCATTTGCGGTCCTCCATTTCCTCGAGTAGCGCGAGTCCTTGCTTGTAGTCATCTTTGCGCAGCCGATAGAAACTGAGGAAGGACTTGAACAATTTCATGCCCAGCGAAAGCAGGTCCTTGTACTTCTGCTCGTCAAATCGAGGTTCTTGAAAGACCTCAGCATACACTGCATGGCGATCCAAATCCGCTTCGGGAAAGGTCGGCGCACTGCCCACGATCAAATCCAGCAATACCGTAAGGCGCTCATGCTTGTTGAAAAAGGGCGAATGCACGAAATCGCTCAGATGCCGTAGCTCCCAAGCGCTCAATTCAGAGATTAAGTTGACCAGTTTACTGTGCTTCATTTCGATTTGGGGCTTCCCAAAGCAAATAGAATCAATTTTTTTTTCATCTGCGTGGACGACTAGAAAATACTTTTTCCACTTTGGCCCATGGAGCGCGTTTGCTTGGCCGGGTAGGATGATACACAATGGCGATGTAAGGTGAGATTTTTTACGTTCTGGGATGCCCGAGGTGCCTATAAGCTCGTCAGCGGTCCCCCAACAGGGGTGTGAATACTTTTTCCACTTACCTCGATATTTGTTCTTTTTTGTGGGGCAAGATGGGTAGATATTTGTATCAGATAAGCGGAAGGAACCTTGGTTCTGGAAGCGGTTCTCAACCTTGTTGACGATGAGAAAACTACGCTGGTTGACCTTAGCATTGCTCCTTGTATCTACATGGGGAGTTGATGTGGTAGCGCAAACCAACGTAAGTGGGGGCATCACCTCCAATACGGTCTGGACCGTTCAAAACGGCCCTTACATCGTGACAGGAGATGTTTTGGTAGCGAGTGGCGCTACGCTCACATTGGAACCCGGCCTCACAATCAGGTTCAATGCAGGCACCGAAATCGCGGTCGATGGCGTCTTGGGCGCAAGCGGCAGCGCAACGGATTCGATCTTTCTCATTTCGAATGTACTTCTACCCGATACGGGTTCCTGGAATGGAATTCAAGTATCCGGTTCTGTGGGAGGTTTTGCGGATTTTGACTACTGCCGCATCCAACACGCTGCAACAGCTGTGTCGGTCAACGGCAGTGTCACCGGAAACCATATTGTTCTTAGAAATACTTTACTCCGGCGAAACGCCCAGGCTGTGGCCAACCTGTCGGGAAACCAGGTCGTCCGCCGCTGCACGTTTGAAAGCAACACCGTTGCTGTCCAAGCTTGCAGCATCAGCCTGAGCCGCTGCGCATTTCGGTCCAACGACTGGGGCGTATCGGCAAGTGGCGGCGACATCGACTCTTGCACCTTCAGCAGCCAAAACAAGGCTGCCGTCGTGGACGGGTCGGGTAGCATCGCCCATTCGCTCTTTGTTTACAACAACCTCGCGGTATCGAACCATAGCGCATCGTCGCTGGATTCGATCAGGGCCTGCCAGTTTGCAGAAAATGACACGGCCCTCGTCTTGGCAGCTAGTCTGCCCACGTTCCTTGAAAATGAGCTTTGCGCAAATGGCGTGAACATCAAAGTCACCTCGGCCACCAACGTGAGCATCGGCAGCAATTGCTGGTGCGATTCTGACCCTGGCCTCATCGCAGCGAGCATCATCGATGGCAACAGTCAGTCGGGATTGGGAATCCTGAACTATGGCGCTGTCGCCTCGGGTTGCGCCGCCATCGGTCAGGTATGGCCCGGCGATACCGACGACGATGGCACAGCTAGGGTGCGAGACCTGTTGCATATCGGTATCGCCAACGGCACCGCTGGGTATCCAAGAGAAGGTGCGATGGCAGGTTGGTTGGGTCAAGCTGGATTGCCGTGGGATCAAAACTTCGGCACCGGACTCAACTACAAGCACGCAGACTGCAACGGTGATGGATTGGTGAACATGGCAGATACTGCCGCCATCATCCTCAACTATGGGCAGTCGCACCAAAAGACGCAGAAGCACATCAACTCGGGTGGCATACCACTCTACATTGAAGTGCCTGCAAATGCTGCTGCTGGAGACACCGTCGAATTGACTTTGCGATTGGGCACGCTCGCCTATCCTGCCACCGATGTCTATGGCATTTCCTTGGGCCTTGGCATGAACCCCAGTGTCTTTGATCTGAACACGGCACAGGGATCGCTTCAAGGCACTTGGCTCGGGCAACCGGGGCAAGACTTGGTGGACTTGCAGAAAAAAGACAGCAAGTTCAATTGGGCGATCGTGCGAAACGATCATCGCGACAGCACAGGCCACGGCCGATTGGGAGGGGTCACCCTCATCATGATCGACGACCTGAACCGCTATGGGGATTTGGACTCGCTGTTGGAAGCCTTTGAGGTCGCCCTCATCGACAAAAATGGCAACCCGCTCGCGATCGACGTCTTCATCGTGACGGTGTATCCCAACGCACGGCAAGGACTCTCAGTGAGCCCAAACCCGTCAAACGACCGCCTCACGATCTTGCTCGACACCTTGCAGGCCGAGGAAGTGGCCATCTACGATGGCAGCGGTCACAGGATGTTTCTCGCCGAGGGCAATTTGCAAGGAAATTTGGTCGTGCAGACCGACCGCTACGCACCGGGGATGTACTTCGTGCGCGTGCGCCTGCACAATGGCCTCCTGACCCAAAAGGTCATCATCACACGTTAATTTAGCTTCACAGATACTATTACCGACGTTCTTTCATTTTCTTACCTACACGAGTGTTCTGATGGACACTGCTAACTTGATGTTTGCCGGGCTTTGTGCCGGCGGATCTAGTGGACCCAACACCTGCTAGATCGACCAAAAAACCCTGACGCTCGTCGGGGTTTTTGGCTTTACAGAGCCGGTGGCCGCCACATTTTCCGCAGTGGATAGCACTGCTCGCTGCGCAAATTCCATAAGGGAATCGGCTGGCGTTGGCACATCCATCCGAGGTACCGACGCGAATTCCTGATTTTTAGCACCCGAGATCCTGCCAAGGATCAATGCTCACAATGGGCGATTCCCTATCTTTGCAGCAGATCAAAGTTTATGCAATCTTCCCCAAGCGGACCTCCTAAGGTAACCTATGCAGGTCTCAGCGCCAGCGTCGCCGCGCAGCGGCTGCTGCGCGATGGCTACAATGAGCTCCCCGGCTCCAAGCCCAAGACGATCTGGCGCATTGCTTTTTCCGTTTTGATAGAACCCATGTTTATCCTCTTGGTGTCCTGTGGCACCCTTTATCTCATCCTCGGAGATCCGGAAGGTGGACTTGTCCTCTTGTTTTTTGTGATGGTGGTGATGGCCATCACGATTTTCCAGGAGCGTAAGACCGAGCGTGCCTTGGATGCCTTGAAAGGTTTGGCAAGCCCACGCGCAATGGTCATCCGAGATGGGCAAGAAGTGCGTATCCCGGGGCGCGAAGTCGTGCAAGGGGACACCTTGATCTTGCGGGAAGGCGACCGCATTCCTGCAGACGCGCTCATCCAAACGTCCCTGAACCTCTCGGTCGATGAGTCTTTGCTCACTGGCGAATCGTTGCCTGTGAGCAAGGGGGAAGGTGATGCGGCGTCCCAGCACAACCAGCTCTACAGCAGCACACTCGTCGTGCAGGGCATGTGTGTCGCAGAGGCCATCCAAGTCGGTAAAAACACGCGGATCGGGGAAATCGGCAAGGCCATGGAGGCCGAAAAAGAAGAGAAAACACTCCTCCAAATGGAATTGGGCACGCTGGTGAAGCGCGTGAGCCTCATCGCATTGGTCACTTGTGCCCTCGTCGTGTTGCTGTTTTACCTCGTGCGCGGCGGGTTTCTCAATGCCCTCCTCGCTGGGCTGTCCTTGGCGATGGCGATGCTCCCCGAGGAATTTCCCGTCGTCTTTACGGTCTTTACAGCCCTGGGTGCATGGCGCATTTCCAAACACAATGTGCTCACCACCAAGCCGAGCGCCATCGAGACGCTGGGCGCAGCGACCGTCTTGTGCTCCGACAAGACTGGCACATTGACCCAAAACAAAATGACTGTGCAATGCCTCTACGCCCACGATCAACGCTTTGACTTGCTGGGGGATTACCAGCAAGAGATTCCCGAGGAGCATCATATTTTGGTGGAATATGGCATTCTTGCCAGCCAGACAGACCCTTTTGACCCGATGGAAAAGGCGATCAAGCTGCTCGGCGAGCGCAAGCTGGCCGAGACAGAGCACCTGCATGGCGATTGGGAATTGATCAAGGAGTTCCCGCTGTCCAAAGAATTGCTGGCCATGTCGCGGGCCTTTCGACAACCAGGCTCGGAGGAGCGCGTGATCGCTGCCAAGGGCGCACCAGAGGCCATTTTTGACCTCTGCCATCTGCCCGATGCCGAGATCGCCACACTCACCGAGGTGATCAAGGCGATTGCTGCCGATGGCTTGCGCGTGATTGCAGTAGCACGCAGCAGCGTGCGCACACAGGCATTGCCCGAGATTCAGCACGACTTTGACTTTGAGTTTTGCGGCTTGATCGGTCTCGCCGATCCGGTGCGTCCTGAAGCCGCCAAGGCTGTCGCCGAATGTCTTGCAGCTGGTGTAAAGGTAGTCATGATCACAGGTGATTATCCCGAAACCGCCATCAGCATTGCCAAAGAAATCGGCTTGGAGGCACCTCACGAGGTCATGACAGGTGCAGAACTCACGCAGATGGACGAGGCCGAATTGGAGCGTCGCCTGCAAACAGTGCGCATCTTTGCGCGCATCGCACCTGAGCAAAAGCTCAAACTCGTCAAAGCCCTCAAAGGCATTGGCGAAGTCGTCGCTATGACAGGAGATGGTGTAAACGATGCCCCGGCACTCAAGGCAGCACATATTGGAATTGCGATGGGCAAAAAAGGGACCGACGTGGCCCGCGAAGCCGCCTCCCTCGTTTTGCTCGACGACAATTTTTCTTCCATCGTGGCGGCGATCCGCCTCGGGCGCAGGATTTATGACAACATCCAAAAGGCATTTGGCTACATCATTTCCATCCACATTCCGATTGCTGGATTGGCATTTGTGCCCGTAATGTTTGGCAGCCTCCCCTTGTTGCTGTGGCCAGTGCATATCGCCTTTTTGGAATTGATCATCGACCCTGCGAGTTCCGTGGCCTTTGAGAGCGTGCCCGAGGAGCAAGACATCATGTCACGCGTACCGCGTCGGCGCGATGCGCGTTTTTTTGGTGGACGTCGCCTCTGGCAAGGCATCACCAATGGCATCGTCATGCTCGCGTTGTTGTTGCTGGTATTTTTTCTGGCCCTGCAGCTCGGTTTGGATGATGCCCAGACGCGCAGCGTCACCTTCCTCTCCCTCGTTGCCGCCAATGCCGCCCTGATCCTCTCGGGCCTCTCCAACCAATTGCACATCTTCCAGCTCCTGCGCCGCATCAATGCCGCCACTGTGTGGCTTTTATCAGGCGTGTTGGCCTTTGTAGCACTCATCCTAGCGATTCCCTTTCTTCGGGAACTATTTCAGCTAGAATTGTTTCCACTGGCTTATGGCTTGTTTCCCGTAGGGGCCTTTCTGCTCCTGCTCACTTGGATGGAGACACTCAAAGAAGTCTTGCGTAGGAAATGAGGCAGCAATAGAACCCATGGACTTGCCTTTTGGGGCGTGCCACTGAAATTTCATTCCTTACAACGGCTGCGTGTTCCCGCTCAGAGAGCAGGAACTCACGACGCATGATCCCGTCATCCGACAAGGCGGATAGGGACTCCCGCTTCAATTGCTGAATTTAGCTTCGCTGGACACGTTAGTCGTACCCCCCTTACAACATGCCGCCGTAGGCACTGAACCACTTGGAGGGCATCGACTCATGTCCTTTGTCTTTGAAGGATTCCCCTGCAACTTCACCTTTTTTGATGCGCAGATGCAGTAGGTGACGAGCATCATTGGCCTCAGTATTGCCGTCCCAGATATTGTAGATGTGGAGCACCTTGGCGGGATAGGATTTGTTGCGACCCGCCACGGCGTCGATCATGCCGAGCACCGACCAAGATTCGTCGCCCATCGCGCCCTCTACCCGCGCACCGCCTGCCGAGAAGCCGAGGAGGGCCTTGTAAGTGCCCGAGACCTTGGAGGTTGCCATCGCAGCCTCGATGTTGGGCTTTACAGCCGAGGTATAGTAGGTCGTATAGTTGGCAAAGGAAATGATGTGGGATGAAAATAGGTTTGCAGGCACTTGTTTCATCATCCACTCCTTGTTGGCATAGTGCATGCCCCCAAATATCGTCAAGATCGGGAGATTGCCTTGGGCACCATCAGGGATCGTGACAATGGTACTGCCCGATGTATATTTCTGATAGCCTGGGCCCTGGGTCACCTTTTGTTTTTCTGCTGCCTTCTCTCCTTTGGGGGCCTTCTTTTGAGCAACCTGCTGCAAGGAAGCCTGTGCGTCAGCTTCGCCCGCCTTCAATTGAAATGTGGGCGGATTGAGCGATTTTCCGCCTTCTGGTTGGGCATCTTTGGGCGCAACTTTGCGCTGGGTGAGATCTTTTTCGGGCATGACATAAATTGTTTAGACAAGGATAAAATTAATGAAAATGATTGATTATCATGCAGTGGCAAAGTTTTTTTTTGAGAAGATCATTCGTCGTGGGAACAAAAAGGACTTCACTGCATAAATTTTCCCCCGGAATGTCCCCAAGAGGCAAGCCCCTTCGTCATAGGGGAAATTCTTTCAAGGTTTTTATCCCTAAAATGAAATATCATGAGTACGATTACAGCACAGTTCGACCTCCATACGCGCCTCTTTCAAAATGCCATTGTCGGCGTTTCTGACGAAGCCGCTGCGAAACAACACGATCCGCAGATCAATCACCTCAAGTTTTTGGCTGGCCACCTCGTTTACACCCGGCTCATGTTGAAAGACTTTGGTGGATTGTCAGCCGATGTTCGCTTTGATCAGTTTGCCAAGGATATGGATTCCAAAAACGACTACCTTTCCATGAGCGATATTCTGGCCAAATGGAATGAAATCGCTGGTCCTATCAGTGCGGGCATTCAAGGACTTCCCGCAGAGGCGCTTACTGGTCCTGGCCCATTTCCTTCCCCTATGGGCGCGAGCATGGAGGACGCCCTCGGTTTCCTGATGCACCATGAGGCTTACCACCTCGGTCAACTCGGCATGCTGCGCAAAGTCGCTGGCCAAGAAGCGATGAAATATGATTGACGTCAAAAATAATGAATCCTTTGTTGTTTACGATTGAGTATCAATAACCCAATTTATATGCACGACATTAAGCATTTGTATCACATCGCACAGCCACGTAAGATCGTGTGGGATGCATTGACCACGATCGACGGCCTTGCTGGTTGGTGGACCACCGACACGACCGGCGACAGCACTATGGGAGGTGCGATTCATTTCAAATTTGGTAATATGGGTGCCTTTCAGATGAAAGTGATTGCACTAGAGGTGGATCGCGAAGTGAGTTGGGAGTGTATCTCTGGCCCGCCTTATTGGATTGGGCACAAGATCAGTTTCATGCTCGACGACAACGATGGCAAGACGAGGGTGCGCTTCAGTCATGGGCCATGGCCTCATCAAGACGATGCCTTCGCGATCAGCAACTTCAGTTGGGCACGCTACTTGGAGAGCCTACGGCAACTTTGCCAAACTGGAGTTGGTGAGGCTTTTGGCAGTCCCACTCACCGCATCTAAATCAGGTAGCAGGTAGCAGGTAGCAGTTAGCAGGTTGCAATGGCTCCCTGCTACTTTTTTCAAGTCAATTTCTAAATTCACAATTGATATGTCAGAATTTCTCATGTTGTTCAGAGGCAGCGACGGTCGCTCGCTGCAGCCTTCGCCCGAGCAGGCCCAGGCACATACCCAACGCTGGGCCGACTGGATCGGCGGATTGGCCCAAGAAGGCAAAATGCTGTCTGCGCAGCCACTCAGCGCCAATGGAAAAACCGTGACGGGTACAAAAATGGTCATTACCGATGGCCCCTACCTAGAGGGAAAGGAATTGGTGGGAGGCTACCTTATGCTCAAAGTGGATAGCTTTGAAGAGGCCGTCGAAATTGCGAAGCAGTGCCCAATCCTGGAATTTGAGACAGGGTCGGTGGAGATCCGCGCGATTGAAGCAATGATGATGTAATTCCAGTCCTAAATTTTGTGAGCACCTTTTTTATCGATCCCAAGATGGGTGAATTCCTGATCCTTTTTAGAGGGCAAGATGGCCGCAGCCTTAAGGATACGCCCGAGGAATACCATGCCCACCTCGATCGTCTGTCGCAGTGGATTGTGCAGCTTTGCGATATGGGGCATCTCATCGCTCCTGAACCACTGGGTCCTGGAGTGGCTGTGCTGCGACGAGGCAGTAAGGTGATGACCGAGAGTCCATTTCTCATGGCCAAGGAAATGGTTGGCGGCTACATGCGATTCAGGGCTGAGTCACAAGAAGCTGCTTTGAGTGGACAAAAACCTGCCCGATTTTCGAATTTGAGAATGGTGTCGTAGAAATGAGAAGGATCGAATCGATAGTTTTGTAAATGCCAGATTCACAAAAAGTGTCACAATTGGCCGACCATCTTTTCCGCCACGAAGCGGGAAAGATGGTCGCTGTTTTGACGCGCATCTTTGGCCTCCACAACCTCTCGATGGCCGAGGACGTGGTTCAAGATGCATTTGCCAAGGCTCTTCAGGATTGGATGTTTCGCATTCCCGACAATCCAAGCGGCTGGCTCATGCAGACCGCCAAAAACAAAACCATCGACCTTATCCGCAAACAACGTTATCAGCAAAAATTTTCTGCCGAACTGACCTATTTGCTACAATCTGAATATACCGCGAGTCAAACTGTGAACCAGTTGTTTTTGGAGCATGAGATTCAAGACAGCCAATTGCGGATGATTTTCGCTTGCTGTCACCCTGAATTGGGGGAGGAGGAGCAAATCTTGATCACGCTCAAGACATGTTCAGGATTTGGCATCGAGGAGGCCGCCAATGCTCTGCTGATGCAATATGAAGCCGCAAAGAAACGGCTACAACGTGCAAAGGCCACGATCATCGAGCGCAATATCGCTTTTGAAATACCCAGCGGTGCCAGCCTAGGCCACCGTCTCGACAATGTGCTCCGCATATTGTACCTCATGTTCAGCGAAGGGTACAAGCGCAGTACCGACGACAGCCTGATCCGCAAAGACATCTGCGAAGAGGCTATGCGCCTTACGCTCCTCCTATGTAACCATGCCCTTACGCAACTGCCACAAACCCAAGCCTTGCTCGCATTGATGTGCTTTCAGGCCGCACGATTTGATGCGCGGCTCAATGGCGATGGCGAAATCGTCTTGCTTGAAGATCAAGATCGCAGCAAATGGGATCAACGGCTCATTGCGATCGGCCTGCAATACCTCAATCAAAGCGCAGTCGGCGCATTGGTCACCGAATACCATTTGCAGGCAGCGATCGCCTATACGCACTTGCAAGCGGCGAGTCTTGCAGAGACCGATTGGAAATCGATCTATGTCCTGTACAGCCAACTTGCCGACCGCAACCCGTCTCCTATGATTTTGCTCAATATGGCCATTGTGCAGTCCAAGATTTCCAATCCGAGGCTGGCCTTGGACCAATTGTATGCCATTCCCAAAATAGAGACCTTGCTTGGACAGCAATACCTGTTTGCAGCTACAATCGCCGAGCTGCACAGCGCCTTGGGAGAGTGGGATCAAGCGCAGGCGTTTTTGGAAAAAGCGCTTGCATTGGCACCTACCGTGGCCGAGCGGCGATTGATGGAGCGCAAGCTCGCAGCGATTCACGGTTGACAACGCGCAAGTTCAGGATTGCTTCATTGGAATCCGCTCGCTTCCATTCGTTGGGCCATTTCCAGTGCATGCCGCAAGTGAAATTTGCCCATTTCATCCGCCACGTCCATTTCCCGAATTCCTGCATTACCTTTGCGCCCAATAATGCCTTTTTGCAATGATGAAAATAGCCCAAGTCCTGATTCAAGCGCAGACGCCTCTCAGTGATTTTCAAATCGATCTCACTTACCCAGAGGGGCATCCACGTGCGGGGCAAGCGATGGACAAGGTCTGCCTCATCGGTCCCAACGGTACAGGGAAATCCAGTTTCCTGCGCATCTTGGCCGAATACTTGCGCAATACCCTGCGCTACAAAAGCAAGGGGCTATTTCTCGTGAAGCTGCAGCTAGAGGAGCGCGCCATTTATTCAGTCCACATCAACAACAATGCCCTCTTGTTTCAAGAGTCGATCGAGCAGGAACCCATGTGGATGTTTGAACTCATTCGCGACCAATCCTTCAACATGGCCTTCAACCGCAACTATGAGCAATATTGCATAGGGCATGAAGAAGAGCCGGCCTTGTACGATGAGCTGTGGTTCGACAACAACGGAAATGACCTCATCCTGCATCAGCCAGCCGACTACGCGCGCGACCGCACCATCGGCCTCACAGATTCGCCCGTGACCAAAAGTCACGAGGCAGAAAGCCTCTTGGAGACCTTTCCGCTCTATGGCGAGGTGACACCCGAGAAGACCACCGAATTTTGGGCGCTGCTCATTTTTCTCATTCACCGCAGTGAACGCCAATACAAGGAATTTTCCGAGAAGATCGAAAACAGGGGAAAGGCGGAATCCCTGCTCAAGACCCTTTTTGCAGAGGACCATCCCGAAGTCTTGGCCAGTTTGGCAGAAGTTTGGGCACCCATTTTGGACCACCTCAACCTTGCCTTGGATTTGGAAAATGCCACCTTGCCTGGCCACATCAAAGACAAACTCAGCCTGCACCTCAAACACCGCCACACAGGCTTGCGTGTCGAGTATGGCGACCTCGGGTCAGGCCTGCGCCGCGAATTGTTCAACCTAGGCCACTCGTGGGCGCTGTTTTTTGGGCGCAATATCAAGCATGGCTTTTGCATCTTGGAGGAGCCCGAGACAGGCTTGCATCCCACATATATCACGGGGATCATCCCGCAATATCTTCAATTGATCCAAGGCAGTCAGCTCTTTGTGAGCACCCATCACCCCATCATCGCTGCAGCCTTTGATCCTGCCGAGCGCATCATCTTTCACCGCGACCCCAAAGGCCAAGTGACATTGCGCCGCAGCGACTGCGCCGCCGATGCCGACCTCGCCACCATCATGGCCCAAGACTTCGCATAGGATAGAAGCGGGAGCCTGCCCTGTCGTGTCCCGCTCAGAAACGGGGAGCGTCGCCGAATGGGGCCGCCTACGCCGACACAACGGTGAACCTCTGGGGCACGAATTGAAGGTCGGCTGTATTTAACCTCAGATCTGGATTTAGATCAATTGATACATGCCAATTCCACGGGAATGGCTGGTTTTTTCAAATGCGCCCATGTAGGGCAAGGTCGCGACCTTGCCCTACATGCACCCATCGCATATTTTTGGGCCATTCCTACGGAATTGGCAAAATTTTCAAGACCGTCCAATCCAGAACTGAGGATATTTCGCTTCATGGAACGCTTGAGTCGTACACCCGATCTATTCTCTTGATCTGTTAGCATGCCCACAAATGGCCTATTGGGAAGGCCAACGAATAGATGTC
>JANORP010000052.1:0-19188 GCA_031415375.1 Bacteroidota bacterium | reverse complement strand
GTCGTTCCCGATCTGCGGGGCCTAGACTTTGCCGATCCTTTTCAGCCCAAGTTCGGTTTTGGCGAACTGACCGCGATCGCCGCTGCGGTGCGTGCACTCGCACCTCCAAGTGCCATCGTGACTGCGCGCAATCCCACCTATCGGCCAGTGGTCGTGGGCACCACCATCAATTTCAACGGTGACATTTCCTCGGCGACCGGGCGCCAACTGATTCAAGCGCGACTCAAAGCATTCTTGGCACCTTGGGCATTTGGCAATTCAAAATCGATGGCCTTTGGTGGACGATTGTATGTGAGCCAAGTCGTCGATGTCTTGCAGGCTGAACCCTATGTCCATTTCGTCGGGAAGACACGACTCTTTGTGGGCGGCCCAGACGGAATCTTTCTAGAGGCCACCTCCCCAAATGGCGACTCATCGGCCTATATCGAGGTGGGAGATGTCGATGTACTCACATCGGGAGATACACATTTGATCAACGAAGTCAATGATGAAAATGTGCAAGATGAAATCTGGGAAGGAATCGGCTGGATGGTGATCCGCTCAGACTTTGAGGTGCAATCAGACCCTTTTGTCGATGTGGAGCAGTTTGACGAATGGTTGGGGATTTCTTGGATGGTCATCGGCAAGGATTTTAAGGTATTGGAAACAAAGGTTTAAAAAATTTAGAATCAAAAGACATCAACGATATGGCAACACCACGCACCACGCTGCTCGGTAATTTTAAAAACGGCGAGAGCCCGACCGAGAGTCACTTTAAGTCCTTGATCGATTCGATCATGAGCCGCTTTGACGACGGCCTCGACAAGGACATCGATAGCCCGCTCAAAATCATGGCGGGTAGTCCCGATCACGCACCAGTGATCAGCCTCTGTCCCAAAGGTGTGCTCGATCCTTTGTGGATGATCAGCCTCAAGGCATTCCAAAAAGATGGCCTCAATATCGGTCAAGGCGACAATCCCGAGAATCCTGTGGTCTTTTTGGAAAAGGCCACCAGCAATGTGGGCTTGGGGACGAATGCGCCTGGTGGCGCATTGGAAATCTACAGGAATGTGAACGGCGAGGTCGGCGCGCTTTTGCAAAACCCCAATGATGGCAATGCCGCCTATGTGATTCATCGCCTGAAGACGCGGGGCGGCGACGGCGTGATCTTCAAAAATTCAAACCTGCGCGCCGACGATGGCGGGATCAATACCATGACCGTGCGCAATGATGCGGGCGATTTGCGGCTCCAATCGCAGGGCGCGGTCGGTGCCATCATGCTCAAGGGAGACACTGGGTTTGTCGGGATCAATACCTCGACACCGATGCAACCCTTGGAGGTGAATGGGGCGATGAACCTGAGCGGTAACAGTCTCTTTTTCCCGAAGACCACGGGTGTTGTGGGCGGATTGGGGGCCACAGGCCTGTTTTGGAATGGAGCCAATGCACCAGCCATCGATTTACTCAACTACGGGATCTACAAAACCGATGGCCCCTGGACAGGAGCGCTCCAGCAGCTGCGCTTGCAGTTTGCCTCGGGCATACAGCTCGCACCAGGTACCGGGCCAAATGCAGGCGTGAGCAGCAAATCCTATGTCGAGGTGGTGAATGGCAGAGGACTCATGGTGAACTCTGGCAATCTTGGCGTCGGCACAGTCCTGCCGAGTGGCAAGGCACATGTGGTCACAGCACCACACGACGGCAACACTGGCACTTGGGGAGCAGGCCAATTGGTGGTCGGCATGGAGGCTGCAACGGGAGTGAACTCAGGTGCGATTGCCTTGAGCTATTCCAATCTCATCAATGGTGGCACGAGCTTCATCTCCAGCCTGAGTCCCAATGTGAGCTACCGTGACCTAGGTCTGCGTGCATTCAATACGATCTTCTACGCGGGCGCTACAGAGCTCATGCGCTTGACGGTAGATGGCAAGCTAGGCATCGGCACCAACGCACCGGGTGCGCAGCTACAAGTGAAGCGTGATGCCAACGAAGCCACGCAGATGTTTCTCAGCAATAGCAATGCAAGTGCTGGAGCCTATGTCGCGATGGCTTTCCAAACGAACAACAATGCTGGTTGGATTATCAGGAATTCCAGTACCCGCAACGACGATGGCGGCGTGAATACCATGACGGTGCGCAACGATGTCGGCGACCTACGTTTGTTAGCCGAGGGCCAATTGGGCATGGTCATCAAGGCAAACTCTGGCAACATAGGCATCGGCACGAGCAATCCAAATGGTCGCTTGGACGTGGCGGGTGGGCCATTGCTTCTCAACAGCGGGATTACAAACGTCACCACGAGGCCGGTCGTCACAAATGGGCGGGGTCTTGGAGAGATCGGGGCCTACTCGTCGGCGGGTTTGCCTGCCGATGATGGCTTCATGCGTCTGAGCGCAGGCGGCGGCACATCGGCCAATGTGAAATCCTATATCGACCTGAGCGGCTATAGCACGATTCCCGATATGGATCGCAACATGGTGTTTGGAACCGCAGGTCAGGAGCGCATGCGTCTCACCGTTGATGGGAACCTCGGTATCGGCATGGGTTCCAATGCACCCGCTGGGCTGCTCCATGTGCGGCGCGATGTGAATGACACCACCCGGATGTGGCTGACCAACTTGAGCAACCAAGCATTGGCGCAGGTGGCATTTGGCTTGCAAACCGACAATAGCGTGGGTTATTTGTTTAAAAACTCGAGTACCCGCGTGATCGATGGTGGAGCCAACACGATGACCCTGCGCAATGATCTCGGCGATCTGCGCTTGCTGTCTGAGGGGCAGCCAGGCATTACCATCAAGGCTGCCACCGGCAATATTGCATTTGGCACTGCCGCAGGCGACCACTTCCTCCATGCCAGACGTGACCAAGATGGGGTTGTAAACTCGATCTTGCGCAACGCAAGCGCCGGGGTGAATGCTGTCACACAATTTGCATTCCAAAACGACCTCAACTGGGGCGTACTCTACAAAAACTCCAGCACACGCACAGGAGATGGTGGCCCCAATGCCATGACGATGCGCAACGAGGTCGGTGACCTGAGACTACAAGCCCAAGGCGCAAATGGTCTCACTGTGAAGGCGCTGACTGGATTTGTGGGCATCGGCACACCCGATCCACAAGTGCTGCTGCAGGTGCGACGTGACAGCGTTGATCCAGTATCAACATTGATTACCAATACCAACCCAGGCACTAGTGTCTTTGCGCAAATCGGGATACAGACCGACAACGGCGGCGGCTACTGGTTCAAAAACTCAAGTACCCGTCTGATAGATGGCGGCCCGAACACGATGACCCTGCGCAATGACAGCGGTGACTTGCGCTTGCAAGCGACTAACGGCGTCAATGGCCTTCATGTGAAAGCTCTGAGCGGGTTTGTGGGCGTGGCAACGATCAATCCTGCTAGCTTGTTTTCGGTTGGCGGCAACCTCACAATAGGCGCAGGAAAGGCCAGCAATACCGCAGCGCCTGTGAATGGCCTGCTTGTGGAGGGTGAAGCCATCGTCAATGGTTCATTGTATGCCCAACAGGGTCTCAGGACAGGTACCTGGGGAGCAGGCGCCATTGGCAGTTTGGAATTGATCGCGGGCAATGGGAGTCCGATTGGCAATCGCCTCATCTTTGGCACAGACAATTCAGGCTGGAAGTTTACAATCGCCAAGCGGCATACGGCAAGCCAGACGATCACAGACTTGATGGTCTTTCATGACAATGGCAGTGTCGGCATCGGCACCCCCAATCCCATGCAAAAATTGCAGTTGAATGGGGGCAATCTTGCGCTCGCGCTCTCAGACAACCCCGCGCTACAGTCGATCGCAGGCGGGCACAACCTCGGCGCGCTCATGTTTTATGGACATGGACGGCCGGTGGGCAACGACTCCGCCAAGATTTTTTGCGGCAGTACCAACTGGGATGACAGTGGCTACTTGGAATTTTGCACCTCGAATGACGGCGCCGCCTCGGTCCCGAGGATGCGCATCACAGAAATCGGCAAGGTCGGCATAGGCACCACCAATCCTGCAGGCAGGATGCATGTCGCGACCACCTCCTCAGACGGCAGCGTCAGCGCCTGGGATACTGGACAATTTGTAGTGGGTCAAGAAGGGACAACGGGGGGAGGTGTCGCACTTAGCTACAACTCTGCCTTCAATATTGGTACCATCTCCTCCTTGAGTCCCGCTGTTGGCTGGCGTGAGCTGCACGTCAGGGCGCATCGTACCGTCTTTCATTCAAATGGTGGCACGGAGGTCATGCGCGTAGATGACAACAATCTTGTGGGCATCGGCAACAACCGTCCCCTTGCCCCGCTGAGCATCGGCTTTACCAATGGTAAGGAAGAAGTGCCTGATGGCTCCATGCACATCACCAACGATTGCATCTTATTTGGTGGCAACAACGGCAGCGGCCGAGAAGCCAATTCATGCCAGATCTCGGCAGCCAAGCACGGTTCAGATACGATGTGTATCGTCGGTATGTCTGATGCGGCCAGCCAAAATCGCAAGATCGACATGTGGGCTGAGGGCGGGTTGAATCTCTATGGCAGAATGTGTATCGGCAATGCCCGCACTACGCCAAGCTATCCACTACAAATCAATACAGCGGTTTCAGCGCCGATTGGACCATATTGGTACTTGAACCGATGGACCGCTAATGGCCCTGGAAACATGACCGCAGGTGTGTCCATCTGGGCTGCCGACCGCATCGTCGCCTCTGAATTCAATGCCATCTCCGATGCGCGGGTGAAGGAAAATATGCACGTGAGCCATCACGGTGAGGATTTGGAGCGCCTACGGCAAATTGAAGTCACCGACTATCAATACCGCGATTTCTTGTCCAAAGGCAATGCAAAGCAAAAAGGATTTATCGCCCAGCAAGTAGAAGCCATCTATCCAGAGGCTGTTGCGACGCATACCGAGTTTATCCCCGATATCTATGACAATCCCCTCAAGTTTGAGATCAAGGAAAAACCCTTGACCAAAAAAGACGTCGAGGCAATGTCAGAAATTGCCTCCACCGTGAACGGCGAAGCAATCGACTATGAATCGATGCAAAAAAACGTGCTTTACATCACCATGGGAAAAAACCACGAGCTCGCCAAAGGGCAGCTTGTGCGTGTACTTTCCAAAGATGGCATGGCCGAAAAACCCGCGATTGTGATCAACAGGCGCACGTTTGCGATCGATGGTTGGGAACACGGCACCGAAGACCTCTTTGTCTATGGCCGCCAAGTCGATGATTTCAGAGTCGTGGATTACAACCGCATCTTCAGCCTCAACGTGAGCGCCACACAGGAGCTGCATCGGCAGGTTGATACACTCAAGGCAGAAAATGCAGAGCTGCAAAAGCAGGTCGCAGCCATCCAAAAAGCATTGGGAACACTGGGCATAAGCTTTGAAGCATAATATGATGACATCTGCGCAGTATTTGACACAAGGGTCTCCATCGGAGAAAGCATTTTGTTTGCCTGAAAAGGGCGATGAATTGGTTCCGGATCATGGTGTAAAACCCAAAATATTTCATCAGCTCAAAAACGCAAAAGAAAGCAGGATTCTTTATGGAATATGCTGCCTTTGATCATCCATCTTACTCAATTCAATTACATTTCTAATTTCAAAAAATATTATGGAAAACATCACACTGCAATTGACAATTGATGAAGTCAATCTGTTGCTAGCTAGCCTGGGCAATCAGCCTTATGTACAGGTCTTTGGCTTGGTGCTAAAGATCCAACAACAAGCTGGCTCACAATTGCAAGCGCAGCCCAACGGCCAAGCCGTGCCGCAGCACATCGCCGAAAACTAAGATGCTGGAAAAGAGCACCATCAATCCCGGCGCCCCGGTCAAAACCTCCATGGATTTCTTGCGCTTGCGCGAGGAGGCCTTGGAGGTGATCAGGCAATTGGCGGGCGACACGCAGGGAGGGCAAGGCTGGACCGATCACAACCTGCATGATCCCGGCATCACCATTTTGGAGCAGCTTTGTTATGCCCTGACTGACCTTGGCTATCGCCTGAATTTTTCAGTGCCAGCATTGCTTGCAGATGCCGTGGACCATCGACAGCAGACGATCGCATGGAAACCGGGATTGCCCACTGGGAGCCCTGCGAGCCTACCAGGTATGCCTGGCTTGGAGGATGTACTCCCCTCAGCACCAACGACGATCGACGATTGGCGCAAGGTGATGCTCGATATCGACGGCTTGCGCGCTGTCTCCATTTTGCCAGCTGTGGCTGCGAGTCCCCAACTTTATTACGACAGAGACCACACGGAAATTGTGGTGCGTAGTGATCCTGATCCGACTTTGCATGCCTTGGAAATCAAAGGGTTGCAACATGTACTCGCCGATACGGAGGAGGGCCAGTATCCCGCTGTGGTCGCGTCTTTGCTCGGAATGTACCATGCCGAGCGTCCAATAGGGGAGGACTTGCACCAATGGACGCAATTGAAACCAGGGGAGATAACCCTCGTAGCGGAGATCGATCTGCTACCGGGTTCCCGTGCAGAGGAAGTGCTGGTCGATATATTTTTACGTATCGATCAGTACCTCTCCCCGCAGGTGAGGTATTGCTCGCGCGCAGACCTGGAAGCCGAAGGGATTGGAAATGATGCCATTTTTGAGGGGCCCTTATTGCGACGCGGATTTTTGAAAGCCGCAGACTTGGCAACGATTGCTCCCAAGCAGATTCTGTATCTGAGCTGCATCATCGAGCAAGTCTTTTTGGCGACGGGTGTACAGGAAGTGAGGGCTTTGCGGCTCAAAGGGAAGAGTATCGATGTGAGCTTGGAAGATGGGGTGAACTATTGGGTGCCCATGCTCGCACAAGGTGTGGTACCGCGCCTAGATCCCGACACCACGCAGATGACCGTGCGCATCGATGGCGTGGTCACTCCAGTGGATGCAGGCAAGGTCCGCGACCTGTTTGAAGCACGGCGCAAACAGCTTGCGGCGCCTGTGGCGACCTCGCCGACGACAGCACCCAGCGTCCCCCGCGACCGTGAGGTCGCCGCTTACCAATCGGTGCAGCATCAATTTCCCGACAACTATGGCATCAATGCGCAGGGATTGCCACCAGAGGCATCCCTAAGTCGCAATGCACAGCGTCATCAACTCAAAACATGGCTGATATTGTTTGAGCAGATGCTCGCAGATTACTTTGCGAAGGCAGGGCATTTGGGGCAAATGTTTCAAATGCTGGACGGAATCGACAGCGATTTCCCGCAAGGGGCATTGGACGATGTACCCGATGTGGCTGCATCGTTTTTGCCGATCTCTCGACAATTGACGGCAGCCAGCGATAGCTCTGCGCTGAAGGCGCTGCGCCGCGTGGAGCGGTTGCTTTCGCACCTGATCGCACGCTTTGGGCATGACCTCAAATATTTCCCCACTGTGCACGCACCCAATGAAAGCGAATACAGCCGCTTGCAGCAGCATGTGGGCAAGGTCATGGCCTTTTACCGTGACCTTCCCAAGATCACATTGGGCAGGGGGCAGGGCAACAATCTCATGCTGCCAACCGCCGACAAAGCAGGTCTGGGCGGCTTGAAGACGCGCATCTCAAGACTCATCGGCCTGCGGCCTGATGAACCTGACTTGGATCGGCATCCGACCTTGGACCTTGCAGTGGCCCATATCGATTTCTTGATGGTCGAGCATGTCTTGTTGCGCCCGATCGCCAGGGAGTTTGCCAATGACAATATGCTCTTTCGTTTTGTCACAGGCAAGATCAGCAAGATCATTCGCCTGCGCAGCCATAGCGATCATGACAAGTATCGATTCAAATGCTTCAGCACCGGCACGGAGGACTTGCAAGTCGGCCACACGATCGAACTCAGTTTCACTGGGCAAACCTTGAAACGGAAATTCTCCATCTTGGAAGTCAATCCCGGCAATTTTACGATCGCTGTGCCATTGGCCCTTGCAACAGGGCATACCGGCAATCCGCAGGGTGGCACTTGGAACAATTTGAGCAATGAGGGTTCAAACTTGTATGGCGATCCTTGGTCATTGCAAGTCACCTACGTGTTTCCAGCCTTTGACCCTCGTTACAAAGCTGGTTACCACCGTGAATATGTGTCTCAAATGCTGCGGCAAGAGACGCCAGCCCACATAGCCATTCACGTTTTGTGGCTCGACAACATGGATTTTTCCGCGCTCACGGTTCACTATTGGCATTGGCGGCAGGCGCATTTGAAATACTTGCAGGATCGTGTGGAAGGCCAAAGTCAAAACAAACGCTATGTGGCCCTACGCCACCATCGCAATGAGCTCATGCGGAGGGTGATCGCTGGCGAAACCGACCCCGTGCGCGACTTGCCCATCAACCTGCTACCGCTTCCCGACGCGGTGGCTGTTGCCGTCGAGAATGTGTCTCTTGTGGTGGCACTCCCGCTTGCAAGCAAGGCCAACCTCACCTTTGAATTGCCTGAGATCGAGGAGGGAATCGCGTATTCATTGGTGAAGCCCAAGCGCGGAGGCAATTGGGCGGAATTTGTGCAAGTACCTGCCACCGTCTCGATGAGCGGTGATGGAATACTTTTGGAAATCGCTGCAAAAGATTATGTAGCACCGGAAAGTGAATTGGCGATCCTCGCCACCGATATCGCTGAGCAGACCAGCAATCTCCTGCACCAAAAAATCAAAATCAGTCTCACCTAGATGCGATGCGTGATGTCCATCCACATATCGTAGCACGCTATAGCTTGGAGCTGGACTTTCAAGACCAAAGTGATGTGCGCTTGGTGAGCGAGGCATTGATGGAAGCTAGCCGTGGTGCGATATCGGAGCTGATCGATGCATGCTGCAATGCATTGATCGCTTCAGAAGTCTATATTATGATCCCTCAATTGGAGGTTGATTTGGGCATGCTCGACCTACGTAAACTCACCCACGATTTCCTGGAGAAATTCAAATCTGCCCTCGCAGAACAATTGCAATCGGCGCTCGCCGCCCAAGGCGACCTGTCGCCTGAAGCCCGGGCGCTCGATCTAGTCATCAATTATGGAGAAACTGGCCAATACCCATGGTGGGCAGGTTCGCCTGCACCCGAGCTGCTAGAGGCAGCTTTGGCCACGCTCCTGAATTCCCCCGATGCACAAAACCATCATCGATTGCGAGATCTCCTTCGTGAGGGTCAGCTGTTGCGTCGATTGACGTTTGCATTGCCATCCTCTCAATTGGCCATGCTTTGGCGGATGATGGCGGGAATAGCGCCACCGTTTCTAGCGCAATCGACGATCAAATCAGCCACTGTGGCAGTGCTTCAGATGAGCACCATGGTAAACCGCACGCAGTGGCTGGAATTTGCCTATCAATCGCTGCAGCAGATTGTTCATCCGTCTTTGGGAGGCTCTGGACGCAATGAAATCATCGATTGGTTGCTCACAGAGGGAGAAATCACCATCGCGCCAGCCTTGCTGCAACGCTTGCGTGAAAGCGACGCTTTGGTGGCCTTGCTGAGTTGGATGCACGATGTACTAAAAGTGCCCGCGGCGGTTTTACTTCCCTGCCTGCATGATCTGGGCAGGCAAACCGTCACGAGCGCGATGCCACAATTGCGGCCCGACAGCCAAGTCTTCCAAACCTGGCTGCGCGCAATATGGAAAGTGCCTGCCTCAGCAGTGGAACAATTGATGGACGGCCTGGTCCTGATCGGTTTCCGAAATGGACCGCGTGAGCAAATCCCCAAAGCAGATGATGGTGGCAGCAAAGTGCGCGTACCCGCAGGCTTGCTGGCTTGGTTGCGTGAGACTTTGGCGCAGCCTGATGCAGTCCTAGATGTGCTTTTGGCAGATATTGCAGCGCGTTTTGTTGCGGAAAATAGAGCGATCGACGCGACGGCTGCGGCATTGGACAGCTGGCTGCGCTCTGCGTTTGCGCTGCCTGTTGAGGCGCGTGAGGTGCTCGTGCAGGCGCTTGTGGAAGTGCGGGCAGACGCGTCTCGTGCGCGACCGCAGGAGGTGGCGCTGGCGGGCTTGCTGCCTTGGCTGCAAAGGACCCTGGAGCGGCCCGAAGGGCTGCTGGAAGACTTGATCGTGGATTTACGAGAGCGCTTTGCGGCTGAGAATCGGTCGGCGGAGGCGACACCTGCGGCATTGGACAGCTGGCTGCGCACTGTGTTTGCGCTGCCTGTTGAAGCGCGTGAGGTGCTGGTAGCGGCGTTGTGGAACGCTCAGGCGTCACATCAAGATCCTGCCGATCGGCTGCATGGGCGCGGTCTGTCGATCGCGCAACATGACGCGCAGGAGAGTGAGGGGATGCAGACTTTGCTGCCATGGCTTCGTCATAGCCTCGGCTTGCCCCATGCGACGCAAGCGGCATGCCTCGTGGCGATGTGCATACGCTTTGAAGAGGAGAATCCGGCGGTGGTCGTTAGCAATGCAATGGTGAACAGCTGGTTGGTGGATCAGTACTCTTTGCCACCTGCAGCGCGTCAGCTACTGTCGGAGGGCTTGCTGGCGACGATGTCTGCTGGGCAGGAAAAATCCCCTTCCGATGCCGCAGCGCGGCATCCGGAGCTACAATTCTTGATTCCTTGGCTGCGCCATACCTTGGGGCTTGCCTCAGCCGATTTGGTGGCTTTGCTAGGGGTGCTGATCGGGCGATTTCAAGCAAGGCAAGGCACCTCGGTGGGTCGTATTGTGGAGGTCGATCGCTGGCTGCGCGGCAACTTCGCTCTGGCGGCCGAGTCGCGTGTCTTGCTGGCGCAAGCAATGGTGGTGGAGATCAACAATCCTGAATCCGCCCTCGCGCATTCACCACATGGCCTACGCGACCCGATTGACCAGTCAGATGCAGGAATTGACCTACAGTTTTCGCCACATGCCATATTCTCCCAGGCCCCAACGACTCAACCCTCATTTGCCCAAGACACTCCTCAACATGGCGACTCACAATCTCCTGCGGATGATGGCGACTTTGGAATAGCGGCATTGCTGCCATGGTTGCGACAAACGTTGGGGATGCCCGAGGCGACGCCTTCGCAATTGCTGGCTGGCCTTCTCGCTTCGTTTCGGCGTGACCGTGGCAATGCCAAGGTCACCCTCGGAGAATTGCAGACTTGGTTGCAACGCGGATTGGAGCTGGGGAAAGGTGCTTGCAATACATTGGCACACGCATTGCAAGCGGCGGCACAGTCAGAGGAATTGACAGCTCAATTTGCACCACAGCAGGAGCTCAAACCAGTCATCTATCACCGGCCGGCACAACCATCCGAGTTGCCAAGCTTTGTGGAAAATGCAGGTTTGATTCTCTTTTGGCCGTTTTTGCAGCGCTTTTTACAGCATCAGGGCTTGGTGGATGACAAGGAATTTGTTTCCCCCGTTGCGCAAGAGCAGGCTGTGCGGCTGCTGCAATCGATGGTGATGCCAGGAATCGCCTGGAATGAGGCTGCACTGACCCTTCCCAAATTGCTCTGTGGCTTGCCACCCGATGCCTTGGTCGATCCTTTCGTGCCGCTTACATCAGCCCAGGAGGAAGCCGACAGCGTGCTCATCGAGGTGATCTTGGCGCACTGGTCCATGGCGGGCAATATGACGGCAGACGGTTTCAGGCAAGCTTGGTTGCAGCGCAATGGTACGCTGCGCATTCGCGATGACCATTGGTTGCTCAGAGTGGAGACCTTGGGGCATGACATCTTGCTAGAGGGCTTGCCTTGGGACATCGCCTACATCCAATTGCCCTGGATGCCGCATGTGATGTATGTTGATTGGGGTGAAAAAGCAAAATTTAATGCATGATGGAGACAGCTACGATAGAAAAAAGGATGCTTGCAACGACTGGAAACGGGGAGGTGCTGGAGCGGGAATTGAGGTGGTTTGCCCAAGTCTTGGATACGCGCTTCAAGTTGCATTTTGGGCAGCCCGATCTTTTTGAGGCGATCGGTGATGTATCCGCGCCTGAGATTACCGCAGCTACAAGTGGCAGTTATGCCGACTTTGTCTGCGTGCATCAGCTATCTGTCGCTGAGCGGCTGTTGCTGCTCCTGGCGCTGTGCCCGCATTTGCAACCTGATTTGCTGGATCCCCTGCTGGTCATCAATGCGACCACCAACCGCAATTTTTCCTGTTTCGGGGGGGCGCCGACGAGTGGCGCGCAGCCTTTTTTGCCGACGGGAGAGACTGCGCTTTGGCTGCTGGCAGACGGTGATTTGGCGGGCCGATTTGAGGTCTTGCAGTTGTTTGCCACGACGCATGTGTTTCAAATGGAGCAAGTGCTGCGGCTGGAAACGCAGCCACAACAGACGACGTTTATGGGCGGGCAATTGACGGTGGGTGAGCAGTGGATCCAACGGTTTTGCATGGGGCAAATGAGTGGGCCGACCTTCAGTGCCGAGTTTCCTGCACAGGAGGTACACACGGCCATGGAGCGCGAAGACATCGTCTTGAACCCTGCGACATGGAGCTCGGTGGATGAAATCCTCGAATGGCTGGACTACAAGGATCGTTTTGAGGCCTTGCCGGGGATGAAAAAACGCATGCGCCCAGGTTACCGGGCCTTGTTTTTTGGTCCACCAGGGACAGGGAAGACCATGGTGGCTTGCTGGCTCGGCAAGCGCACGGGTAGGCCCGTCTATCGCATCGACCTGAGCATGGTGGTGAGTAAATACATTGGCGAGACAGAGAAAAATCTCGCGCACATATTTCGCAAGGCGTCGGCCCACAACTGGATTTTGTTTTTTGATGAGGCCGATGCGCTCTTTGGTCGCCGCACGCAGGTGAGCAGCAGCAATGACCGCCACGCCAACCAAGAGGTTTCGTTTTTGCTGCAACGGGTCGAGAGTTATGATGGCTTGGTGATCTTGGCGAGCAATTTCAAGGACAATATGGACGAGGCGTTTACGCGTCGCTTTGACTTGATGGCGCATTTCACGATGCCCACGCCTTATCAACGCATGGAGCTTTGGCAGTCGGTGTTTTCGCCCGCGCTGCCGATCGATCCTACGATTGATGTGTTTGCCTTGTCCAAAAAGTATGAGTTGGCGGGCGGGAATATTGCGAATGTGGTGCGCTATGCGACGATGAAAGCGTTGCGGGCGGGCGCAGTGGTGGTGGAGGAGGCGTTTATTGTGGAAGGGGTGAAGAAGGAGATGACGAAGTTGGGGATTTTTAGGATGGAGTAGGGGGGAGGTAGTAGGTAGCAGTTAGCAGTTAGCAGTTAGCAGTTGGGAGTTGGGAGGTTGTGGGGGGCATTTGCGGTTTTTGGGGTCTTGTTTGGGTTTGGGAGTTATGAGTTATGAGTTATGAGTTGTTTTTTTTATTTTTATTACTCGTGCTCTGGGGTTGAAATCAATTGGGGGGTAGCCTCTGCGTCGATGGGTTAAATTCAATGGTGAATGTCATGGAACTTTTGGAAGAAAATAGGCCTTTTGCGGAGTCGCTGATCTGGGATTTGCAACGGCGTTATTATGCCGAGATGGGGTCAGCTGCTTGGCGCCTAGGGGAGGTGCCGCATTATGTCACGAGCAATCTGCGGCAGGCGAATGCTTATGCTGAGATGATTGTGGCTTTGTACAAGGATCATGTGCGGCTTGTGGGGATGGATGCGGTGGCGCGGATTTCTATTTTAGAATTGGGGGGCGGCTCGGGGCGAATGGCTTTTTACATGCTGCAGCGATTGCAGGTTTTGTGTGCTTGGGAGGGGATTGCTTTGGATGCATTTCGGTATGTGCTCACTGACTTTACGCAATCCAATCTTGATTTTTGGAGGATTCACCCTCGGTTTCAGAAATATTTTGAGACGGGTGTTTTGGACATTGGTTTGCTGGACGTGACGCAGCCTGGGCCTATTGCCTTGCAGATTTCAGGGGAATTGTTGGGCGCAACGGCGAGCGCTGCTCCGCTTGTTGTCGTCGCCAATTATTTGCTGGACAGCATTCCGCAAGACCTGCTGTTTGTGCATGAAGATGCGATCTATCCCGTCGCGGTCAGTGCCTCGCTCCAAGGCGATGCCGCAGCCATTTCGCCTGCCGAAGTATTGTCGGCGCTGAAACTCGACTACAGCATCGACACCGCTGCTGAAAAGTGCTATGAATCCGCCGAAATCAATGCCGTGCTCGAAGCCTATCGCGGGCAAGTCGCCGATGCGTATGTCTTGTTTCCGGCCATCGCCATGCGTTGCCTGGCACAATTGCGCACATTTTCCCAAGCAGGCGTTTTGCTGCTCACCGCCGACAAAGGCGGGCATGAATTGGGCAGCGTTTGCTTTGCCCATCCGCCAATGTTGAGCACACATGGCTCATTCTCCATCAATGTCAATTACCATGCGTTGCATACCTATTGTGGTCTTGGTGGCGGGTGGCATGCCTTTCCCGCGCATCCCTACTACAGCATCAATACCGGCTGCATGTTTTTTGCGGCCGATGCACCGGCCTATTCATTTACCCAACGTGCTGCTGAGAAATACCTCGACGACATAGGTCCCGACACATATTTCACCCTCTACAAATGCGTACGCACCCACCTGAAGACAGTGGAAATGCGCGACATCTTGGCGGCACTGCGCCTGAGTTTTTACGACAGCCATCAGCTTACCATTTACAGCCCGCGCATCGCTGAATTGCTCGGCAATATGCGCCCAGGAGAAATCGCAGACCTCATCACCGTCATGCATCGCTGCTGGGAAAATTATTTTCCCCTGCAAGAAGATTTGGATTTGGCGACGACGCTGGGCAGCATTTGTTATGCCGTGGATGCCTACCCGTGGGCGCTCTTTTATTTCTCACAAAGCACCGACATCTACGGCGCCTACAGCGGCACATTTTACAACATGGCGGTATGCTTTCACATGCTCGGCGATGGCGCAAAAGCTGTGGCAATGCTCCAGAAAGTCGTCTTGTACGCTCCTGAAAACGAAGGTGCGCAAGCCTTGCTGGCGGAATATGCAGATGTCGCTGTTTAAAACTATTCCTTAGAAAACGCAATCACCCTTTCTCACTGGAAAAAAGATGGAAGCAGCAGGAAAAATAGAACAACCAAGGCAGGAGCAGGTGCTGTCCCAGCCATTTGAAAAGTTGCAATCATCGCAGCAGGTGCCCTCAGGCAACCCATTGCAGCGGTATGCGCAGCTGATGAACGGGAGTGTGCGAGTCGCGCAATTGCAGGCTTATAGCGCGATTGCGCAGCGGCGGGTGGCCCCGCAAGGCGGCCTCCCCGGCCCATTAAAAAGCGGCATCGAGTCCCTGAGCGGCATCGCCATGGACGACGTGCGCGTGCATTACAACTCCAGCAAGCCCGCTCAGCTACAAGCCCACGCCTACGCGCAAGGCTCCGACATCCACCTCGCGCCCGGCCAAGAAAAGCACCTGCCCCACGAGGCTTGGCACGTCGTGCAACAAAAGCAAAGCCGCGTGAAGCCGACCTTGCAGCTCAAGGGCGTGGCGATCAACGATGACTCGGCGCTGGAAAGGGAGGCGGATGTGATGGGAGCGAGGGCGCTCATGGGCACACATTCAGGGGCCACTTTTGGTGCCACAGTGCAGCCAAAGATGAAAGCTTCATCAGTGGCACAATTGGCAAGTGATATCAAATATGGGGGCCCAAATGCAAATGACGTCGGTACCTATATGAATGCACATATCGATCCAGCAGATATTGGAGGTGGTGGTGCCCCCAAGGAGCAGCCGGGTTGGTGGGCAACGATGGCGGGATTGTCACCTGCAATCTCCGATTTCATGTCTAGATATTTGGTACAAGGGCACCTGCTTAATGACAACGTGGGTGGTCCCGGGGTGATGAAAAACATGACCCCCATCACCAAGTCTGCCAATACCACAATGTTGAATTTTTTTGAGACCAAAGTGAAGGATGAGGTCATCACGAATCAGAAGGAGGTAAAATACAATGTGGAGGCGAAATACCATTATGCAAATGCTCCAACCGCAAAGGAACTGGCTGGTAATAAATTAGTTGCTGCAGACCAATTGCTTTTGACGAATTCAGGCCAGCTTGCGAAATTTTGCGATTGGATTTATGCTGATTATTCGATCAAGGATGCAAAGCATGGGTGGGCAGAAAGTAAAGGTCTTTGGGTAAAGAACGAAAACAAGGATCTGAAAGGTGATTTTTGAGATTTGAAGTCGAATGCCATGTGGAGAGGATGGAATTCTTTAGATTTTGTCAACAACGAGAAGCGCTATGTATCAACCCAGTCTTGAAAAATCTAGTCCGCAAATCCAGCATGGAGCCAAGTTTGACGAAGGGGACTCCTACAAGCGATCTCGAATCGAAAACTATGCCAAGATTGCGAATGATGGCATCCAGGAGAGTTTGGTTCAATTGCAAAGTCTCGCAAACGGAAATGGCGTGGAAAGCGCACCCTCCCAAGGTAGAGGCGGTCTGCCCGGCCCCTTAAAAAGCGGCATCGAGTCCCTTTCAGGCATCTCCATGGCCGACGTGCGCGTGCATTACAACTCTCGCAAGCCCGCGCAGCTGCAGGCCCACGCCTACGCGCAAGGCAGCGAGATCCACCTCGCGCCAGGTCAGGAAAAGCATTTGCCTCACGAGGCATGGCACGTCGTGCAGCAAAAACAAGGCCGTGTGAAGCCGACCTTGCAGCTCAAAGGCGTGGCGATCAACGATGACTCGGCGCTGGAGCGGGAGGCGGATGTGATGGGAGATAGGGCGCTCCTCGGAACAACAGAGACGATGCAACGGAAGCTAGACCTGGGATTTTCTCCAGCAAAGGTGAGCCTTATCCAACGCAAATTGATCTTTGACGAGAACGTGCAGTACTTGAACCCGAGCCATGAAAAAAATCTGCCAGGATTATTTACGCTCGTGATGGCGCGTGCCGATGCATTGCCAATTACCATTAGGGTTCATTCAGGTCTAGGTGTTGATGCGAAGTCACGGGCCTTTTACCAGTTTGACCAAAAGGCAAATGAAGGAGTGATCCAAGTAGCTGATCGAAAATATGCAGATAACGCTGATGCAAAGGTTATCGAGCAGGAGATAAATGGGATTATGATTGCAATGATTCATGAAACGCAGCATGCACTTGATGATTTGGAAAACGGCAGTCCCCTCAAAGACAAAATTACCACGCGATCTGGAACCCTAGCAGATTGGGTTCCCAAGATCATGAGCGAACTGAATGCACACGCTACCCAGGCAGCGCTCACGCGTAGCATGATTGCCGTTGGTAAGCTCGTACCCCAAACAGACCAACTCTTGGCCGAGAGTTTTGAAGAGGCTCAATTCAGGGACGAGAGGGGCGCAATGTTTCAAAAATTGATTCTCTATTTCACTCAATATGGTGCTCCATTGAACAGAAAGCAGGATAAGAATGATCCCGAAATGAAGAATCGAAGCGATGATGAATTGCGTAAGAACAAAGTGTCTGATTTTGTTTTTCTGAATTGGGGTGAAATACGAGACATCGTGAAAAAATCGAAGGAATCCCCGCATATCATCGGGAAATAAGGTGCGGCTATGACCTCAAAGTAATTTTCAATTGATTTAATGATCCTGTAATGGAAAGAGAATTTTCGCAAAAGTCGAAACCAACTGTGACCGCCCAGGCGAAACAGAAGTATGTGGAACAGATGTCAGGAAGCCATAAGTTGGTCCAGCTCGCCACCTATAGTTCCATCGCAAACATCGCCCGCTCTCAGGCTCCCACTCAAACTGTAAATAACGGCCTCCCCACACAACTCCAATCTGGCATCGAATCCCTGAGCGGCATCGCCATGCACGACGTGCGCGTGCATTACAACAGCAGCAAGCCCGCGCAGCTACAGGCACACGCCTACGCCCAAGGCACCGACATCCATATCGCACCCGGCCAGGAAAAACACCTGCCGCACGAGGCCTGGCACGTCGTGCAACAAAAGCAAAACCGCGTGAAGCCGACCTTGCAGCTCAAAGGCGTGGCGATCAACGATGATTCGGCGCTGGAAAAGGAGGCGGATGTGATGGGAGATAGGGCAATGAGGGCATCGCAATTTGTTGTCTTGCAGCCGCAGATGTCCTCACATAAAAATCCCGTGGCACAATTGGCGCGCAAGGTTGGTGTTTTTGGAATGGAGGCTGAAGTCGTCGGCGAGCGATTTTATATGCAGGCCGCAAAGGAATCACCAGGCGAGGCCCTGCTCAAGGACAAGGCCATTACACTCGAAGAGTATGGCCTCGGCTGGATAGGTGGTGCCATTGAGGTATCGCTCGACAATGAAGTCATTGCTGAAGCGAAGGACAGCCATCAACGCCACTTTACAATAGAGTTCATCCAAAAAGCAGTCGATCCCATGGCAAATGTGGCTGCAACCAAAAAAGCTTGGACCGATGCCAAAGCCTTCTGGAAGGCCAATTTGGGAAAGCAGACCCAAGTGATCAAAGGCGCTGCGGCTTTGGAAAATTATGCAGTGACCCCGCAGTGGAAAGGTGAACAATTTGAGAAGAAAAAATATCCTGGAATTGGATTGAATGAACACGGTCAAGCGCAATTGGATTGGAAAGACGCGACCTACCAATCCTTTATCAACGCACTCACAGAGGATCCCGCAGTATCAGTTCAAATGACTTTTGGAAGTTCATTGGGAGGAATGTTGGAGGCAGATATGGCCACTAGAATCGTGATGTTGGAGGGTCGGGCTCCAAATGAGGCTGAGACCCAAACTCTCACAGACTACCATAATAAGAGTCATTCAGGAGTGATTCCCCATGAACTCACGACCATGATGCAGCTCCTGAAAGGTTATGTAGATGCCCAAGATCTCCATAAGAAGCGGTACGCGAAGGAATATGTGTCGCTCATGAGTCGTACCTCATTGGATCAAATCTTTTCCCAAGCAAGTGCGCAGACTAGAGGTATTTTTGTGGGTCTAGTCGCTGATTATCTTGCAGGTAAGGCTGGAAATATGCTTCTCAAATTTCTAAAGCGCGGGCCAGATGAAAAGGTGTTTCGTCAAGCTGCTGCAAAAGAAGACGAGGCTACAGGCATTACGATAGCGACGATGTTGCTAAGTATGATCAAGCATGAAAAATCCGCCCCAAATCAGCCGCTTCAAGAAATCAAGGATGCGCAAGATGGAGATGTGTTTTCACAGTCGGGTTTGGCCGGCATAAGCGAGATCAACCCTTCCTCGCAAGAGATGCTTGCGAAGTATGGACTCACGGGTGCCGATCAAATGTTGCGGGGCGTCAAGGGTATGATCCTTGAGAGTCGAGCGGCCAAGGAGTATCGTTTGTCTGAGGTGCCAGCCGTTTTTGACATGCTGG
>JANORP010000051.1:0-4662 GCA_031415375.1 Bacteroidota bacterium | reverse complement strand
CATGGATGCGGCGATTTTGACACGTCTCACGACGGCGCAACAGCTGCTAGGCACGACCATACGCAACGTCATCGTCGCTCATCCATCCATTTCTCACTTCTAGAACAAGGACTTGCGTCTTCATCTTCCGTTTGGGTGCGTAAGATGGTCGGGAAATGGTTGAGGGCATTGCCTAGCGCAGTTGTATTCTTGTATGTGCAAAGGGTTTCCAGCGACGCATCTGCATTGGTAGATGTTCCTGAAATTCTATTATATTTACGGCAAGTGTGGAGTTTTTTGTCCGCACTCTATTGAAGAACGACATGCGTAGGAACTATTTACTGCTTCTTTTGCTGCTTGTACTCGTCGGCGCTTCCTGCAAATGGAAGGTCAAGGACGGGGTCAATTGGGACCAAAACTTGGTCGCGCCCATTGTGAAATCACGCATTGGACTAGACGATGCCCTCAAAGACGCCACCTTTGTCCAAACCAACAGCGACAACAGCATCACGGTTGTCTTTAGAGATACCCTCGTGACCTTGAGACTAGAGGACTACCTCGTCGTTCCAGACACGTCTTACAGTGCCAAGATCACACTCGGCACGATCAAGCTCGCCACCGACACACTGACCCAAGACATTACAATGGGGCAGATTTTGCGACAGCTTTGCGACCAGGGTCAGACGATTGCCTGCAATCTGTATCAGCAACAAGGACAAACTATCTTCTTCATTCCTGCATTGACCAACCTCTCCAGCGCAGATGTGCCGATCGATGCCGGGCAATTTTTTGATGAGGCAGATTTGTTGACCGGCAGGATGGTCGTGCAAATCGAGAACCGCTTGCCACTTGAAATTTCAAGCGTGACCTTCCACCTCCGCAATGCAGGCATGTACACCGACACCTTGGTCCAAAAAACCATGGTGAATATCATGCCCGGCCAAACCAAGAGTGACAGCGCCGAACTTGCAGGCAAGACGGTCGAGAGCTCCATGGCTGCCAAATTGGAGGACATCGACATTGCCCAAGGCGTGAATATCCTGTTGGACACCAATAATTTCATTCGCCTACGGATCATCGTGAAGAACCTCACGGCCTCACGTGCCACTGCCGTGTTTCCTGCCCAGCGGGTCATCGATGACAAGAGCCGCATCAATTATCGGTTTGACAATGGCATCGAGATCACCAAGATCAAATCCAAAACCGGATTCTTGATTTTGGATGCCATTTCCACGATCCAAGACACCATTGCTTTCCAGTACTCATTGCCGACAGCCATCAAAAATGGGCAGCCCGTCACTATCTCAGACCGCTTGGTGCCTGTACCAGGCGGCAATTCCACTGCGCACGTCGAGTTTGAACTCGTGGACTACTACATCGACATGACCCTCACGGGTGACTCAGTGAATCTATTTCCCTATCACCTGATCGGTGACCTGCTCTATTCAGGGGTGAAAAACACGATGGACCTCACCGACTCGATCGACATCAATTATGGCCTAGTCGGGATCAAGCCGTCCTATATCGAAGGTTATCTTGGTCAAAGCACCTTTTCGTTTGCCGACACGATTGATTTCTCCTTTTTCAGCTCCATTTTGGGCGGCTCTCTCGACTTGCGCAACCCCGCAGTCAAGATGACGATTGATAACTCGATCGGTGTCGATGGTGAACTTAGGGTCCTGCAAATGGATGCTGTGAACAACCGCACCCATCAGACAGTACCGCTTACCGGGCAGCTCATGAATAACCCGACTGAGGTACGTGGCCCTCGTCTGCCAAACGTTGGGCAGACGATTTCGACACCCATCGTGCTGAACCAAACCAACTCCAACATCAGGCCCTTCATCAGCAGCTTGCCAGATGAGATCAGGTTTAATATGGAAGTGCTCGTGAACAAAAACGGCAATCCAGCCTTGCGCAACAACTTTGCGACCGACCAAAGTGCGATCAGCGCCTACCTGGACATCGAGGTTCCATTTGAAGGCATCACTGACCACCTTTGGCTCCAAGACACGCTCGACATCAATGTGAGCGACGCCACACTGCCCAAAGGCATTGAGGAAGGCAAACTCAAATTGATTGGTAGCAACCAATTCCCCTTTGAGGCCCAAGTACAGGTACTTTTTGTTGATGCCCAAGGTGCCGTGTTTGACAGCTTGTTCAATACGGGGCCACAGACGCTGCCCGCTGGGCAGGTCAATCAAAGCGGCTATGTCGATGTGCCAGGCACAGGAGAGTTGATCGCACAATGGGATCAAATGCGGTTCACGACCCTCAAGCAACGCGGCAAACGGGCTATCGCGCGCTTTGTATTGAGCACCAAGCCCACGGGGCAACACGTGAAGCTGTACACCACTTATGGGATCGATTTCTACATTGTCGGCGACGTGAAATACCATGTCGGTTCCTAAGTACAGATCGCATATAGCTCCATTTCCCCAACATTGAAGCTCGAAATCAGAAATATGAAGAAAGCGAAATTGCGCCTGAGCATGATGGCATTGGTGCTGCTTTTTGGCAACCTGCCTGCACAATACGGCATCCAAAGTACGCTCCTCAAAGATCATGTATGGAGCCAAGCCAATCAGCCGGCCAATCTGGTGGAGGGGGAATTTGAAAAATTCCGATATGCAGCCCAAGGCAGTTTCTGGCTAGGAAATACCCACGCGCCACTAGACGGCATCTTTGCTGAAGGCGGATTCATTACAGAAGCTGTCAAGGATCGTCTGCTCGGCGACCTCAAAGCCAAGGAGGACATCAGTGGCGGCTACCATCTCGGCTTGGCCGCTGTCAATGTGAAATTTGGCAACCAACGCTTTGGGTTCTACCTAGACGATTATGCATCAGTCTATGCACGATTCAACAATCCCAATACCCTCGGCCTTGTGCTCAAAGGCAATGGCGCCTATGCAGGTGATACTGTGAGCGACCAAGGCATTAAGGGAAAGCTGTTGCGTACCCGCGACCTGAGCATTGGTACGGGTTGGAAATGGGACAAACTGAGCCTTGGGGTGCGCCTGCGCTTGAAGCAAGGCATCAAAATGGCCGATCTCGATCACCTCAATTATGCGCTATACACGGCACCCAACGGCATTCAAGTCAATGTAAAGGCAGACTATGACCTCTATACCACTAAGAAGCTAGGCAAAACTGGCCTTTTTGCATTTCAGGGCTACGGTGCTGGGATCGATGTGGGCATGCGCTATGAATTGAGCGAGAAGTTGGACATAGACTTTGCGGCGACCGACCTAGGCTTTACTTCTTGGGCGACAAACAATATCAATGACACTGTAAATGTGAACTGGGAGGGCATCACCATCGCCAGCCTGTTGCAAGATAGCATCAGCCCCATCATCGATCGTCAGGTCGATTCGATCAAGGGATTGTTGCTGCCAGATACCACGCAGACGCGCCACATGGTTTACTCTCCGCTATCCTTGCGGTTGAACGGGACCTTTCATCTCAATGAAAAGGCCAGCCTGTCGGCATCAGTGATTTGGTATCCGCTGGCAGCAGGGCAGCATTCAAGGCTGCCATTGGTAGGGGTGACCTATCAGCACGAAGTGATCAAGGGGCTTACGCTGGGGGCCAATGCCTATGGGATGGGCCTCGATAGCTATGGTTTCGGCCTTTTGGCCAATTATGGCTTTACCGTCGGCTCAGCGAGCTTTGACATCATGGCTGGCTCAGACAACCTGCTGGGCTTCGTGGTGCCCACGATCGGGCGCGGCATGAATGCCTACGCGGGTGTAGGCGTGAGTTTCTGATACAATTAGCTTAAAAGGAGAAAAATAAATGCCTCATTCTGCCAACACATCCGCCTTATCTTTGGCCATCGTGAAGCAGATCATTCTATTTTCGTCGTTGCTATTGCTGTCCTTTGTTGCAGGTTGCAGCCTGCGTCCAGATACTTTTGTGGCCAAAGGAGATCTCGCTTTCAGCACAGATACGGTCTTTTTCGACACGATCTTCACTTCCTTGCCATCGCCCACTGAGCGCTTGGTCGTGCGCAACTATAGCGGCAAAAACATGCTTATTTCCAAGATCAAGTTGGAAAAAGCCACCGACTACAGCCTCATATTCGATGGCATCACCGCCAATGAGATCGACAATTATGAGCTGGAGGACGGGGATTCGGCCATCGCATTCATCAAATTCACATCCGACGAAAAGGACGCCTTCAACCGCGATCGCCTATTGTTTACTGTGGGTGGCAATACGCAAAATATTGAAATTGAATCATTTATATGGGATGCTATTTTTTACAAAGACTCTGTTTTGGGCGGCTTTGGAGGTAGTAACCTCACAGTGTTTGGCCCAGACAAGAAGCATGTGATCGATGGCCCACTGTATATTGCAGATGGCCACACTTTGCGCATTTTGCCTGGCACCCAGATCTATTTCACCCCACGCAAAGACGAGAACTTCAACCTCATCTCCTCGATCATCGTCTTCGGGCGCTTGCTTGTCGAAGGCACCCAGGGCAATGAGGCAGTTTTTCAACAGACCCGATTTGGCAGCCGCTACGACGAGCAAGGTGGGCAATGGCGAGGCATCGCCTTTGGGAACATCGCCAAGGCATCGGTGATCGATCACGCGATCATCAAAAATGGCCTGATCGGCATCTATCTTGAATATCAGAATACAGGGGTGAGCCCAAAAGTCCTCATCACCAACACTGAA